>CAJKQK010000031.1 GCA_905202055.1 uncultured Oxalobacter sp.
CCTGATGAAAAAGGGTGCCGTCGACCGGATTGTCGACCGTCGTGAATTGCGCAATGAATTGTCCCATATGCTGGCGATGATGCAAAACAGGCCGATTGAATCTATTTCATAAGCCATTCTGTTTTAATATCAAACGCCTGTTCCAAAAGAATAAGGCGTTTGCGTTTTTAATGATTTGAATACGATCGTTTTCTCATGAAGATGTTCAGGCAATCGGCCACAAATAAACCGGAGCGAAACCATCGCACCCTCTCTGAATGGGTTCAGATTGTAGAGGGCTTGCACCCCAAAAATATTGAAATGGGGCTGGAGAGGATTCGTGTCGTGAAAGAACGGCTGGGCATTCATTTCGATTGCCCTGTCATCATTGTGGGCGGGACAAACGGCAAAGGGTCGACCTCTGCCATGCTCCAGACGATTTATCGTGAAGCGGGCTACAAGACCGGCCTGTATTCCTCTCCCCATATCCATTTTTTCAACGAGCGCATGAAAATCGACGGCGAGATGGTCGACGATGAAACGCTTGTACGTTATTTTGAAGTGATCGAGGAAGTCAGGGGTGATGTTCCACTGACCTTTTTCGAATTCACGACGCTGGTTGCCCTGAAGCTCTATGCCGATGCACAGCTGGATGTCCTTGTTCTTGAAGTCGGTCTCGGTGGGCGGCTCGATGCGGTGAACCTGATCGATGCAGACGTTTCCATCGTCACGAATGTCGCAATCGACCATATTGAATATCTGGGTGATACCCGCGAGAAAATCGGGTTTGAAAAGGCGGGTATTTATCGGCAGGGCCAGTCGGCTTTTTACGGTGATCTCGATCCACCGGAATCGCTTTTGAAATATGCCGCGTCGGTTGGCGCCAATCTCAAGGTTTTCGGCAGGGATTACCGCTTCGAAACCGATGGCGGCCACTGGAATTATCTGGGTGAAAAATCGTCTTATGCCGGTCTCGTTCCTCCTTCACTGAAAGGGGATACGCAGATTCACAATGCCACGACGGTTGTGGCTGCTGTGGAAGCATTGCAACAGCGTTTGCCAGTGGATGCCGCCGCTATTGGACGTGGTATCGTCAGAACCGAACTGCCGGGCCGTTTCCAGATTCTTCAGGATGAACCATCGGTCATTCTCGACGTCGCCCATAATCCACATGCTGCCGCTGTGCTGGCGAAAAACCTGAAAGACATGGGGTCGTTCCATGCGACACATGCCGTGTTCGGCGCCATGTCCGACAAGGATATTGACGGTGTTATCGAGTTGATGAAAGGATGCGTCGATCGCTGGTATGTGACCGATTTGCCCTTGCCAAGAGCGGCCACGGCACAAGCGCTGAAACAGAAACTCATTTCCGCCGGCGTCACACGCGGCAAAACCAATCAGTGCATATCCGTGTATCACAATGCTGTCGATGCCATGACAAGCGCCAAGAACAATGCACAGAAAAATGATAGAATAGTCGCATTCGGATCATTTTGGGTCGTTACAGGGGTCACTGAAGAAGGTGACCTGAAACCAACCAACCATCGTTGATTGCATGAGCCGTTTTTCTTTTTTTCGCTGGGGCAAATCGAAATCTGATTCAGAAGGAACGTCACGCGCCACTGGTGCGGACAGGTTTGTCGCGGACGATATCGATCGCAAAAAAAATTCCAGCCAGAAAAACAGCGCGGACGACCCGCAATTGCCGCAAAAAAAACGGGCTCGCCGCCGTCTTGTCGGTTCCATTACGCTGGTCGTGGCAGCTATCATTATTTTGCCGATGATTTTCGAATCGGAACCCAAGCCGGTTTCTCCCAATTTATTGCTCGATATCCCTTCCAAAGACAACAAACCGGTTCAGGTAGCGGCGGCCGAACAGACTCCGCCATCTGCTCCGACAACTGAAACGGCGGTTACCCCTCCAGCCGATCAGGCCCAACAGGTACAGCTTGCTACCGCCCCGACAGAGGGCGTTGCACCGGCAGCGCAGCCATCCACGTCTCCCGTTCAGGAGGCTGCACCGGTACAGGGCGCTACCGAACAGCATCTGGCCGCACCAAAAGAAAAAACGGCGACGGCAAGTGAGGCCGACACTCAGAAAAAACAGGCCGAGGCACAGCAAAAAGCCGAAAAAGCCAGACAGGAAAAACTGAAGGCGGAAAAAGCCAGACAGGAAAAAGCGAAAGCCGACAAACTGAAGGCTGAAAAAGCGAAAGCGGCGGCCGGTTCCGATCCGATCGGTCAGATGATCGCTGACAAAAATGCCAAAACGTCGACATCCGGCAAACAGGTCATTCAGGTCGCAGCGCTGACATCGCCGCAGAAGGTCAGTGAATTGCAGGCGAAACTTTCCAGGGCGGGAATCCATTCCCATACCCAGAAAGTGAAAGCCGGGAATGGAGAAGAGCGGATCCGTGTCCGTATCGGGCCTCTCTCCAGGGGCGATGCGGACAGGACGTGTTCAAAACTCAAAAGCATGGGATTGTCCTGTACCCTGTTGCCGAACTGATGTGACGACTGGATCGCATTTTGACTGCTTTCGATTACGTATTGCTGTTTCTGCTGGTCGGTTTCATGCTGATCAGCATGACGAAAGGTCTGGTGCGCGAAGTCATTTCGCTGCTTAGCTGGGTGGTCGCCTTTTATGTGGCGACCCATTACGGGGAAGTCCTGATGCCTTGGCTGCCCAATGCGGTCTCAGGGGATGTCATGAGAATGATCGTGGCGTTCATTGTGCTGTTTATCGGCACCCGGATTGTCATGGCAATACTGGCAAGACTGGTGAATGTCGTATTGCATGCAACGGGACTGACGTTGCTGGATCGCTTTCTGGGCGCACTGTTCGGGTTGGCAAAAGGGGCGTTGGTCGCTCTGGCACTGGTACTGGTTTGCGGGATGACGAAAATACCGCAGCAACCGTTCTGGAAGAATGCGATGTTCAGCCCGATGGTGGTACAGGTCGCGAAAATGACCATGCCGTATTTGCCGGAATATTTTGTGGAATACATACATTTCTGATTCAGGGTATCCTATCGGTTTCGATGTATTCCTGTGGTTTTGTTTTCTTAATTTTTGATTGAGGAGTCCACCATGTGTGGCATCGTTGGTATTGTTTCACAGACACCTGTCAACCAGCTGATTTACGATGCATTGCAGCTTTTGCAGCATCGTGGTCAGGACGCTGCAGGCATCGCAACCAGCAGTAACGGCAAGTTCGCGATGTTCAAGGCAAACGGTCTGGTCAGAGACGTTTTCCGTACACGCAATATGCGCGCCTTGCCCGGAAACTGCGGCATCGGCCATGTCCGTTACCCGACAGCCGGTTCTGCCAAGAATGAAGAGGAAGCGCAGCCATTTTACGTGAATGCGCCTTTCGGCATCACGTTTGCCCACAACGGCAATCTGACCAATTGCGAGCAGTTGAAAGGCGAAATGTTCAAAAACGATCGCCGCCACATCAATACAAACTCCGATTCCGAAGTCCTCCTGAACGTGTTGGCCCATGAAATGCAGGAAGCGACCAGCGGTTATTCGCTGGACCCGGCAGCACTCTTTCGGGCAGTGTCCGTTCTGCATAAACGGGTTCGCGGCGCTTATGCTGCGGTCGCCCATATTACCGATGCCGGTATTCTCGCTTTTCGCGATCCATACGGTATACGTCCACTGTGTATCGGCTTTGCCGAAACGGACAAGGGTACGGAATATATGGTTGCCAGTGAATCCGTTGCGCTTGAAGGCCTGGGTTTCCGTTTCCTGCGTGATGTCATGCCGGGTGAAGCGATTTTCATCGATATCGAAGGCAATCTGTACAACCAGCAATGTGCTGAAAATCCGAGCTTAAATCCCTGTATTTTCGAATACGTCTATCTGGCACGTCCGGATTCACTGATCGATGGCGCATCAGTGTATGCCACACGCCTGAAAATGGGCGAACATCTGGCAGACAAGATCAAAGGCCAGATTCCGACTGGTGATATCGATGTCGTCATGCCGATTCCGGACTCTTCCCGTCCTGCTGCCATTCAGCTTGCGCTGAAACTGGGTATCGAATATCGCGAAGGCCTGATCAAGAACCGCTACATCGGCCGTACCTTTATCATGCCGGGGCAGGCTGTCCGCAAACGCTCCGTCCGCCAGAAGCTGAATACCATCGGTTCCGAATTCAAAGGCAAGAACGTGTTGCTGGTCGATGATTCCATCGTCCGTGGCACGACCTGCAAGGAAATCGTCCAGATGGTGCGCGAAGCAGGTGCCAATAAAGTCATCTTCGCATCCGCTGCGCCGCCAGTCAAATTCCCGAATGTGTACGGTATCGACATGCCGACACGTGACGAACTGATCGCTTACGGACGTACCGATGAGGAAGTTCGTCGCGAAATGACGGCCGATGCGCTGGTTTATCAGGATCTTGCGGCATTGAAACAGTCGATAACCGACGTCAATCCGGCATTGAGAAGTTTCGAGGCTTCCTGTTTCGACGGCTTGTACATTACCGGGGATGTATCGGCAGATTACCTCAATCGTGTTGAAAATGAACGAAAAAACTCTACTCCGGCTCCGGACGATATGGTTCGGAACCAGTTGAATCTTTCTCTGGCGACGGCTGAGTAAGACAAGATGCATGTAAGGGTCTGACGCCGTGGAAGCGGCTTCAGGCCTTTTTGTTCCAAAAGAGCAGGAGATGCCGGTCAGCGTTTGACCGTTTTCAGAGTGTCTGATTACCCTGAGAACTTTATTATTCGATTGAGTCAAAACATTATGAATAAAGCTTTTACAAAAGAATCGGATAACGACGACGAACTGGAACCGAATATTCCCGTGCTTCCGGCCGGGTTCAAGAATTACATTACCCCTGCCGGTCTGAAGAGTCTGAAAGACGAGTTGTTGTCTCTCATCGACAAGGAACGACCTCAGGTTGTCCAGATCGTGTCCTGGGCGGCATCCAATGGTGACCGTTCGGAAAATGGCGATTACATTTACGGCAAACGCCGTTTGCGTGAGATCGACCGTCGTATCCGTTTCCTGATCAAACGGATCGAGGCCGCTGAAGAATTCGATCCCAGCATTCATTACGGAAACGACCAGATTTTCTTTGGCGCGACGGTGACCTATGAACGCGAGAATGGTGAGGAAAATACGGTCACTATAGTCGGTATTGATGAATTCGATCCCTTGCAGGGGAGAATCAGCTGGATATCCCCTATGGCCAAAACACTGATCAAGGCACGTGAAGGCGATACGGTTACCCTGCATACGCCTGCGGGTGTCGAGGAGCTGGTCATTCTGGAAGTGAATTACCCGAAACCTGAATAAGGCTCTTGCCTTTCTTTTTGTTGGCCTGGTTGTGCCGGTATGTTTTTCCGGCGAAATGCATTGCATTCAATCAGTTCCCACTTATACTGGCTGAAATTTTACTGTTTTCTCCAAACCCGATATGACGGTCGTCCCGAAAAATATATTTTCCTACGTTTCCCGTAAAGTGAAACGCGCTGGTGCAGCCCCTTTTTTGCCGATGTCGAAAAAGGAAATGGATGCACTCGGCTGGGATGCCTGCGACATCATTCTGGTTTCCGGAGACGCTTATATCGACCATCCCAGTTTCGGCGTGGCACTGATCGGCCGTGTGCTCGAAGCGCAAGGGTTCAGGGTCGGCATCATCGCCCAGCCGGACTGGAAATCGGCCCAGTCTTTCCGGGCGCTGGGGAAACCGAAGCTCTATTTCGGTGTCACATCCGGCAATATGGATTCGATGGTCAACCGTTATACGGCAGAACGGAAAATCCGTTCGGACGACGCCTATACACCTGGAGGAAAAGCCGGAAAACGACCCGATCGCGCGCTGGTGGTCTACGCGCAACGGGCCAAGGAAGCCTGGCCGGGCATTCCGGTCGTCATCGGTTCGATTGAGGCGAGTCTTCGCAGGGTGGCGCATTACGATTACTGGTCTGACAAGGTCCGGCGTTCGGTATTGCCGGATTCCAAGGCCGATATCCTTGTGTACGGCAATGCCGAGAGGGCGATTGTCGAGTTGTCGCATCGTCTTGCGGCAGGGGAAAAAATCGAATCGATCCGCGATTTGCGCGGTACGGCGTTCATGGTGCCGAAAGGCTGGAAGCCGGATGCAGACTGGACGGAAATCGATTCGTCTCGTCTTGACAAGCCGGGCCCTGTCAGGAAACATGCCAATCCTTATTTTCCCGAACAGGAAGTGTGCGGGGCGAAAGCACAGCAGGACAAGGCTGCCCGGGAATCGATCAGGGAAAGCAAAATCAGTCTGCGCCTGAAAGCGAACAGCCAGTCTGTCGTTCGTTTGCCATCGTATGAACAGGTGGTGGATGACCCGGTTTTGTACGCCCATGCCTCTCGCGTCATGCATCTGGAATCCAATCCGGGCAATGCCCGTGCACTCGTTCAGGCACACGGCGAACGTGACGTCTGGTTGAATCCCCCGCCGTTGCCGCTGGCGATGGAAGAAATGGATGGCGTTTTCGGATTACCTTATGCCAGGGGCCCGCATCCTGCCTACAAGGGGGAGACTATCCCGGCATGGGAAATGATCCGCTTTTCCGTCAATATCATGCGTGGTTGTTTTGGCGGTTGCTCGTTTTGTTCGATTACCGAACATGAAGGGCGTATTATCCAGAGCCGGTCAGAACCGTCTATCCTGCGCGAAATCGGGGAAATCCGCGATAATGTGGACGGGTTCACCGGCGTCATTTCCGATCTGGGTGGGCCGACGGCAAACATGTACCGGCTCGGATGCCGGGACGAAAAAATCCAGAGCGTCTGCCGCCGCTTGTCCTGCGTTTATCCGCAAATCTGCAAGAACCTTAATACCGACCACAGCAAACTCATTTCCCTGTACCGAAAGGCACGGGCATTGCCGGGCGTGAAAAAAATCCTTATCGGTTCAGGGGTCCGTTACGACATCGCCGTCAAATCGCCTGAATACATTCGCGAACTGGTCACGCACCATGTCGGCGGTTTGCTGAAAATCGCACCGGAACATACGGAACAGAACGTCCTGTCAAAGATGATGAAACCGGGTATCGGTTCGTACGACGAATTCAAACGCCTGTTCGACCGTTATTCGAAAGAAGCGGGCAAGGAACAATATCTTGTGCCGTATTTCATCGCCGCCCATCCGGGCGCAACCGATGAAGACATGCTGAATCTGGCCTTGTGGCTGAAGCGGAACCGTTTCCGGCCGGATCAGGTACAGACTTTCATGCCGACACCACTGGCACTGGCGACAACGATGTATCACTCCGAACGTAATCCGCTGGAGCCTGTCTCTTACGATTCGGAAAAAGTCGAAACGGCCCGAAAAGGGCAGGTTCGCCGTTTGCACAAGGCTTTTTTGCGTTATCACGATCCCGAAAACTGGCAACTCCTGCGAGAGTGGCTCCGCAGGCACGGACGTGACGACCTGATCGGAAACGGGCCGAACCAGCTCGTTCCGGCATGGAAATCCGCGCCAGCAGGTGCCCTGAACCGTTTCGGTGTACCGGCAAAGGGAAACAATATGTCCCGATCCGGTTTGCAGGGACAAACGAAAAACCGGCCGGCAAACAAGGCTGAAGGGCCAAAACAGGGCGACAGCCGGAAAGGGCAGTTTGCGGCGGGAAGCCGTCATCGGAAAGGCGTTCCGACACGGTCGGGACGCTGAAATATCCGGTTTGAAACCTGTATTCATGCCGATTTAAACAACAAATCGGAAGATATGGCACATCGTCCGGATTTAATCGACGCCAAGGCCATGTTTTTCGGGTGAAATCCAGTAAAATGTCGCCATTATCCAGTTCATGGCTGGATGCTATCCGAACAAGTTATTATTTCTGTGCACGACGAATGAAGAACATCCGTAATTTTTCCATTATTGCTCATATTGACCACGGCAAATCCACGCTGGCCGACCGGATTATCCAGCTTTGCGGCGGATTGTCGGATCGGGAAATGGAAGCTCAGGTGCTCGACTCCATGGATCTCGAAAGGGAACGTGGCATTACGATCAAGGCACAGACCGCTGCCCTGAATTACAAGGCTCGGGACGGGCAGGTTTACAACCTGAACCTGATCGACACTCCGGGACATGTGGATTTCAGCTATGAAGTCAGCCGTTCGCTTTCGGCATGCGAAGGTGCATTGCTGGTGGTCGACGCATCGCAGGGGGTCGAAGCCCAGACGGTCGCGAACTGCTATACGGCGCTCGATCTGAATGTCGAAGTCGTGCCTGTACTGAACAAGATCGATTTGCCATCGGCCGACCCGGATAATGCCAAATCCGAAATCGAGGACGTGATCGGTATCGATTCGTCGGATGCCGTTCTCGCATCCGCCAAAACAGGGCTCGGTGTCGAGGATATTCTTGAATCGATCATTGCCAAAATTCCGCCACCGGAAGGCGATCCCGAAGCACCTTTACAGGCCTTGATCATCGATTCATGGTTCGATAATTACGTCGGCGTCGTCATGCTGGTGCGGATCAAGAACGGTACCCTGAAACCGAAGGACAAAATTCGTCTGATGGCGACCGGCTCGGAATATCTGGCTGAAAGTATCGGTGTCTTTTCGCCGCGTTCGGTATCGAAAGATTCCCTGTCGGCAGGGCAAGTCGGTTTCATTATCGCCGGTATCAAGGAGCTCACGGCCGCCAAGGTCGGCGATACGATTACACTGGCTTCACGTCCTGCCTCTGAACCTTTGCCGGGTTTCAAGGAAGTGCAGCCACAGGTGTTTGCAGGTCTTTTCCCGGTTGAAGCCAACCAGTACGACGCCTTGCGCGATTCTCTGGAAAAACTGAAACTGAATGACGCGTCCCTGCAATACGAACCTGAAGTGTCGCAGGCGCTGGGCTTCGGTTTCCGTTGCGGTTTCCTCGGACTTTTGCATATGGAAATCGTGCAGGAACGTCTGGAACGCGAATTCGGCATGGACCTGATCACGACGGCCCCGACAGTCGTGTATGAAGTGATCCTGAAAAACGGCGAAATGCTGATGGTGGACAATCCGTCCAAGATGCCCGATCCGGCCAGAATCGAGGAAGTCCGTGAGCCGATCGTGACGGTGAACCTTTACATGCCTCAGGAATATGTCGGCCCGATCATGACACTGTGCAATCAGAAGCGTGGTATCCAGATGGATATGCATTACCACGGCAAGCAGGTCCGTCTGGTCTATGAATTGCCGATGGCGGAGATCGTGCTCGACTTCTTCGACAAGATGAAATCGATCTCGCGGGGGTATGCATCGATGGAATACGAGTTCAAGGAATATCGGTCTTCCGACGTCGTGAAGGTCGATATGCTGATCAACGGCGACAAGGTCGACGCGCTGGCGATTATCGTGCATCGTGCAAACAGCCAGTACCGTGGCCGTGCCGTCGCCGCGAAAATGCGCGAACTGATCCCGCGCCAGATGTTCGACGTCGCCATTCAGGCAGCGATCGGCTCGACCATCATTTCGCGTGAAAACGTAAAAGCGTTGCGTAAAAACGTACTGGCAAAATGTTATGGCGGTGATATTTCCCGTAAACGAAAATTGCTTGAAAAACAAAAAGCAGGTAAAAAACGGATGAAACAGGTTGGATCGGTGGAAGTTCCACAGGAAGCTTTCCTGGCAATCTTACAAGTGGATGAAAAATGAACGTGCAGTCTTTGCTGGGTAACTTCGCCCTGATCCTTTTCATATTGATGGTGATCTCGGGTGTCGTCTGGTTCTACGACAAGCTGGTACTGGTCAAAAAACGGAAAGCCGCCGCTGAAATCGCGCTGGCTGCCTACGATGAGCGTAACGCCAGAATGAAGGCGGAAGGTATCAAGGTCGACGACTCGGGCAGGGAAACCCTGAAAGAAAAACTGATGAAGCGGCCGACGTGGGTGGAATATTCCGGCAGCTTTTTCCCTGTGCTCGCGGCAGTATTCGTCATCCGTTCGTTTCTCTGGGAACCGTTCCGGATTCCATCGAGCTCGATGGTGCCGACGCTGGAAGTCGGCGACATGATTCTGGTCAGCAAGTACAGCTACGGTATCCGTCTGCCGGTCATCAACAAGAAAGTGATCGGCCTTGCCGATCCGGAGAAAGGCGATGTTGTCGTTTTCAAATTCCCGAAAGACACCTCACTCGACTACATCAAACGGGTGGTCGGGGTCGGCGGCGATAGGATCGAATACAAAAACAAGAAACTGACTGTTAATGGCGTCGAGGCGAAATACCAGCCGATGTCCGATTATCTCGATACGGAAACCCTGACTTATTCCAAACAGTTCGAGGAAGATTTGTCCGGCGCGGGAGTCAAGCACCGTATCCTGAACGACGATCGTGCGCCCACTTATGTGCCGCATCCGGACCGGTTCAGGAACCGCCAGATGTGTACCTATAACTTGGAAGGATTTTCATGTACGGTTCCGGAAGGGTATTATTTCATGATGGGCGACAATCGGGACAACAGCCTGGACAGCCGGTACTGGGGGTTTGTGCCTGATGAATATATTGTCGGCCGGGCGTTTCTGGTGTGGATGAACCTGAATGACATGACCCGTATAGGTGGCATCCATTAATCGCCAAATGGCACAAATTTGATTTTTGATTGAACAGGGAGACTCTCAGGCTGCGATGATGAACGTGAATGTGTTGCAGGAAAGGATCGGATATTCTTTCCGACAAATCGACTTGCTCCAGACGGCACTGACTCATCGGAGCTTTTCAAGCCATCATAATGAACGGCTGGAGTTTCTGGGCGATTCGTTGTTGAACTGCGTCACGGCCATCAATCTGTACGAGCGGTATGCCGGTCTGAATGAAGGCAATCTGTCACGACTGAGGTCATCTCTGGTCAGGCAGCAGGCACTCCATGAAATTGCGCAGAAACTGGATATGTCCAGTTTCCTGCGTCTGGGTGAAGGGGAGCTGAAAGCCGGTGGCTTCAAGCGTCCATCGATCCTTGCCGATGCGATGGAAGCGCTGTTCGGTGCCATTTTCCTCGATTCCGATTTCGAGACGGTCAGAAGGGTCATTACGCAACTGTTCACCGACATGATGAAGGGGCTCGACCCCGAAACATTCGGGAAAGACGCGAAAACGCAGTTGCAGGAATATTTGCAGGGGCACAAGCTGGCGTTGCCTGAGTATCAGGTGGTTGCCACACATGGTGCAGCGCACAATCAGGAATTCGAAGTCGAATGCACGATCAGGAAATTCGGCATTCATGTTTTCGGAACGGGATCCAGCCGCCGGGCCGGAGAGCAGGAAGCGGCACAGAAAGCGCTGGTTGCCATAGAGGAAGCCATGAAAAACAAAAAACAGGCTTCATCCGGAAAAAAAGGCCGTAAGGAAGCACAGATGAAATTGATCGGTATCGCTACACCACAAAGAGAACTGCCTGTCGAAGACGAGGCGGCGCCACCTACCAGAAAATGAGTGAGGTTGACATCATGACAGATCAGGAAAACAGTCATTTCCGAAGCGGTTATATCGCGATTGTCGGACGTCCGAACGTCGGCAAATCCACCCTGATGAACGAACTGATCGGTGCGAAGGTCAGTATCACGTCCCGCAAGGCGCAGACGACGCGTCACCGGATCATGGGCATCCAGACGGATGAGGACACACAGTTCATTTATATCGATACGCCGGGCTTTCAGACACGCTACAACAATGCGTTGAACAAGACCCTGAACAAGACAGTGACGAATACGCTGACTTCGGCCGACGTCATCCTTTTCGTCGTCGATGCGGATGTATTCGGGCAGGCTGACCAGCAGGTTCTCGATCTGATCCCGAAAAAGGTTCCGACGATTCTGGTTATCAACAAGACTGACAAGGTCAAAGACAAAAAGGACCTGATTCCTTTTGCGGAAAAAATGGCGGCCTTGCGCGATTTTGCTGCCATTGTGCCCGTCTCGGCACGGCAGCGTTTTCAGCTGGACCGGCTTGAAAATGAAATCCGTCATTTCCTGCCCGAAAATCCGCCGATGTTCGATCCCGAGGATGTGACCGACCGGAGTGAACGGTTCATGGCGGCGGAGATTATCCGTGAGAAAATCTTCCGTTATACCGGCGATGAACTGCCTTATACCAGTACGGTTGTGATCGAACAGTTTGAACGCAAGGAGAAAATCTGCCGCGTGTTCGCAGCCGTTCTGGTTGAACGCGATGCACACAAGGCCATGATCATCGGCCATAAAGGCGAGAAACTGAAAGAAATTTCCACCGATGCGCGACTGGATATGGAAAAAATGTTCGGTGTACCGGTTTATCTGGAAATCTGGGTCAAGGTGAAATCAGGCTGGGCCGACAATGAAGCAGGCCTTCGCGCCTACGGCTACGATTGATGTCTCTGACGCAACCTTGCGAACGGGAACGTCTGAGTCTGGACAGGAGAAGATGCAGGTGAATACCGAAACGGAAAAAACGGCAAAAACCGGTTCCGTGAAAACGCCTGAACGCTCGCTATCTGGCAAAAGCGGTTCCGAACACAGAATTGTGGAACAGCCGGGGTTTGTCCTGCACAGCTATGTTTACAAGGAAAGCAGTCTCGTCGTGGATGTGTTTACCCGCGACTACGGCAGGGTCGCTCTTGTCGCCAAAGGCGCGAAAAGACCCAACTCGCGGCTGAGAGGCGTGTTGCAGACTTTTCAGCCACTGTCCATCGGATGGACGGGAAAATCCGAACTCAGGACACTGACGACGGCCGAATGGATCGGCGGCATGATTCCGCTGGAAAATTCAGCCCTGCTTTACGGGTTTTACCTGAATGAATTGCTGTTGAAACTGACAGCACGTGAAGACCCGCATTCCCTTCTGTTCGATCATTACGTCAAGGCATTGAACCGTCTGGCGACATCCGAATCCGCCCAGACGGTCTTGCGCATTTTCGAGCTGGCTCTCCTGAAAGAAACGGGAGTGGCAGCCGATCTGTCGATCGATACGACGACACGGCAGAAAGTCGATCCGGAAGAAGTGTATGTCGTCGATCCTGAAAACGGGCCGCGACCGGCACGCATGGGCGACGAAGCGCCGAGAATGGCAGGAAAAACGCTTCTGGACATGGCTTGCGAGGATTATTCCGACCAGCAAACCCAGTTGCAAAGCAAATTGTTGATGCGTTATCTGCTGGCGCATCACTTGAATGGTGTACCTCTCCAGACACGAAAGATATTATTAGACCTGCGCCAGTTGTAACATCAGGGTAAACTACCCCCTATTAACGATCCTTTTTTCTGCATGCCATGAGTTTTCTTCATCCAAGTGGTCCGGTCATCGAGCTGGGCGTGAATATCGATCATATCGCCACCCTTCGCAATGCGCGTGGAACGACGTATCCCGATCCTGTGAAAGCCGCCGTGATGGCCGAGCAGGCCGGAGCGGACGCGATTACCCTCCATCTGCGTGAAGACAGGCGACATATCAGGGACGCGGACGTCAGGGCGATCCGGCCCCTGCTGGTGACACGCATGAATCTGGAATCGGCGATTACACCGGAAATGATCGATTTTGCCTGCGATATCAAACCGCATGACGTTTGCCTCGTGCCTGAACGGCGCGAAGAGCTGACGACGGAAGGAGGCCTTGACGTCGTGCGTTCTTTCGATATCGTCGCCTCTGCCGTCGAACGCCTGACCGATGCGGGCATTCGTGTCAGTCTTTTCATCGATCCGGAAGAAGAGCAGATTATCGCCGCGCATGAAACGGGAGCCCCGGTGATCGAACTGCACACGGGGCGTTATGCGAATGCCTTTGACGAGTCTTCACTGCGCCACGAACTGGAACGGGTCAAGGCAGGTGTGGAGGATGGCATCAAAAACGGATTGAAAGTCAATGCCGGCCACGGTTTGCACTATGCCAATGTATTGCCGGTTGCGGCCATTGACGGTATTGCCGAATTGAACATCGGCCATGCAATAGTGGCGCAAGCGGTATTCGATGGCTGGGAAAAGGCCATCAGGGACATGAAAGCGCTTCTGGTGCAGGCTCGTGCGCCAAAGAATTGAGAACGGAGCAAAGTTGAAAATATGATTTACGGTATCGGAACCGATATGATCCTGATCACACGTCTTAAGGCTGCACTGGAAAGACATGGTGACCGGTTTGCGGAAAAAATACTGGGGCCCGAAGAAATGAAGCGTTATCTTCATCGCAAGTCCAAAGTCGAGTTGAGAGGCTTGCGCTATCTCGCGACCCGTTTTGCTGCGAAGGAGGCGTTTTCAAAGGCGCTTGGGCTCGGTATGCGAATGCCGATGACATGGCGTTCCATGCAATTGTTGAACGCGGCCAACGGCAAGCCGGAAGCCTTTTGCAGCGGCAAGTTGAAAGCGCATATGGAAGAACTGGGCCTGAAAGCCCAGGTATCGGTGACTGACGAGGCGGAATATGCGCTGGCTTTCGTCGTTATGGAACAGATGGAAGCAGTAACGGAAACCATAACAGACTGACAGGTGAACCATGAAAAAAACAAGCTCGTTGTTAAGCGGTAAAAGAAACAGTTACGGCCCTGTCATGCTGGATGTGATCGGTTTGCGTCTGCTGGATGAAGATATCAGAAGAATCCGCCATCCCATGACAGGCGGCGTCATTCTTTTTGCACGCAATTACCAGAACAGGGAACAATTGACGGCGTTGACGGCAGCCATTCGCAAGGAACGTGCGGATATTCTCATCGCTGTCGATCATGAAGGCGGTCGCGTGCAGCGTTTCCGTTTCGACGGTTTCACCCGTTTGCCAGCCATGCGTTCACTGGGTCAGATGTGGGAAAACGATCAGGTCGCTGCCAGCCGTGCGGCAACGGCAGTCGGTTATGTTCTGGCTTCCGAATTGCGCGCATGTGGCATCGATTTTTCATTTACGCCGGTTCTGGATCTGGATTATGGCGTATCAGCCGTTATCGGTAACCGTTCATTTTCACGCAATCCGAATATCGTCACTTTTCTGGCAAAAAGCCTGAATTACGGACTGGCACTCGCCGGCATGGCCAACTGTGGCAAACATTTCCCTGGACACGGCTATGCCACAGGTGACTCCCATACGGAAATTCCGGTCGATGACCGGTCGCTTGAAGCGATTTTGCTGGAAGATGCCGCGCCTTACAAAAATCTGGGCATGAGTCTGGCAAGTGTGATGCCTGCGCATGTCATCTATCCGAAAGTCGATTCCCTGCCCGCCGGTTTTTCATCAAAATGGTTGTCGATCCTGAAAAACGAACTCGGGTTCGACGGTGTTGTATTCAGTGATGACCTGAGTATGGAGGGTGCCAGCGTGGCCGGCAATATCGTCGAACGGGCAAATGCGGCTTTGGGAGCCGGTTGTGACATGGTGCTGGTCTGCAATACACCGGAGAGGGCAGATGAATTGCTGGCCGGATTGCCAGCACGGTCTGAAGAAGAAATGCGTGATTGCACTGCGAAAATCGGCGCTCTGATGCCAGCTGTTCCCGCGCTGGACTGGGAAAGCCTGCAGCAGGAAAAACGGTATCAGCGTGCCCGTGCGATAGTCGAGCAGATTCCTCAGGAATAAAGAAAGGTATGTCGGAAAAAGAAAGACACGTTTCAATTGACGATAACGGCCAAAACCCGCAAGAGGATTCGGCCGAAAAACGGAAAGAACTGCTGAAAGCGGTCAAACAGCTGCCTCATTTGCCGGGGGTTTACCGTTATTTCGACAAGAACGACAAGCTCCTTTATGTGGGCAAGGCGCGTGATCTGGTCAAGCGCGTCAGCACCTATTTCCAGAAAGCCTCACCGTCGCCACGGATTGCCATGATGGTCGAGCGGATTGCCCGCATGGAGACGACCGTCACACGAAGCGAGGTTGAAGCACTGATTCTGGAAAGCAACCTGATCAAGACGCTTCACCCTCATTACAATATTATTTTCAGGGATGACAAGTCTTATCCCTATCTGAAAATCACAGGACAGAAATACCCGCGCATGGTGTATTACCGTGGAAATGTCGATCGTCACAACCAGTTTTTCGGCCCCTTTCCGAATTCATGGGCTGTCCGTGAAACGATCCAGATCCTGCAGCGGGTATTCCGTTTGCGAACCTGTGAAGACAGCGTTTTCAAAAACCGGACACGTCCCTGTCTCCTTTATCAGATCAACCGTTGCAGTGGGCCATGTGTCGGGCTGATCAGTGATGAAAATTATAGAAAAGATACTGAAAATGCCGTGCGTTTTCTTCGGGGTGAACAAACGGTCATTCTTGGCGAATTGCAGGAAAAAATGGGGCAACATGCCGAACGGCTGGAATTTGAGGAAGCGGCTTTTGTGCGAAACCAGATCGCTTCGCTGTCACAAGTGCTTCAGCAACAGAGTATGGAATCGGACAAGGTTGCCGACGTCGATATTATTGCCGTTGTCGTCCGGGAGGGTCGTGCGTGTGTCAATCTGGCGATGGTTCGCGGTGGGCGGCATCTCGGGGACAGGGCGGTTTTTCCAGGCAATCTGGGCAGTGGCGTGGATGAGTATGAAAAACTGGAAATACAGGTATTGAAAGCGTTTCTGGCGCAGCATTATATCGACGGGCAGATTCCGGGAACGATTGTCGTCAATATGGATTTCGATGAGCCGGCATTGCTCGTTGCCTTGTCGGAACAATGCGGTCACCGGATAAATATCGTAACGCAGCCGCAGGGGCAGAGACGGCTCTGGCTTGAAATGGCGCAAAAAAATGCCGAGATCGCTCTGGCGCGAGTCCTCTCCCAGTCCGATACACAACTCTCACGTGTCAAATCCCTGATCGAATTGATGAATCTGGACATGGAAGACCCGAACGATCTGCGGATAGAAGCCTTCGATATCAGCCATACTCAGGGGGAAGCCGTGCAAGCCTCATGTGTAATATTTCATCATTGCGCAATGCAAAACGGTGAGTATCGGCGTTACAATATCGCCGGTATTACACCCGGCGACGATTACGCAGCCATGAAACAGGTTTTAACGCGCCGATATGAAAAACTGGTCGGGCATGAAGACCTGATGCCGGATATCGTGCTGGTCGATGGTGGAAAAGGCCAGGTCTCGATGGCGACACAAGTCTTTGCAGAACTGGGACACGATTTGTCCCTGATCGTCGGGATTGCCAAGGGAGAAGGGCGCAAAGTCGGTCTGGAAACACTCGTTTATGCGGATGGACGATTTCCGCAGGAACTGGGCAAGGATTCAAAAGTCCTGATGCTGATCGCACAGATCAGGGATGAAGCGCATCGTTTTGCCATTACCGGCATGCGTGCGAAAAGAGACAGGAAAAGACAGGCCTCCCGATTGGAGGAAATTGAAGGAGTGGGTGCAAAAAGAAGACAGAAATTGCTGGCCCGTTTCGGGAGCGTTCGCCAGATCGCGGATGCCTCAGTTGACGATTTGGCGACTGTGGAGGGTATTTCACGTCGTCTGGCACAGCAAATTTATGACCAGTTGCACTAGAATAACGCCTTGTATTTTTATTTTCAAAATAAAAAATGCAGTCAATCAGTGAAAGTTGCAAGAATCAGTCTATGCCGTTTAATTTACCTATTTTTCTGACCTGGGTAAGGGTGGCACTTGTGCCCTTGCTGGTCGGTATTTTTTACCTGCCCCAAAGCTGGATGTCCCTCTACGCCCAGAGCCTGACGGCGGGCATTATATTTATCGTTGCCGCTGTTACGGACTGGATTGACGGATATCTGGCACGGAAATGGAACCAGACCTCTGCATTCGGTGCGTTTCTCGATCCGGTTGCAGACAAGCTGATCGTGGCGGGTTCGCTTCTCGTGCTGGTCCAGCTGGGGCGCGTCAGCGCGATTCTGGCGTTTATCATCATTGGTCGTGAAATTGCCATTTCAGCCTTGCGCGAATGGATGGCCAAGATCGGTGAATCGAATTCCGTTGCCGTCAATTCACTGGGCAAAGTCAAGACAATTGCCCAGATGATCGCCATCCCGATGCTTTTGTATTACGATAATCTTTTTTACGTCATCGACACGCGTTTTATCGGAACCTATCTACTGATCATCGCAGCGTTTTTGACGGTCGTTTCCATGTTGTATTATTTGCGCAAAGCATTGCCTCGAATTAAGTGAATTGTCGTTGGGGTATTGACAATACAGAGGCAAATGCTACAATGCTCATCTTTCAAAGCGGGAGTAGCTCAGTTGGTAGAGCGCAACCTTGCCAAGGTTGAGGTCGAGAGTTCGAGACTCTTCTCCCGCTCCATCTTTTCATTATCTTTCCCGGTTCAGGTTTTTCAGTCCGGTTTGGCCATCTCACGATGGCAGGATAGCAAAGTGGTTATGCAGCGGCCTGCAAAGCCGTAGACGTCGGTTCGATTCCGTCTCCTGCCTCCAGTCAGTCGTATTTAAATCAAAAGATTTTTCCCCCTTGCTGTTTACCATTTGACGGTATTCAGTTTCATTCGTTTACATTCACACAAGTGACTGGTACATTTGTTGTTAGCTTTGTATTTCAGTGAACCTGCTGTCTGAAAACAGACTCTCGCATCGAGTGGAACAATGTGATGATTCGATTTGCACAACCTGCCGACAGTGCTGCAATACTCGATATTTATGCACGTTACATAGAAACACCGATCACGTTCGAGTGCGTGCTTCCCACCGAACAGGCGTTTTCGAAGCGAATGGCTGACATATCGGCGTTTTATCCCTGTCTGGTATGCGAGGAAAACAGCAGGATCGTCGGATACGCCTATGCGCACCGGCATATGGAACGGCAGGCATATCAATGGAATGCAGAGTTGTCTGTGTATCTCGATCCCTCTTTCACATCGAAAGGGCTCGGTAAAAAACTGTATGCCATTCTGATTGAGATGCTGAAATGTCAGGGAATCAGGACAGTATATGGAGGCGTGACCGTCCCGAATGAAAAGAGCGAATCTCTTCACAGGGCAATGAGCTTTTCGGTGGTGGGTACTTACCATCATGCCGGTTTCAAAAACGGGAAGTGGCATGACGTGATCTGGTTCGAAAAGGCCATTGCGCCGTATGATTTATTTCCGGCGCCCGTCGTTTCCATCAAGAGCATTCCGGAATCGCAAATCCGCGAAATCATCTCTTCATTCCGGCAGGCGGATTGAAATTTTTCCGGAAGAGATCATTTGATTATGCTGTTCTATGGTGGCGTTGCACAGGCCAGCGATATTGACAATCCCCTTTCAATCCCCGAGACTTCATATTCTTTGAAAACAAATAGAACATCTAGCTGCATCAGCCACGCCACATTCACTGAATAACGCATTCATGAAATCACTGACATCCAAAGACAACCCGCAATACCGTGAATTGAAGCAACTGGCTTCCAGTTCTGCTGCAAGGCGTAAAAGCGGGCAATCGGTTCTGGATGGTATTCATCTTTGCCAGTCCTATCTGGAACATATCGATGTTCCACTTTTGTGTGCTGTGAGCGAAACATCACGCCATCATCCGGAAGTGGCCGCCATTATTGCGGAGTGCGAGGAAAGAGGTGGAAAGTGTGTACTGTTGACGGACAGTCTTTTCCGCCCGTTAAGTCAGGTGGAAAATGGCATCGACATCCTTTTTCTGATTGTCACACCGGTTCATGAGGATTGTCCTGAACTGACACAAACGGCGGTTTTGCTGGACAGGATTCAGGATCCCGGCAATTTGGGGTCAATTATGAGGAGTGCGGCAGCAGCCGGAATCCGGCAGATATTTTGCAGTCCGGGAACAGCGGCAGTCTGGTCGCCCCGTGTTTTGCGCGCAGGAATGGGCGCGCATTTTCTTCTTGAGGTATTTGAAGACGTTTCACTTGAAAAACTGATTGAAACCACCAGAATCCCCGTGATAGCCACGACGCCGTACACGACAAAAACGATATACGATTTTGACCTGAACCGTCCTGTTGGATGGTTATTGGGACATGAAGGCCGGGGAGTTGATGAAAACCTGATGGCGCTTGCCAGCGACAAACTGGTCATTCCACATTTGGGAACGATGGAATCATTAAATGTGGCTGCCTGCGCTGCCGTCTGTTTTTTTGAACAGGTCAGGCAATGCCGGTAGTTTTTCTGAACACTCTTACCTGATCGAAGCAAATAAAGCCTGCCATTTTCATGGCAGGCTTTATTGTTTGAGGGAGAAAAAAGTTTCCTTTCCGTGATGTTTCCGTGAATATTACAAAATCATCAGGGTAGAATGAATAAAAAGGTCTGCTATTTTCTTTCGAACATATTTTTGACAGGTGATTTATGAACAAGACAATGAAAGCAGCAGTAGTACATGAATTCGGTAAACCGCTTGTAATTGAAGAAGTACCGATCCCGGTTCCGGGGAATGGACAGATACTGGTGAAAGTCGAGGCATGCGGCGTATGTCATACCGATTTGCACGCTGCCAATGGCGACTGGCCTGTCAAACCCAATCCTCCCTTCATTCCCGGCCACGAAGGCGTGGGCTACGTTGTTGCCGTCGGTCCCAATGTGGAACATATCAAGGAAGGTGACAGGGTGGGTGTTCCCTGGCTGTATTCGGCTTGCGGTCATTGTGAATATTGTCTGGACGCATGGGAAACACTCTGCCTGAAACAGCAGAATACGGGTTATTCCGTTAACGGCAGTTTTGCCGAATATGTCGTTGCCGATGCAAATTATGTCGGTATTTTGCCTGACAATGTCGGATTTGTTGAAATCGCGCCGGTTCTGTGTGCCGGTGTGACGGTCTATAAAGGCCTCAAGATGACGGATACCAAACCGGGTGACTGGGTCGTCATTTCAGGGATTGGCGGGCTGGGGCATATGGCGGTGCAGTATGCCAAAGCGATGGGGTTGAATGTGGCTGCCGTCGACATTGATGACGCCAAACTCGATCTCGCGAAACGTCTTGGGGCTTCCGTTACCGTCAATGCGATGAAGACCGATCCGGCAGCGGCTTTGCAGAAAGAAATCGGTGGTGCTCATGGTGTTCTGGTCACCGCTGTTTCACCCAGGGCGTTTGAGCAGGCTCTGGGAATGGTTCGCCGGAAAGGAACAGTTTCACTGGTGGGATTGCCGCCGGGCGATTTCCCTTTGCCGATCTTCAATCAGGTATTGAACGGCATTACCGTTCGCGGTTCCATTGTCGGTACACGGCTGGATCTGCAGGAATCGCTCCAGTTTGCCAAAGAAGGGAAGGTTCATGCCACCGTTGCCACGGACAAGCTGGAAAACATTAACGATATCTTCACACGTATGAAAGATAATGAAATCGAAGGACGTATCGTTCTGGATTTCAGTAAATAAAAAACAGATTTCCCGGAATCTGGATTAGTCTGATAATCCATTACACTTTTCGGTTTGGACAGACAGCCATGACAAGAAACTGATGTCATGGCTGTCTTTTTTGGCAACGCTGAAAACGCTTGTTCAGATTGTGGTACGCGTCTGTTTTCAAATGAATTCTTCTGAACGTTAAAATATGACAAATAAATACATAAATTGATTGATTACAATATTTGTGTGACTGAGAGTAAAAAAATAGTTGACATCGGTAATGCAATTTGATTTAATGTCTCCAAGGGCGGGAATAGCCGGAAGTTAAAAACAAAAAATTCCTTTCCTGAGCTGATGAAGCTGATTAGCTGATGAAGCTGATACCAAGATGTACCAACTTTACCAACTTAACCAACTTTACCGACGTAAGGAGAGAATCATGGAAACTGCAGGCGTTATGTTCTGTTTTGCACTGATGGCTTTGGGCGTAATTGGCGCAGTTATGCAGAAAGCAAAAGGCACCTGGTAAGCTTTAGTCCATACTGATTGCAAAATGCCAGATCTTCGGATCTGGCATTTTTATTGTGCGGGATGAGGAAAAAGGAGAGTAAAGAGACACTTTCGTCAAAATCCGGAGTTTTACCGGAATAGAGCGCTCGGATGGTTGCCTGGAACCTTTCCGGACTCAATTGTTTTGTTCGTTTGCCGGAGCACTGAGCAGAACGAGTGTGCTTTTGGCCAGTTCCGCTTCAAGTTCCTTGCTCATCTCGCCGAATTCGTCATGAGAGGTTCCAAGGAACAACAGAATACCAATAGGCACGTGCAAGGCGTGGCAAATTTTCTGCAAGGTCGAGAGGGTAAT
>CAJKQK010000032.1 GCA_905202055.1 uncultured Oxalobacter sp.
CCGGAAGAGACTTCAATGTAATGGTCGCCATAAAGGACATTCGCTCCCATCTTTTCCAGAACGTCAGCAAACCGGATATCGCCCTGAATACTGTGCTTTCCGACACCTTCGACCCGAACAGGTCCACCGGCAATAGCTGCGGCAGCAAGGAAATAGGAAGCAGAAGAAGCATCACCCTCGACATGGACTACACCCGGACTGCGATAAGCCTGCCCTTTGCGCAAGGTAAACGATTTCCAGCCATCCTGTTCAATTTCCACCCCGAAACTGCGCATAAGATTCAGGGTTATTTCTATATAGGGCCTGGAAATGAGCTCACCGACGACATGAATGGTAACATCATGCGAACGCGCCATTAACGGGGCTGCCATCAAAAGTGCGGTCAGGAACTGGCTGGATACATTCCCTTTGACATGCAAATCATGCCTGTCAATATTGCCCGCATGAATACGAATCGGAGGGTATCCCTGATTTTCCGTATATTCGATTTCCGCACCGGCATCATTCAAAGCATCGACAAGATCCCCAATGGGTCGTTCATGCATACGCCTGACGCCATGAAGCAGAAAATCGCCGCCACCGAGTGCAGCAAGCGCAGCTGTCAATGGCCTGATAGCCGTTCCTGCATTTCCCAGAAACAAATCCGCTTCCTGTCGCGGCAAACGACCATTTGTCCCGTTTACGGCATATTCATTTGCAACACCGGTTTCATCCCATTGAATGCCCAATGATTTCAAGGCTTCCAACATAACTTGTGTGTCGTCCGAATAAAGCAGGTCTTTGATCAGTGTATTACCGTCTGCCAAAGCCGATAACAGCAATGTCCGGTTGGAAATGCTTTTGGATCCGGGCAAGCGTACTGTACCACTGACATTTTTGACCGGGAGAAGATCAAGATATTTCGGGAAGTCAACCATCAGTTCATTTTCTTTTTTTCAGGATTTTCAATCGCATTCAGCCAGTTCATCCTCGCTTCTTGCGCATTTGCATATATTCTTTGAAGTCCGTCGCCATCTGTGTTGTCGACAAGATCACGAATGAATTCGATTTCTTTCAGATACGCATCCAGTTCGACGAGTAATTGTGTGCGATTGGCCAGTGTTATATCCCGCCACATTTCCGGTGATGAGCCCGCAATTCGGGTGAAGTCCCTGAAACCGCTGGCGGCATACTGGAAAAAAAGGTCTGATTTGGGATGATTGGCTACATAATCCACGAGCCCATACGCCAGCAAATGAGGCATATGGCTGACCGTGGCAAAAACGGTGTCGTGATTTTCAGGGGTCAGGTGATGAATAATGGCGCCACATCGCTCCCAGACGTCGGCAATTCTTTCCACATCGGCCCGGCTGTTTTCAGGCAACGCGGCAATAACCGCTTTCTTTCCGATAAACAAATCGTCAACAGCTGCCTCTGGGCCATTCATTTCACTGCCGGCTATCGGGTGCGCCGGTATAAACCGGGCGATTTTTTCACCGAGCACCTCACGGGCCATGGCAACAACATCGGTTTTCGTACTACCCGTATCGGAAACAATCAAATTTCCATGCCAGTAGGGCAACATCATTTCCAGGACATTGCCTGTCTGTGCAACAGGTACAGACAACACAACCAGATCGGCATCCCTGAGCGTTTCTTCCAGCGACAAGCCAATTTCATCAACAATGCCCAGGGCATGTGCACGCTCCAGAATATCGGGACTTCTCTCAAGACCCAGAATCTGCCCCTTGAACCCCGATTTTTTCAACGCGAGGGCAAACGAACCGCCAATGAGCCCGACACCGCAAATAACAATTTTCTTGAATGGATTCACGTATTATGCCAATACTTCCTTGAGTGCAGAAATAAACGCCTGATTTTCTTCAGGCAAACCGATCGATATACGAAGCCACTTCGGCAATCCGTATGCATTCACGGGACGGACGATAATACCTTTTTTCAGGAGCTCCAGATTGACGCGTGAACCTGCCCCGTCGTCGTCACCGACCTTGACCAGTACGAAATTCCCATAGGAAGGTACATATTCCAGCCCCATTTCTTCGAACGACCGGGTCAGAAACCGATATCCGTCCGCATTGATTTTGGCGCTTTTCGTCAAAAATTCCTGATCGTTCAGGGCGGCAATAGCGGCAGCCTGGGCAAGTGCGTTCACGTTAAACGGCTGTCTGACCCGATTCAACAATCCGGTCAATTCCGGATGGGCCAGACCGAATCCGACACGCAAGCCAGCCAGGCCATACGCCTTGGAAAATGTACGTGAAACCAGCAGGTTGGGATATTTTTTGACCCACTCCGTCGAGTCGTACTGGATCGATGAATCCAGATATTCGTTATACGCTTCATCGATAACAACCACGACACTGGATGGCACCTTGTCCAGAAACGCTTCTATTTCCGACGGTTGCAGGAAAGTGCCGGTCGGATTGTTCGGATTGGCAAGAAAAAGCAGGCGGGTATCGGCCGTAATGGCTTTTTCCATGGCAGCCAGATCATGCCCGTAATCTTTTGAAGGCACCTGTATGCCTTTCGCACCGACCGCTTTTGCGACCAATGCATAGACGAGGAAGGAATATTCAGAAAAAACTATCGATTGACCTTGCTGCACAAACGTTCTGGCAGCCAGTTCGATAATATCGTTACTGCCATTTCCCAGTGTAATCCAGTCTTGAGCAATACCGTAACGTTCGCCAATCACTTTTTTCAATGCAAAACCATTGGCATCCGGATAACGTCCTGTTTCGCCCACTTCATTGGCAATCGCTTTTTTGGCAGAATCGGGCATTCCCAGCGGATTTTCATTAGACGCCAGTTTGATGATCCTGTTTTCATCGAGTCCGAATTCACGGGCAACTTCAGAAATGGGTTTGCCAGCCTGATACGGGGCAATGGCACGAATATATTCCGGTGCGAACTGATCTGACATGATATTTCCAATTAAATAAACGAAGGAATTAACGAACCAATTAAATAGGATAGGAACCGAGGACCTTGAAATAAGCGACACTGTCTTTCAACTCAGCCAATGCAAGCTGGATTTTTTCTTCCTTGACGTGGCCTTCAATATCCACAAAAAAGTAATATTCCCAGTTTCCTGTCTTGGCCGGTCTCGATTCGAATCTCGTCATCGAAACTCCGAATTTATCGAGCGGAGCAAGCATTTTGTATACAGCTCCCGCTTTATTTTGTACAGACAAAACGAGTGAGGTCTGGTCTTTGCCACTCGATTCGGTTTCCTTGTGTCCGATAACGGCAAAACGGGTACGGTTCTGTGGTTCATCCTGAATGTGGGCACTCACAACCTGCAAGCCGTAATGTTGCGAAGCGATTTCACCGGCAATCGCAGCCACAGCGGGGTCTTCACTGGCAAGACGTGCCGCTTCCGCATTGGAAGCAACGGCCTGCCGCATGATATTGGGGTAATGCTGATTCAGCCATCCCTGACACTGGGCAAGTGCCTGTGAATGCGCGCAAATGGAGCGTACGCCATCCATATTTCCGGAAAGCGTCATCAAATTATGGTGAATGGGGATGGAAACCTCACTGCTGATCGTCAATGGCGTCTGCATCAGGAGGTCCAGCGTCCGGCTGATCGCGCCTTCAGTGGAATTTTCGATCGGTACAACACCGAAATCAGCCGTTCCGGCTTCCGCAGCCCGAAAAACCTCGTCAATCGAGGCACAGGGAATGGCATTGATGGACTTGCCGAAATGCTGGTAAACAGCCTGCTCGGAAAAAGTGCCTTCCGGGCCGAGATAGGCCACGATCACTTTCTTTTCAAGCGAACGGCACGCAGACATGATTTCACGGAAAATGGTTTGCAATTCCTTATTGCCCAAAGGACCGGGATTTCTTTCAGCAATGCCTCTTAAAACCTGCGCTTCCCTTTCAGGACGAAAAACAGGGGCATCGACCTTGTTTTTAACGTGACCGACTTCCTGTGCCACACGCGCCCTACGGTTTAATAAATCCAGTAACTGGGCATCAATAGCGTCAATTTGATCCCGCAAAGGTTTCAGCAATTTTTCCATGAATCACAAGCAATAAGAAAATGAAATAACAGAACAATCGGTCAAAAACAAGGATATCGAAATATCGGGAAAAAGCTATTGTAAGGCAGAAATACCCCAATAACCCAGTTTCAAACCGTGAGAATTTTTTATCGATTCAATGATTTTGCTTCAAAAGCCTGCATGAAGGCAATCAGTGCACGAACACCCTCGACAGGCATTGCATTGTAAAGAGAAGCCCTCATTCCCCCGACAGCGCGATGTCCCTTAATCTGCACTATTCCATTTTTCGCCGCTTCAATGATGAACGCTTCGTTCAATGACTCGTCTGCAAGAAAAAACGGAACGTTCATTCTGGAACGACTGTCGGCCGCGACATCATTACGGTAAAAGTCGCTTCCGTCGATAAAGTCATAAAGCAGCGACGACTTTTCAATGCTTGCCTGTTCCATACGATCGACACCACCCTGTTTTTTCAGCCATTTCAAAACGAGGCCACAAATATAGATGGCATAAGTCGGAGGGGTATTGAACATGGAATGATTGTCCGCGACATTTTTCCAGTTGAATACTGAAGGACAACAAGACAAGGCATTTCCGGTCAGATCATCGCGAACGATCACAACCGTCAGACCCGCCTGCCCCATATTTTTCTGTGCACAGGCGAACACCACGCCGTATTTTGAAAAATCGACCGGTCGGGAGAGAATTTCCGACGACATGTCAGAAACAAGAGGTACGGCTCCGGTATCGGGAGTGAAATGAAACTGGTTGCCATTGATAGTCTCATTCGAACAGATATGCACGTAAGCGGCATTGGCCGTCAGACGCCATTCATCTTCTCCCGGCACATTCCTGAAACTGATTCCGGAAGACGAAGCGGCAACGTTGACCTTGCCATATTTTCCCGCTTCATCCAGAGATTTTCCCGACCATATACCGGTATGAACAAAATCGGCCGTCGGTTCCACACCCTTACGGCCGAGCAGGTTCATGGGAATGATAGCGTTCATGGCAGTGGCGCCGCCCTGCATGAAAAGGATATGGTGAGTTTCAGGAACCCTGAGCAGTTCCCTGAGATCGTCCTGCGTCTGTTTCAGTATCGATTCGAATTGCGGACTGCGGTGACTCATTTCCATCACAGACAGCCCCGTACCTTGCCAATCCATCATTTCAGCAGAAGCCTGTTTCAGTACCTCTTCAGGCAACATGGCAGGCCCTGCTGAAAAATTATAGGGACGCATCACTCTTTCTCTTGTTGGTCGCTTTCTTCTTCGGACACTTCCGGATTTTCATCCTCGATATCAGATTCAAGAATACGCTGCAAACCGCTCAGGATCGTCCCCTCTTCCACCGCGATCAGGGTTACACCTTGCGTAGCACGACCCATTTCACGAATTTCCGAAACACGGGTACGGATAAGCACGCCACCGGTCGTAATGAGCATGATTTCATCATTTTCATTGACCAGTGTTGCTGCAACGACCTTGCCGTTACGTTCGGTCGTCTGGATAGCGATCATACCTTTTGTTCCCCGGCCATGACGGGTATATTCGGCTATAGGCGTCCGCTTGCCGAACCCGTTTTCCGTCGCCGTCAGAACGGACTGGCTTTCATCATCGGCCACCAGCATGGCAATCACTTTCTGGTCATCTTCGAGGTTCATGCCACGGACACCGCGGGCGGTTCTGCCCATCGGACGGACATCGTTTTCATCGAAACGAACCGCCTTGCCTGCATCAGAGAAAAGCATGACATCGTGTTTGCCGTCCGTCAGGGCGGCGCCGATCAGGTAATCGCCTTCATCCAGCCCGACAGCGATAATGCCGGCTTTACGCGGATTGCTGAAGTCGGTCAAAGAGGTCTTCTTGACCGTTCCCTGACTGGTGGCCATGAAAATGTAGTGATTGTCCGGGAAATTCCGGTTTTCGCCCGACAACGGCAGGATGACCGTAATTTTCTCGTCGCCCTGCAACGGGAACATATTGACGATCGGCTTGCCACGGGAATTGCGTGAGCCCTGCGGCACTTCCCATACCTTCAGCCAATACATTCTCCCCCTGTCCGAGAAACAGAGGATATAGTCATGCGTATTGGCAATGAACAGCTGATCGACCCAGTCGTCTTCCTTGGTTGCAGTTGCCATCCGGCCCCGTCCACCCCGCTTCTGGGCACGATATTCGGATAAAGGCTGGGACTTGAAATAACCTGTATGGGAAAGTGTCACAACCATATCCTGAGGCGTAATCAGGTCTTCCGTTTCCAGATCACTCGCATTCAATTCAATTTCAGAACGGCGTACGTCTTTCGTCTTTTCACCATATTCAGAGATAACCAGTTTCAGTTCATCGTCGATAATCGCCAGGACACGTTCAGGTTTCGCCAGAATATCGAGCAACTCGGCAATCTGCGTCATAACATCGCCGTATTCGTTCAGGATCTTGTCCTGTTCCAGACCGGTCAAACGTTGCAGGCGCATCTGCAGGATTTCCGTCGCCTGTTCTTCCGACAATTTATAAAGCCCGTCTGTCTGGATGCCAAACATCTTCGGCAAACCTTCAGGGCGGAAATCGTCAATACTGTTGGCATGATCCGCACCCGTGCGTTCCAGCATGGATTGGACCAGCGACGAATTCCATGACCGGGACATCAATTCCTGTCTTGCAATCGGAGGAGTCGGTGCAGCACGGATGATGGCGATGAAATCGTCGATATTCGCCAGCGCAACCGCCAGGCCCTCCAGTATATGGCCGCGCTCCCTGGCTTTTCTCAATTCGAAAATCGTGCGACGGGTCACGACTTCCCGTCGATGGGCAAGGAAGCATTCCAGCATCTGTTTCAGATTCAGCAATTTCGGCTGGCCATCGACGAGAGCGACCATATTCATGCCGAACGTATCCTGCAACTGGGTCTGCTTGAACAGATTGTTCAAAACGACTTCGGGCACTTCATTGCGTTTCAGTTCGATAACGACGCGCATACCCGATTTGTCGGACTCGTCACGAATATCGGAAATGCCGTCGAGTTTCTTTTCACGCACACTTTCGGCGATGCGTTCCAGCAGGTTTTTCTTGTTGACCTGATATGGCAGCTCATCGACGATAATCGCCTGACGGCCGTCCCGTCCATATTCCTCAAAATGCGTTTTGGCCCGCATGACGACGCGACCACGTCCCGTCCGATATCCTTCACGAACCCCGGAAACACCATAAATGATGCCCCCTGTCGGAAAATCCGGCGCAGGAATGATATCGATCAGCTCATCGATAGTACAGTCAGGCTGATGAAGCAATTGCAAGGCGCCATTGACGACTTCAACCAGATTGTGAGGCGGGATGTTGGTCGCCATACCGACGGCAATACCGGATGAACCATTGATCAGCAGATTGGGAATTCTTGTCGGCAAAACGGAAGGTTCTTTTTCCTTGCCGTCATAGTTGGGAACGAAATCAATCGTTTCCTTGTCGATATCGGCCAGCATTTCCTCGGAAATCCGGTCAAGCCGACATTCCGTATAACGCATGGCTGCCGCAGCGTCGCCATCGATCGAACCGAAATTGCCCTGTCCGTCCACCAGCGTATAACGAAGTGAAAAGTCCTGGGCCATCCGGACCAGCGTATCGTAAATGGACTGGTCACCATGAGGGTGATATTTACCCATGACCTCACCGACGACACGCGCACACTTCACATAAGGCCTGTTCCAGGAGTTGTTCATCTCGTGCATACCGAACAGCACCCGGCGATGCACCGGTTTCAAACCGTCCCGGACGTCGGGAAGAGCTCTGCCCACAATCACGCTCATCGCGTAATCGAGGTAACTTTTACGCATTTCATCTTCCAGGGAAATGGAAATGGTTTCTTTTGCAAATTGATCCATGAGATTACTTCTGTCGGACAGAAAGAATTTGGTTTAAATACAAAAATTCCGTTTAATTTACAGAATGGTAAGGCATGATTTTACCACGGTCGTATTGCATTCTTTTTGAAATGGCATAATCAATCACAAGTAATTATTTTCATTTGATTTTTATTACTTATAAACAAGGTTCTGCTTGATTTTTCCGTCTCAGCGATATATATAAGTAAACGCAGTGGTCAATAATGTTTTTAACGGGATGAGAATCTGGCTAATCGGTTGCGAAAAAGCTACAAATTGATAATAAAAGCTGATTTAATAAACAAAATAGAAAATTGTTTGAACTTCTTGGGTTATCTAGCAATCTTCAATGTGTCAGAATAGCTCTAAACGCATTATTAGAAAAAAATCGAATCTATAATGTGATTCTCATGTTATTGTAATTTCGACGTTAGAAAGAAATGCATGCGCAGCCTGCTGCGGATATCTCAACTAAGAGGATAAATATGAATAAATTGCTTAAAGTTATTTTCGCTGCATCCGCAGTTGTTGCAGCTTCTGCTTCGGCACAGACCATGACCGAATATATGGCTAAAAAACCATACAGCGGTTATCTGCAGACCCAACGTGACACCATTGTCCGCAGCGGCACAGGTCTCTGCTGGCATACCGGTTACTGGACCCCAGCTGATGCTGTTCCAGGTTGCGATGGTCCCTTGACCCAGCCAGCTGCACCAGCTCCAGTTGCAGTAGCACCTGTTCCAACAGCTGAAAAAGTAACTTACGCTGCTGACGCATTCTTCGATTTCGACAAATCCATTGTCAAACCAGAAGGTAAAGCAAAACTGGACGAACTGATCAAAGCCCTCTCCGGTATGGATACCGAAGTTATCGTTGCCGTTGGTCACACCGACTGGATCGGTACCGATGCATACAACCAGAAACTGTCCGAACGCCGCGCTAAAGCAGTCAAGGCATATCTGGTTTCCAAGGGTGTCCCTGCCAACAAGATCTTTACCGAAGGCAAAGGCAAAAAACAACCAATCGCCAGCAACAAGACCCGCGAAGGACGTGCTAAAAACCGTCGTGTTGAAGTCGAAGTTGTTGCAAACCGCGGCGCACAATCCTAATCGGATTTTCGCCCAATGCAAAAACCCCGCTTCAAGCGGGGTTTTTTGTTATCTGACGCTATAATGATACTTTGTCGTTGACATCGACATGGTCATGAATCTCGATACTTCTGAACTGAACAAATTCAATGCCATATCAGACAGCTGGTGGAACCCCAGGGGCAACTTCCGGCCATTGCACGCTATGAACCCTGTCCGGCTTGACTGGATAAAAACCTATGCAAGCATTGAGAACAAGAATGTGCTCGACATCGGCTGCGGTGGTGGAATCCTGTCCGAATCACTGGCAAGAGAGAAAGCCGTGGTTACAGGAATCGATCTGGCGGCAAACGCCATCGAAACTGCGCATTCGCACAGCATTGAATCGAAACTGCCGATCCGTTATCTCATCTGTTCAGCAGAAGAACTTGCCGACAATGAACCAGCAAAATACGATGTCGTTACCTGTATGGAACTGCTGGAACACGTGCCCGATCCCTCTTCGATTGTCATGGCATGTTCCCGGCTGGTAAAACCGGGAGGAATGGTTTTCTTTTCGACGCTGAACCGGAACGTCAAATCGTTTTGTCATGCAATAATCGGTGCTGAATACATTCTTCGTTTATTACCGAAAGGAACTCATGACTTCCAGCGTTTTCTGACTCCCGCCGAGCTTTCGCGTTTTGTTCGTTCAGCCGGGTTGTCAGTAACTGCCATAACAGGAGTGGCATGCGACTTGCAGGCAAAAAAATTCAGTCTCAGTAAAAACACCCAAATCAACTATATGCTTGCCTGTACCAAACAGGTCTGATTCTTTCTATGATGCCACCTTCCACACTCCTGAAAAAACCCAAAATCGTTCTGTTCGACCTGGATGGAACCCTTGCAGACTCAGCCCCTGATCTTGCTGCCGCCATCAATGCCGTCCGGATTGAAAGAGGATTGGACGCCGTTCCTTACGAACGACTTCGACCAGTAGCCTCGGCTGGAGCACCCGGCCTGATCAAGGCAGCTTTCCAGTTAACACAGCAGGACGCTTTATACGCCACACTGCGTGAACGTTTCCTGTTGTCATACGTAAATAACATTGCCGTCAGGACAACCCTGTTTGCAGGCATTCCGGAACTGTTGAAACATTTGAGGGAAACCGGAATAGGCTGGGGTATCGTCACCAATAAGGTCAGCAGCCTGACTCATCCTCTCGTCAAAAAAATCGGACTGGAAGATGCCGATTGCGTCATCTCAGGCGATACGGCAGCTCGTGCAAAGCCCTACCCTGACCCGCTTTTTGCGGCTGCAGATGCACTTAACGTCGCACCCGGGGATTGCTGGTTTGTCGGCGACGACCTGCGGGATATCAGGGCAGGCAAATCAGCCGGCACCGCCACGATTGCTGCCAAGTGGGGATATTGCACCGACCCCGAGACATGGAGCGCGGATTTCCTCGCAGAACATCCTTTGCAAATACTGGATCTGATCAATACTCTGCCAGCGACCTGAAAGCCATCCGTACTGTCACATAACAAAAAAGCCAGCTTCCCGCTGGCTTTTTGTTGATTCAAAACGATTACAGGCCTGCAGCTTTACGCAAATCGGCCGCTTTATCCGTTTTTTCCCAGGTGAATTCCGGCTCATCACGACCGAAGTGTCCGTATGCAGCTGTCTTGACATAGCGAGGATGCAGCAGGTCAAGCATTTGCACAATACCCTTTGGACGCAAATCGAAATGATCGTTAACCAGAGCGGCGATCTTGCTGTCAGCGATAACACCGGTACCTTCGGTATTGATCGTGATATTGATCGGTCTGGCGACACCGATAGCATAGCTGACCTGAATCTGGCATTTTTTGGCCAGTCCGGCCGCAACGATATTCTTTGCGACATAACGTGCAGCGTAGGCGGCAGAACGGTCTACCTTGCTGGGATCTTTTCCGGAGAAAGCCCCCCCCCCATGTGGACAGGAACCGCCGTAGGTATCCACAATGATTTTACGGCCGGTCAAACCGCAGTCCCCCTGTGGACCACCGATTACGAAACGGCCGGTCGGATTGACCAGATATTTGGTATCTTTCAGCCATCCGGCCGGGAGGACCGGCTTGATGATTTCCTCGATAACTGCTTCTTCAATCTGTTTGTGTTCAACTTCAGGTGCATGCTGGGTCGACAAGACGATCGTTTCAGCTGCAACCGGTTCTCCATCGACATAACGCAATGTGACCTGTGATTTGGCATCCGGACGCAACCAGGCAATACGGCCATCCTTGCGCAACTGGGACTGGCGTTCTACCAGCCTGTGGGCATAATAAATGGCGGCAGGCATCAGTTCAGGCGTTTCATCGCAGGCGTAACCGAACATCAGGCCCTGATCCCCGGCCCCCTGATCCAGATCGATACCGCGGCCTTCATCGACGCCCTGGGCGATATCGGGGGACTGTTTGTCATATCCGACCAGCACAGCACAACCACGATGGTCGATACCGTAATCGTTATTGTCGTAACCGATACGCTTGATGGTATCGCGAGCTACGGAAATATAGTCGATATTGGCTGTCGTGGTAATTTCACCGGCCAGAACAACCAGTCCGGTATTACACAAGGTTTCAGCTGCCACACGGGCATAAGGATCCTGTTCCAGAATGGCGTCCAGAATGGCATCGGAAATCTGGTCGGCAACTTTGTCGGGATGTCCTTCAGAAACCGATTCGGAAGTAAAGAGATAATCTTGAGACATAAAAACTCCAAAAAAGGGCCAAATTGCGATCGCAGCCAATTTCGAAGCCTGCGACGCTTTAGCGAAATTTATAAGCCGCTTCGCAAGTTGTCTGTTAACTCAGCGGCATCGTTATTCTACGCCGAATTGCTTCGTTGACAAGCGTATACATTCCAGGCAAATCAACAATTGGGCTGAACCGAGCCATCTTTTTCTCATTTCACACGAAAATTCATGATTTATTCACTATAAAACAGGGCATTATCACCGAAGGCCAAACGTTAAATGTGAAACTCCTCCCACAAATTTGATATCATCTTCTTTTCTGTAATTTGACTTATTTGCAATTGATTTCGGCCTGAACAAGTACTTCACGTATGTTGACTTCCACAAAAGCCTCAATCAGACAGGATAAAACATGAGGCTGTTCATTTTCATTTTATGGTTGCTCCACTGGCTGCCACTGCCTGTATTGGGTCGTCTGGGCAAACTGATAGGGACGATCTCATTTTATGCTTTGTCCCGACGCCGGAAAATCACCCTGACCAACCTGAACCTGTGCTTTCCGGATATGTCTGAAGCCGAGCGCTACAAGATCGCCAGAGAACACTTCCAGAATTATGGACGCAGCATACTGGAGCGCAGCATACTCTGGTGGGGTTCTGTTGAAAGAGTGAAAAAACTCATAGTCGTCGATCCTGTTTTTCCGATGGATGAAGTCAGGGCAGGTCCTGTCATTTTCTTGTGCCCGCATTTCGTCTGCCTTGAAATGGCCGGCGTCGTCATTACCCTGAATACTCCGGGTTGTTCCATTTACATGAAACAATCCAACCCGACGTTCGATGAGCTTTTACGTAAAGGCCGAATGCGTTTTAACGATGACATCATTCTGCTGTCACGCGATGCCGGCATCAAGCCCATCGTTCGCGCCCTTCATAAAAATATACCGTTCATGATGCTGCCGGATCTGGATTTCGGGACAAGAGATGCGGCGTTCGTTCCTTTCTTCGGGGAACCTGCCGCCACCCTGCTGGCTCCGGCACGGCTTGCTGCTGTCACCCATGCAAAAGTCATTCCGATGATCACGACGTTCCTGCCCAACTACAAGGGTTGGAAAGTCACGATTTACCCTCCGTTTGAGGATTTTCCCGGCAAGGATATGATCGAAGCAACCAGACGGGTCAATGAATTCATCGAACAGAGGATTCTTGAAACACCTGCTGAATATCTGTGGACCCACCGTCGTTTCAAAACCCGGCCGGAGGGTCGCCCCATGATTTATGAGGATAACGACTAGGCTCCTGCTGTTACATTTCCAATCTGGCTCATCCGCGTTCAACATATGAAACTGAAATTCACGAAAATGCATGGTGCAGGAAACGATTTCATCGTTTTGAATGCCATCGATCAAGTTATCAATCTGACCCCGGAACAATATCGTTTTCTGGCCGACAGACGCTACGGCATTGGTGCCGATCAAATTCTTCTGGTCGAGAAACCGGATAATCAGGATATCGATTTCAAATACCGGATTTTCAATTCCGATGGCGGTGAAGTGGAACAGTGTGGAAACGGTGCCCGTGCTTTCGCGAAATTCGTGACTGAGTCCGGTTTGACCCGGCAAAACCCGATCAGGGTTGAAACCAGAGTCGGCATTATTGAATTGCATCTGCAAGAGGACGGCAGTGTCACTGTCGATATGGGAAAACCTGTTTTCGAAACATCCAGAATTCCTTTTTTGACAAAAGGACTGGGAAGCGATGAAATCGGTTCAGACACCATCTGGTATTTGATTCTGGATACAGGAGGTATCAGAAAATCCATACCGATATCCGTTGTCTCCATGGGTAACCCTCATGCGGTTCAACTTGTTGACGATGTCGATCGTGCCCCTGTCGCAGACGAAGGCCCCCTGATAGAAAATCATGAGCGCTTTCCTGAACGCGTCAATGCCGGTTTTATGGAAATTCTGGACAGACACTCCATAAAACTGCGGGTTTACGAAAGAGGTGCAGCGGAAACCCTGGCATGCGGAACTGGTGCCTGCGCAGCAGTCGTTTCCGGAATTCGCAGAAAGCTGCTGGACTCGCCGGTGACCGTCAAGGCACGCGGGGGAGAATTGAAAATTGCCTGGGCCGGAGAAGGACATAATGTGATCATGTCCGGACCGGCAATTATCGTTTTTAATGGCGAAATCAACTTGTGAGGGAACATGAATATTGATACTGAACTTTTCCGCGTTCTGGACGATGCCGACATCGACCTGAAAGACACTCCTACCATTATCAAACCGTTCTATCGTTCCAAAAAGGATTACCGCAATATACTGGACGAAGACACAGTTGAATTGCGTGATCAGCAAAGTGTCTTGAATGCGTCAGGACAATACTCGCTTCTCATCATTTTTCAGGCTATGGATGCGGCAGGCAAAGACGGCGCGATCAAACACGTCATGTCCGGCGTCAATCCGCAAGGCTGTCACGTCCACAGTTTCAAGGTTCCAACCGAAGCTGAACTCAAACACGATTTTTTATGGCGATGTGTCCAGCAGCTGCCTGAACGGGGAGAAATCGGTATCTTCAACCGTTCCTATTATGAAGACGTACTGGTTGTTCGCGTTCATCCGGAAATTCTGGCAAAACAGAAACTTCCCGATATGAAACCCGGAGAGGATTTATGGGAACAACGCTATGAATCCATCCGCAATCTGGAAAAACATCTTCACAGGAACGGTACCAGAATCATCAAGTTTTATCTGCATCTCTCCAAAGACGAGCAACGCAAACGCCTTCTGGAACGTATCGATATTCCGGATAAAAACTGGAAGCTCAGCCTTGGCGACTTCGAGGAGAGGAAATACTGGGACAAATACATGGATGCATTCGAAAAGTGCCTGTCAGCCACCTCGACAGAAGAATGCCCGTGGTACATCATTCCGGCCGATGACAAAAACAACGCGCGCCTCATCATCTCTTCCATTATTCTGAAGACAATCAAGGACCTGAAACTTTCCTATCCACACGCTACCAGGAAGCATTATCACCAGCTGGAAGAGCTCCGTAAAAAACTGGAAGAATAATCTTTTCCCTCTTCGAAAACGTTTTTCACCGGAAACAGCTGAATTCCTTTTCAGTGAAGGCCAAATCGTCGAACCGGTTTGGCCTTTTTCATACACTCACCTGAAAAACCAGAATTTCCGGCAAAAAATATTGTCCTGAATTAATTTTCAAAATAATTGAGAATAATTTTCATTATCATTCCCAATCAAAAACATATCTTCGGGCAAATTCTCAATCTTTTTTGCTCATCAATATGATTCATCGCAACTATCGGTTTTTAATAATGTTTTTATTGCTGAATCATAATTTCACATTCCGCCAAACCGTTTAAATTCACATAAAATCGTTGTCAAAAAACCATCAAAAACATCCCTGAAAAAATTTTTCGTGTTCTGCAGGATTTTAAAAGTCGTGTTTTAATATGAAAAACGCGACGAACACAACGCTTGTTCATCACACGGATTCCAAAGTATCCGGCAGGTTGAAAATCCTGAAAATTTTCAAAGTCGGCCGGGCCATTATTTTCATTTAAGGAGAAACACATGTCATCTTTGATCAATACCGAAATCATCCCTTTCAAGGCACAGGCTTATCACAACGGCCAGTTCGTCAAAGTTACCGATGCAGACCTGAAAGGCAAATGGTCTGTCGTATTCTTCTATCCGGCCGACTTCTCTTTTGTTTGCCCGACCGAACTGGGCGATCTGGCTGACCATTACGAAGAATTCAAGAAACTGGGGGTGGAAATCTACTCCGTTTCGACCGATACCCATTTCGTTCACAAGGGCTGGCACGACGCATCGGACACCATCAAGAAAATCCAGTTCCCGATGGTCGGCGATCCAAGCGGACAGATCAGCCGTAACTTCAATGTCCTGATCGACGATGACGGTGTTGCCCTGCGCGGTACCTTCGTTATCAATCCTGAAGGCGTGATCAAACTGTGCGAAATCCATGATCTGGGTATCGGACGCTCAGCAACTGAATTGCTCCGCAAGGTTCAGGCCGCACAATACGTTGCCACCCACAAAGGTCAGGTCTGCCCTGCTTCCTGGCAACCAGGCGCAGAAACTCTGGCTCCATCCCTGGATCTGGTCGGCAAAATCTAGGTATCTCTCCTGTCTCCGGTTCAGGCTGTTTGCCTGTCCGGAGACAAACCTGTAACAAAAACAATAAATAAATCGTTTAAAAAAGCCTATTCCAATCGGAGCAGATAAAGTATGCTGGACAATCAAGTCAAAGAACAATTAAAAAACTATCTCGCAAAACTGGTCAATCCGATTGAGATAGTCGCCTCGATTAACGATACTCCGAAATCCAGGGAAATGACCGCCCTGCTGCAGGACATCGCGGAACTCTCCACCAAAATCACCCTCATCGAAAAAGCCGACGACAACAAGAGATCGCCTTCCTTCTCCATCAATCGTCCGGACGGCAGTGTCGATCTTCGATTTGCCGGTATCCCGATGGGGCATGAATTCACCTCACTGGTTCTGGCACTGCTGCAGGTGGGTGGATATCCACCGAAAGTCGAACCGGACGTTATTGAACAAATCAGAAATCTTGAAGGAAAGTATGAATTCGAAACGTATATTTCCTTAAGCTGCCAGAATTGTCCTGAAGTCGTTCAGGCTCTGAATCTGATGGCTGTCCTCAATCCCAACATTTCTCACGTCATGATTGACGGTTCCATCTATCAGGATGAGGTCAACGAGCGCCATATCATGGCGGTCCCGAGCATTTTCATGAATGGTCAGGAATTCGGGCAGGGCCGCATGAATATCAAGGAAATTCTGGCCAAAGTCGATACAGGCAGTTCAAAACGTGAAGCTGAAAAAATCTCGGCAAAAGATCCCTTCGATGTCCTCGTCATCGGCGGTGGTTCAGCCGCAGCGACATCGGCCATTTATGCGGCCAGAAAAGGCATTCGCACCGGGCTGGTCACCGAAAATTTCGGCGGACAGATCCTGAACACAACCGATATCGAAAATATCATTGCCATCAAAAAAATCGAAGGCACACATCTGGCTGCCGTGTTCGAAGACAATATCCGCAATCACGACATTGATGTGATGATGCCGCAACTGGCCGTCAATCTGATTCCCGGTGAATTGATCGAAGTGCAGCTGGCCAGTGGTGCATCGGTCAAAAGTAAAACCGTCATCGTTGCGACCGGTGCAAACTGGAGAAAAATGGATGCTCCGGGCGAAGAACAATATATCGGTCGCGGAGTGGCCTTCTGCCCACATTGCGACGGGCCGCTTTACAAAAACAAACGTATTGCCGTTATCGGCGGAGGTAACTCGGCTGTCGAAGCGGCCATCGATCTGGCCGGTATTGCCGAACATGTGAGCGTTCTCGTTCGCAACACAACCCTGACAGCCGATACCGTTTTACAAAACAAGCTCTTCACTCTGAAAAACGTCACCCTGATCACACAGGCGTTGACCTCCGAAGTGAAAGGAAACGGCCAGAAGGTGAACGGTCTTGTTTATGAAGATATGGCTACCGCATCGAAACGGACTCTCGACGTGGAAGGCATTTTCGTCCAGATCGGACAGGTTCCCACGACCGGATGGCTGAAGAAAACACCGGTCAGGCTCAATGAAAAAAACGAGATAGAAGTCGATCTCTATAACAGGACGAACGTTCCCGGCATTTTTGCGGCTGGCGATGTCAGCTCCTCTCCATACAAACAGATTGTCATTGCAATGGGGGATGGTGCCAAGGCAGCCCTGTCCGCATTCGATTATCTGATCCGCAATTAACCGGCGATTTATGAACAAAACGGGACCACACCAGCGGTCCTGTTTTTTATTTGGGATAAAATAAATTATTCTGATATAAATTACACGAATTTCATATGAATAGCGAAGCCATCAAAAAAGCGGCACAACTCATTCATGAGGCTGACAGCCTGTTTATCGGTACCGGTGCCGGTATGGGAGTCGATTCCGGACTGGCTGATTTTCGTGGCAATCATGGATTCTGGAAAGCCTATCCCAAACTGGGAAGCGCCGGTATCGAATTTACCGAAATGGCCAACCCGAACGCTTTTGTCAGGAACCCGCGACAGGCATGGGGATTTTACGGACACCGTTTGAATATGTACCGGAAAACAAAGCCCCATACAGGTTTCGATATCCTGAAAAAAATGGGTGAAAGCAGGCCTCTCGGTTACTTTGTTTTCACAAGCAATGTCGACGGGCAATTCCAGAAAGCGGGTTTCGATCCGGATATCGTTGCTGAATGCCATGGATCGATCCATCATCTTCAGTGTCAGGACAGTTGCACCGGTGCGATCTGGGAAGCCGACGGATTGCAGGTTGAAATCGATACGGAAAATTGCCTTTTGACGTCGGAGTTGCCCGTTTGCCCGGAATGCCGTTCCCTTGCACGTCCCAATATCCTGATGTTCAACGATTGGGGATGGATTGGCGACCGGACGGAATGGCAGATTGCAAGACTGAACCAGTGGTATCACCGGACGAAAAAAATGGCGATCATTGAACTGGGCGCAGGCATTCACGTTCCAACCGTGCGCAGAGTGTGTGAATCGTTCAATGTCCCGATGATCCGGATCAACCCCGGTGAACCACAGGTTCGTAGCAAAAACGATGTGAGTCTGCCTCTGGGCGCTCTTGATGCCCTTGAACAGATTTACAGCGAATTTCAAAAATTAAACAACTGATCAAAAAAGAATCCCAAATGACTTTAAGCGTTCAAGACCTCTGGAACGATGTCGCCGCCGTCCGTGAAACAGCTCCTCTCGTTCATTCAATTACCAATCTGGTCGTCATGAGTTATAACGCCAATGCCCTGCTTGCCCTGGGAGCGGTACCAGTCATGGCTCATGCACGGGAGGAAGTTTCGGAAATGGTATCGATTGCCGGTGCACTGGTATTGAATATCGGCACCTTGCAACCGGAATGGGTGGAAGCCATGAAGCTGGCGGCAAAAAAAGCGGCCTCACTGAACAAGCCGATTATTCTCGACCCTGTCGGTGCGGGCGCGACTTCTTACCGGAATCGGACGATTACGGAACTGCTTGTAACGGCAAAGCCGACTGTCATTCGTGGAAATGCATCGGAAATCATGAGTGTGGCCGGCCTCGCTTCCGTCACAAAAGGAGTTGAAAGCCTTCAGTCGTCCGAAGCCGCCCTCGACGCGGCAAAAATGCTTGCCCGGAAAATCGGGGGTGTTGTCTGCGTTTCGGGCGCTACGGACATTATTACGAATAAAGACGGTAAAACCGTCTTTTTGCAAAACGGTCACCCATGGATGACGAAAATAACCGGAACAGGCTGTTCCGCAACAGCCATGATCGGGGCATTCGCCGCCGTACAGCCTGACTACTGGCGAGCAACGGTTTCCGCCATGGCATATCTCGGTGTCGTCGGAGAAGTCACGACTGAAACTGTCATGAAACAGAATGAAGGCGTCGGCAGCCTTCAGATAAAAATACTCGACAGCCTGCAACTCATGACAGAAAACGAATTCTTGACCCGACTGAAAATGTCAGTCAGTAATGGCTAAAAATCCTGTCGAAAAAGGACGTTCTGAAGCAAAGAAAAAATAGTGTGTTTATTCTGAAACAGTCGAAAGGCGTGCCAACGCTTTCAGCCGTTTCTGTTCCGATCTTCGTTCGCGCTGTATTTCCGCTTCCTTTCGGCTCAAAAGGCAGCCACACCATTTCTGCCGGTACAGTCCCAGCTCTTTCGAGAGATTGATGCCTTCGTACCAGTAAGGCCGGAAATCCCGATAAAGGAATGCGATACCCGTTTCCTGCGCAATCTGTTCCGCTTCGTGGCAAATCGCTTCATGATCCTGATAGCGGGAATACAGCAAGCTCGTCGTAAACAATTTGAAACCCCGTTTTTTCGCTTCCAGAGCCGTCGCCAGCAGACGCTGCCGGTAACACTGGATACAGCGTTCGCCTTGCGTCGTGACTCCGTTCAATTCCCTGATCCATCTTGCAGGTGATCGCGCCTCCCCTGCCAAAACCAGAGGATAACCCAGCTTTTCGGCAGCAAGCTGCGCAGACGCCCGGCGCAAATCATATTCCTCCTCAGGATGAATATTGGGATTGAAAAAAAAGGCCGTCACCTCAAATCCCTCCTCTCGCAAATGCACGACTGGCATCAGCGAACAGGGGCCACAACAGATATGCAGAAAAACGGAATTTTCACTCATGTCTATACAGATTCAGTAGCCGACGATCGATACTATTCAACACGAACACGATAAGTCAAAGTCGCCTCACCGCTTGCAGGCACCTTGATATTCCATACAGCCGTCATTCCGTCTTTCACATGAGAATGATTTTCCTGCAAAATCTGCCAGCTACCCGGGATCGGTTCTTTTACCTGAACGGTCACACCTTTGCTCTTTGCATTTTTCAGGACGATTTCATAAGCGCTTTCGTAGGTTCGCACTGTCTGATCCTGCGATGGAATCATCTTGTATTCAGTCTGTTTTCTCGATCCTGTCACATCGAAAGAATCTCCCATTTTCAGGCTGACCGCTTCATTGACAGGAGTATGGGACATCTGGCTTTCACCGAGAAATTGCTGGTTGCCGCGATTATCCGTCTGGTAAAAACGAACCGTCCCACCTGGCAAGGGCATGCCGAGTCTGTCGCCTTTGGTGTTTTTGAATGTGACCGTCATATTCACCGGCAAATTGTCACTGGCATTTGACATGCGGCTGCGGTAATAATAACTTCCGCCATTCAATACCCATTCTTTTTTCACCTTCACGTCACTCGCATTCAAAAGGGAATACTGTCTCGTCTGATTGTTCGCCAAAGTGACTTTTTGGGGAAGCGTATACAAGTGATAATCAGCGAAAGATTCCTGTGAGATTTCACTTCCTGCTGGCATGGCGTCGAACTTTGCAGACCGGGCTGCGGCCATCAGCATCGGCCGCGCCGACGTCATGTTGGGGCTGCCCGCAATCAGCTGCACTCTCGCATTTTTGAACACGGTTCCACTGTTATTGCTGATGGCGGCCCAACCCGACAAATTCATCCGGGTCTCACTATCGTTCAACTGGGCAACATAATTCGCATTCCAGCCGATGCCATTCGTCAGATAATCCAGCTCCAATTGCTGACTGCGGTTCGTGTTGCTGTCCAGTTCAACCGTCAAAGTCGGTTTTGCCTGCAAGCCATTCGGAACGTGATCGTAAATAATTCGGCCGGGCACGCCCGTTTCAATACGATTGCCGATTTTCAGAACCATCCCTCCCTGCGCAGACAGCACTTCCGCCTGTTCTTCCGTTTCGGCACCGGTTGCCGGATTGGTTTTGATGATCTTCACTTTCTTGCCGACATAGCTTTCCAGGAGCGTTTGAGGTGTCAGCAGGTTATTGTCGAAATAAATCTGTGCCACACTGATCCTGCCGGATGACTGGTCTTTCAACATGACCGTTTCCGGCTGAATCCGTTCACTGACATCGACAAAACGCACTTTGACGGTTCCATTTTGCAACGGCACCTGCCGGACATCCCTTACCAGCGCCAGATCGCGTTCGTAAATCGTCAGGGAAACCTGTTTCTGGTCATTTTTGCCGGTTTGCACATCAGACGCGGCAAAGGCCAGCGGCGTAACAAAAATCAGTGAAAAAAGCAGGGAATGTTTGAATGATTTCATGAACAGGCTCTCCAGATAAAAAACCGCTTCTGAGTGTGGCACAAACAGGATGCGATGACTGAATCCATCGCAAACCTTTCTGATTATGTCCAGTTTGCTTCAGTTAATGTAAATGTACAGCGTTTTTACGTTTGAATACAAAATCGGCAAAAAATTCAAACCACATCCTTGCCTCATT
>CAJKQK010000033.1 GCA_905202055.1 uncultured Oxalobacter sp.
GCATTACGTCTTTTGACAGCTTGATATGGCGAATAATGTTTCTGAAGATGTGAAGGCCGCCGCCCTCATGCTTGAATCCGGGCGGCTTGTCGCTTTTCCGACTGAAACGGTCTATGGACTGGGAGCCGATGCCGAGAATCCTGTTGCGACAGCCGGAATTTTCGAACTGAAAAATCGTCCAGCCAGTCATCCACTGATCGTTCATTTGGCTCCGGAAGCGGATATCGCTTACTGGTCATCCCATATTCCGGATGAGGCGAAGAAGTTGATCGGCGCTTTCTGGCCCGGTCCGTTAACCCTGATTCTGAAAAGAGCTTCGCATATTCCTGCCGTTGTCGCAGGGGGGCAAGACTCTGTCGGTTTGCGATGCCCGTCCCATCCGGTCGCTCAGGCTCTTTTAAGAGCTTTCAAGGATGGAAAAGGAGGAATTGCGGGTCCTTCGGCCAACCGTTTCGGGCACGTCAGTCCGACGACTGCCGAACACGTCAGGGATGAATTCGGTGACGATCCCCGTCTGGCTGCCATACTGGAAGGCGGCCAAAGCGAGGTCGGGATCGAGTCGACGATTCTGGATTTGTCGCGCATTGAAACTGCTGGCCCTGTCTTGCTTCGTCCCGGAAAAATCCATTCGCTGCAAATTGCGGAAGTAATCGGGAGAATGCCGGAAATGTCTGATGCCACCGCTCCAAGGGCATCCGGTACACTGGCTTCCCATTATGCCCCCTCAACGCCTGTCGTTATCGTTCCGGAAAAAGACCTGATTTCCGTTCTCGAACAGCTTGAAAAGCAAAACGTCCGGGTCGCATTGCTGCATTATTCTTCCCTGTCTGCCGACAGAAAACAGGCACTCGTCAGGCAGACAGGCCTGTTTTGCTCGCCTGACGTGTATTCCCATCAATTGTATGCGTCTTTGCGCGAACTGGATCGCTACCGGGCCGATGTCATTCTGGTCGAGGCAACTCCGGATACGGAAGCTTGGAAGGGAATTAATGACAGACTGCGCCGTGCCGCCCATAACGGACAGGGCATCATTGAAAAATGGCTTGCCTAGCAGCCATTCGGAATGAGATGCATCAAAAAACACTTCACCGGATGACATGACCGGTGAAGTGTTTGTTTTATCAGACCCGTGGACTGATATAGGTTTTCGCTTTTTTAGGTACCTGTTCTTTTTTGACCTTGTAAACCAGAACCGGGATCTGGCTGCTCGCAAGCACTTTGGAGGCGACGCCCCCCATGAAAAAGTTTTCCCAACCGGTATATCCTCTGGAAGCCATGTAAATCAGATCGCATCCATTCTTCTCCGCTGCGTAAACGATATAGCCGGCTGTCGTGTTGGAAATGAATGTTTCGGTCGTGAATCTGACGTTGCCGGCTTCGGCTGCTTCACGAAGTGGCTGCATGAATTGCGCAGCAGCATGTTTGACGGCTTCTTCATATTCTTTTGCCGTCGGCCAGGCCTGGGGTTTGCCATCAGAGAACTCGAATTCCGAATTCTGGTTTTCTTTGGCGACATAAACGCAAATCACTTCGGCACCGATTTTCTTCGCCAGTTCAATCCCTTCCATTGCTGCCTGGGTGGCAAGAGGTGATCCGTCAGTTGGGACGAGTATTTTTTTGAACATAATTATTTCCTCTTTGAAAAAACTGCGTTGATGGAGCAGGATTGTAATAACAGCATTTCAATATCAAAAAATGAATGACTCAATCATTTTTCATCTTATTAAAATCCACCGACTACATTTTTATTCTTATGCATTTTTATAAGGCCGTCAATATTCCTTTTATCTATTTTGAATCTGAATCATTATGAAATTTGACTATATCAAAACGTTTTGCTGAAAACGGTTTACTATTCATGCAAGGATTCATTCATTTAAACGCATTTTTATTTGGGGAAAAGTATGGCACTCGAAAAAGCGACATTGGGAGGAGGGTGCTTCTGGTGTCTGGAAGCAATATTCCAGCAGATGATGGGGGTGACCGATGTGGTTTCCGGTTATGCCGGAGGTGAAGTGGACAATCCGACTTATAGCCAGGTTTGCAAGGGCTTGACCGGTCATGCCGAAGTGGTTCAGGTCACTTTTGATCCTGACATCATCAGTTACCGGGATTTGCTCACTATTTTCTTTACCATTCACGATCCGACGACCCTGAACCAGCAGGGAAACGATGTCGGGCCACAGTACCGGTCTGTTGTTTTTTATCACAACGCTGAACAGAAACAGATCGCAGAAGAAGTGATTGTGAAGATGGGCGGCATCTGGTCGTCGCCTATCGTGACTGAATTGCTCCCGTTTTCAGGGTTTTTCCCTGCTGAAGATTATCACAAGGATTTTTATAAACAGAATCCGGAGCAGGGTTATTGTATTTACGTTATTGAACCTAAAGTGGCCATGTTCAGGAAATTCTTTGCCAATCGCCTGAAAGACCAGTAGGCCTGCCGATATGAAATTGCCCGGTTTTAAACCGGGCAATTCCTGATAAAAAGACCGGAGAAAGCCGATCAGTCTTTCTTTTCGTACATATAATTCCGCGACATCGGCAAGAGTGGGGATATGCGTTTCGATTTGATGCAGACAACCTGGTAAATGGCGACCCGGTCGAGTGCGAATGCGTAGGCGCATCCGGCCAGATAGACGCGCCAGATCCGGTAACGCTTTTCATCGGTCAATTTTTTGATGGCCGGTGTTTTTTCCTCGAAGTTTTCAGCCCAGATGGCACAGGTTTTTGCATAATGATGACGCAGGTTTTCAACGTCCATCGCTTCAAGTCCAGCTTCCTGCATATCTTTCAGAACCAGGCCGATATGAGGCAGCTCACCGTTCGGGAAGACGTATTTCTCGATGAATTCGCCACCGCCGAACGGGGTTTCACCACTATCGGGATCGGTGCTGGTGATACCGTGGTTCATGCAAATTCCGTCATCGTCGAGCAGGTTGTGAATGATTTTGAAGTAATCGACCAGATGTTTCAGTCCGACATGTTCGAACATGCCGACACTGGTGATACGGTCGAATTTGCCGGTGACATCGCGATAATCCTGGATACGGATATCGATCCTGTCTTCCAGTCCTTTTTCCCTGACGCGCTGGCGTGCCAGTTCGTACTGGTTTTTGGATAGGGTAATGCCGACAACGTTGGCACCGAATTTCTCTGCGGCACGGATAGCCAGGGCTCCCCAACCACAGCCGATGTCAAGCAGCCTGTCGCCGGGACGTACCTTGATCTTGGTCAGAATATGATCGATTTTCTTTATTTGTGCGGTAGCAAGGTCTTCATCGCCGTTTTCGAAATACCCGCAGGAATAAACCATGTTCGGATCGAGCCATTCCTGGTAGAACTCGTTGGAAACGTCGTAGTGATAACCGATCGATTCGGCATCGATCTGGCGCGTATGGCGTCCACCGAAATAATGACGGAACCTGGCTGCAGTCGTCGAGGACGGAGAATCGAAAATATTGGCGAGCGAGTTGCCCATGGCAATCATATCGTTCAATTCACCCTGGACTTCGAGTTTTCCTTCAACATATGCCGTGCCCAGATTGTCCAGCGTCGGCTTCAACAGATAACTTAATGAGGCGAGTTCAGGTATGCGCAAAACTACCTTCGGTTCTTCATTCGGATTCAGGTCATACTTTTGGCCGGTCCATAATTCCAGTCTTAAAGGCAAAGCACTTGTTTTACGGATATCATTTACCCAGTTTTCCAGTTTCTTTTCCCAGAACACAGTTATCCCTCCCAATGATTTTTTGATCTGAACGTCTTGTAGAGCCCAGTCGTCAGTATTGTTATTTATATCTGTATTGTCTGTCACCAGTGAAATTCTAAATCAGATTTTTTTTCTCCGTAAGGAGGCTGATCCATAATGTTGGAATTTGGGCTGGATTCATCTTTTATATGAAATCGGTTTCATATGGTATTCATCCTCCATCCCATTCAGAACTTAATGGGCCATTCATTTTATTTATTGAATAAACTCTTGAAAAATAATGCCTTGGCTTATTAAAAAATGGATTATTGGATTTTATTTTTATAATGAGACGGTTAAAAAACATTCCAATAAGCGATGTTATAAAATAGCAAACTTGCGTCGGGTTCCAGAAGGAATAATAGTACAGTCTGCTCGCGCGATTTTTGACATAAAGCGATATGAACCGGAAAACCCATCCGTTTGTCGCAATTTGACAAAGTGATGGGTAACTTTGAATTTCAGTTTCAGAATGAATGATTTTACGAAATCTGTGCGGTTTGCCGGAACCCGGCGTTTATTCGGGGAAAACGGCCTGACAAGGCTTGGTACGGCCCATGTTGCCGTTATCGGCATCGGTGGTGTGGGTTCATGGGCAGTCGAAACGCTGGCGCGTAGCGGCGTCGGCAATCTGACCCTGATCGATGGCGATGTGGTTGTCGAATCCAATATAAACCGCCAGATTCAGGCCACAGACAAGACTTTGGGAAAACCGAAAGTCGTTGCGCTGGCTGAACGTATCGCGCTGATCAATCCCGATTGTCTCGTTGAACCGGTCAGGGATTTTGTGAGGCCTGAAAATCTCGATGCACTCGTCGGGATCAAAAATGTCGATTTTGTCATTGACGCCATTGACAGTGTCAGGGATAAAACGGCGCTGATCGCGTACTGCAAGGGAAAGGCCATTCCTCTGATTACGGTAGGAAGCGCAGGAGGCCAGATGGACCCGACACGAATCGACATTTGCGATTTGTCCAGAACCCAGCAGGAACCTTTATTGGCGAAAGTGCGCAAGCGCTTGCGTTCACAGTACGGTTTTACCCGTAACCCGAAAAACAAATTCGGCATTGATGCCGTCTATTCGCTTGAACCCGTCAAATATCCGGAAACTGCCGGTATCGGGGAGACAACAGATCTACCCGGCCTGAATCCGGCCGGTTTCGGAACGACGGTGGCGGTAACGGCCGGTTTCGGGCTGGCTGCGGCATCCTATGTGTTACGGCGGATTGCATTGCTTGAATAATCGCTTCAGTTCGTGTTGCATCCTTTTCGTTCATGCAGTATCCGATATTCAGGATGATTGCCTTTTCCACTGTTTACGATTGACTGCATCAAAACAAGCCTGCTGACGTACCAGGTCACAGGCATTTCAATTTTCGCTTCCGGTTTTGAGGAACGGCGTGCCAAAGTTATGTGAGGCCGGAAATTTCCGTTTTTGTCTTTCACATAAGCCGGTACCAGAAACTGGCGGGTATCCTCGAACAGTTTTGCCAGTGGTGCAGGAGTTTGTTCCGGCCCAATCCAGCTGAGGCCGATTTTGGGAAAATATCCGATTCTGTCCGGTTTCATTTCAAATGGTTCAAATGAAATCCGGTCGAGGAAACGTTTTAGGGTCGGCAGATTTTTCTTTAGCTGATTGCCCAGAAAAAACAGGGTCATGTGCAGATTTTCCGGAGGCGTTTTCTTGCCGGATACATGAATCTGCCATTCCTGAAGTTTTGCATTGGTCACTTCGTCCGGAATCATGGCATAAAAAAGCCGCAAGGAATCCGGCTGGTTACGTAGCGCCAGAGGTGATATTTTATTTACCTTTTGATTTTGCATGGCATTGGCACTAACGCGGTCTGTGCTGGTCGGGTTTACTGCCGGGATGAATCGCCAGTCGCCGGATAGTTTATTTTAATGCCGTATCCTGTTTTTGCAAGCTTGCCTGAAATTGTGCTTCAGCTTTTTTTTCCGTTTTTCTCATGATGATGATCATTCCGACAGAAAGGATGACAAGACTGACGCAGTTGCTGAACCAGAACCCGGAAGAGCCTGTCATTCTCGGGGGAATCATCTCGGGGAAAAAGTTGAAGGCAAACATGTAGCCGCAACCCAGGCCGATACACCAGAGGGTCATGACGTATAACAGGGTTGGGGCGAGTACGACCTTGTACGCACGCAGGACGTAAGATGCCGTTACCTGAATGGCATCGAAAAAGAGCAGGCTGCACAGGAACAGGAAAAGAGGGGCGGCATTGGCGGCGATGGTTTCGTTTGATGTGTAAAGTCCGATGATCCAGTCTTTTCCCAGCCAGACGGCGCAGGCGACTACAATGGCGAGTATGGCAGAGAGCCGGATGCCTGCAAACGATATTTTTCGGGCCATCTCAAGGCGTCGACCGCCGATGGACTGGGCGACCAGCGTACTGGTGGCGCTGGCAAGCGACAATGGCAGCATATAGAGGACGCCGGAAAAGTTGGCGACAATCTGGTGTCCTGCGACGGCATTGACGCCGATCCGGGCGATGAACAGGGCCATGAACGTGAAAGAAGTCACTTCAATAAAATAATTCAGGCCGACAGGAATGCCCAGACTCAGTAATTCTTTCAGGGACTTCCAGTTCGGCCACGCAAAGCCGGTGCCGAACAGATGCAGTATCCGGTAAAACGGGTTGAAGCGCAGAATAAGCCAGCCGATCAACAATTCCAGCCAGACAATGATGAACGTGGCAATGGCACATCCCGGTCCACCGAATGCCGGAATTCCCCATCCTCCGAAGATAAAGAGCGTATTCAGAGGGATTTTCAGCAAGAGGCCGGTTACCTGAATGGCCATGACCATTTTTGGACGAGCCATCGCATTATTTAAAGTGTTGTAAACAAGAAAATTAAGCGAAGCCGGTAATGAAAACGCCAGAATGCGAAGGTACAGCGTCGCTTTTTCGGTCATTTCCGGAGAGGCTTTGGCGATGGACAGAAGTGGTTGCGGAAAACTGAGCAACAGCGAACCGATGATGGAAAGGAAAATGGCCAGCCACACACCCTGTTTGGCTTCTTTTCCCATTTCGGGAAACTTTCCGGCACCAAACAGTTGTCCGAATGTCGGCGCGAGTGATTGCATGACGCCGTTCAGGGCAACATATACACTGATATAGACAGATGCCGCGACGGCAAGCGCCCCCAGATCGGTAACAGAATATCTGGACACCATTGCCGTATCGACGACGGGGTTGGCAATGGCGGCCAGCTGGCCGATCCAGATGGGGACGGCCAGTCCGATGATGCTTGAGGTCGGTCTGGATGAAACGGGCCCTGTTTTCACTGAACAGACTGGTAAAGACGGAAACGTTCGCCGCGGTCACTCGGCCGGTGGCCTTCCCAGATCAGCTTCATGCCATCGTGGGTTTTCGGAGAAACCGGACGGTTGTATTTCGAAACGCGATCGCCAAGGAGCAGGTAATCGCATTTTCCGGCTTCGAAGCCTTCGAAACGGACATTCCCGAAGTACGCGAAAATGGCGCGTTGAGAGGCGGAAACATTTGTTTTGATACAGCTGTGCCTGTTTGCCACTTTCGCCGCCATTTCCGTGGCGATTCCGGCATAACTTTTATTGTAGTTGATCCAGGGCATCCATAAGGTCGCCAGCAATACCCAGCACAGGATGACGCCACCGGTTGACAGAACGACTGCACGCCACAAAACGGAAGGTTGCCGTGAAAGCCGCCAGTAAACCAGGGCGAACCAGCCAATCGTTACGCCAAGGGCAACCAGTGTCGCGACGATATTGACTTCCGGTGCGAATCCGGGTGCCAGCTTGGCGGCATTTTTGGCTATTCCGGCAGGCCAGCCTGTATTGGCTGCCGTCCAGGCCACCCAGATGAACAGGGCACAGATGGTCAGTGTCATGACAGAGAACCAGTCGATGGCGTTGATGGCACCACGTTTCATGGTCGGCAAGCCCATCGCGGCCAGAATGGCCAGTGGAGGCAGCATGGAAAGCAGGACGGTTTCTTCTTTGCCCGGATTGAAGAGGGCAAGAACGAAAAATGTAATCGTGAACAGAAGAGGTAACAGTACATGGGCCGAACGCCATTCACGACGCCATGCGTAAATGGCCCAGAGGGCATATGGCCATGCCGGCCAGAAAAACCAGATTCCGTTTTTGAAGAAATATTTGATGGAGTCGACGCTGGGGATACCGAACTGGGTGGCATTCCAGGCGAGCCATGCATTGAAAGGGGTGCTGTTATAGGGCTTCGCTATTTTTTCAACGAGCCACCAGAGTATGACGATTGAAATCGAAACGGTAAAAGCGATGACCAGATTGACGACGTGTTTTTGTCTCGGTGGTTTGCAAAAGAAGATGCCGACGAAAAAGCAGAAAAAGAGTCCGAAAGGCGTGACCAGTCCATTGGCCAGTGCCAGTGCACCAAGAGCCAGTCCCAAAAGACAGGCATTTTTGATCGAAGGGTTGTCAAGGTATCGTGCGCAGCGGTAAAGGTTATAGGCGATCAGGGCGACGAACAATGCCTCAACGCTGGTCTCGTGGCTGTGCATCAAAAGGCCAAGGCAGCCCAGGTAAATCAGCAGAGCGCCGTCGGCCAGCATCCGGCCGTATGCGTTCGCTTCGGGCTGTCCCCCGAATGCCAGTCTCATTGGCTGGGCAGAATTGCGCCTGCCCAATATAAAGGTGGTATGCCAGACAGAATAGGCACCGATCAGAAAGAAACAGAATGGGGCGATTCGGGCTGCGAGAGCATCTCCCAGAAAACCGCCGAACAGTTTGATGCAAATGGCGCCGAGCCAGAAGGTCAACGGTCCCGATCCGGCTACTGGCAAACCGGATATGTTGGGCCATAACCAGTCCTGCCATCCGTGTTGTGCCATTGTCCACATGACACCAAAATCGGCTGCGTCGGCATTTTTCCATGGATCACGGCCGATCAGTCCGGGCAGGATATACAGCAGGCACAGCAACAGGATGCCCCAGCGCGGCAATGCCAGCGTCGCCGACGCCGACAGACGTACCGGTTTGGGTGATGGGATCAGGCTGGGCTGCGTATCGGACATGTGTTTTGTTCTGGTTTTGATTCAGCCAACAGGTTCGCTGGAAAAAAAAAGCAGCCGAAGCTGCTTTTTTCGCTCGGAAAAAATCAGCGGGAAACTTTGGAACCCACGTTGCCGAATTTCTGCCGGAATTTTTCAACACGGCCAGCGGTATCGACGATTTTGTATTTACCGGTATAGAACGGATGCGATTCAGCCGAAACTTCAACTTTTACGAGAGGGTATTCTTTACCTTCGAACATAATGGTTTCACGCGTTGCAATTGTGGAACGGGTGATGAATTTGAAGTCGCAGGAAACGTCCTGGAACACGACTTCGCGGTAATCTGGGTGAATGCCTTCTTTCATTTATTGCCTCTAATATATTGGTAGCCAATCGGCACTTCATTGGTCATGCCTGCTTCGCGACCTGATTGCCAACCACTTGCCTGGTTAAGTCAAATTGGTTTAAGAAAAGTTTGCTGAACCAGCTAAAACTTTTAAACACGCTATTTTGACATAAAAAGGTTTTATATGCCACTTTTGCAGGACTGTTCAATGGGATATGTCCCGATAATGACGTTGCATATAAACATCAGATAAGACTATTGATGATAAATGGCTTGCCCGGCCTCATCGATCTGCTGTCTCAGGCGGTTTCGCTCATCAGGAGTCATTTTTTTGCCTTTGTGGAAGCGGGGGGCATCTTCGTCCATGCCATGAGTTTTATTCATGTCATGGCCGCCATAGGCTTCCCGTGTATGCTGGCGGCGAAGGGAACGTTGCTGGGTCCTGTCCGTATGATTTCCGGATTGCGCTTTTTTATGCCCGGTTCTGCAGGCGTTCGACGTATTTGACCGATCGCAGACAGGAGCTGCAAATGCCTGATTCAATCCGAAAAGGAGCAGGATTCCCAAAAGAAATGATGAAATTGTTTTCATGTCTTTTACCGTCATATAATGGTGCAATTCAAAGTTACCGATCGCAATTTTTGACAAGTGTAGTCTGTATGGGCCGTTTCAGTAACGAAAAAACAGTAAAGTTTGTAACTTAATGTAAGGCCATTTAGCTTGTTTTTCTTTTTGGTCTAGTCTGCACATACCGAGACTTTTCAAGTGGACGTATCGAATATGAGTACAGAAGATAAATTGGCAAAACAGGAACGTCAGACAAAAATTCTGGTTGTGGATGACGATGTCCGTCTGAGAGATTTGCTTCGCCGTTATCTGGCTGAAAACGGTTTTGCTGTTACGACGGCTGAAAATGCACAGACCATGAACCGGTTCTGGGTTCGTGAACGTTTTGATCTTTTGGTGCTGGATTTGATGTTGCCAGGTGAAGATGGCCTGTCCATATGCAGGCGTTTGCGCGGTGGCGGCGATCAGACGCCTATTATCATGCTGACGGCTAAAGGTGAGGATACGGACCGGATCGTCGGACTTGAAATGGGGGCGGACGATTATCTTCCGAAGCCTTTCAACCCCCGCGAACTGCTGGCTCGCATCAGCGCCGTTTTAAGAAGGAAACGTCCGGATGAAGTCCCGGGATCGCCTTCTGAAATGCAGCAGGTTTTCAATTTCGGCGAATTCGAACTGGATCTCGGGAATCGCACACTGAAGAAAAACGGTGAAAACGTATCGTTGACGACAGGCGAATTCGCCGTTTTGAAAGCTTTTGCACGGCATGCACGCCAGCCCCTGTCCCGTGACAAATTGATGGGTCTCGCAAAAGGTCGTGAATACGAGGTATTCGATCGCAGTCTGGATGTCCAGATTTCAAGATTGCGCAAGCTGATCGAACCGGACCCTTCACATCCACTGTATATCCAGACGGTGTGGGGGCTTGGTTACGTTTTCATCCCGGATGGTGGCGCTTCCCAATAATTTTCTATCCCATGACCGATTTTTCACAGACGCAAACTTCTTCCATTTTGCCGGTGTCGCCGACACCCTGGTGGAAAAGCGGTCTTTTCTGGCGTACTTTCTTTCTGGTCGGCATCCTGCTGATGGTCAGTATGGGAGCGTGGATTGCCAGTTTTCGTATCGAGCAGCGGGGCCCCCGGGCAAGACAGGTCGCGGACCAGATTGTTTCCCTTGTGACGATTACGCGGGCGGCGCTGGCACATTCGGCACCTGAGTTGAGGCGGGAGCTTCTGTTCGATCTGGCCAGTAACGAAGGCATCCGGATTTATCCACTGGAACCCTCCGACAAAATCGACCCGATTACAGATGGTGACGATCTGATGCAGAGCATGCTTCCCGTTGTTCAGCAAAAGATGGGGGGAGATACGATCATTTCGCCGAAGGTCAATGATATGCCGGGTTTCTGGATCAGTTTTCAGCTGGAAGAGGACGACATTTACTGGCTTCGGCTCGATAACGGGCGGCTGAAGGGAATTTCGGGGTTGAGGTGGCTCGGCTGGGGGGGGGTTGTCCTGCTTTTGTCATTGATAGGGGCGGGGCTGATTTCGCGTCTTTTGAATGAGCCGCTCGCTCGGCTGGCTTACGCGGCCAGATTGATGGCCAATGGCAAATCGCCTGAGCCCCTTCCTGAAAAAGGGGTTTCCGAGATCAGGGAAGCCAACCACAGTTTCAACCAGATGGTGCAGGATCTTGAGCGTGTCGATACGGACAGGACGGAAATTCTGGCGGGCATTTCACACGATTTGAGAACGCCCCTGGCCCGGATGCGGCTTGAGCTTGAACTCTCTTCCCTGCCGGAAGAAAGCAGGGATGGCATGCAGTCGGATATTACGCAGATGGATGCGATTGTGGGGCAATTTCTGGATTATGCGCGCCTGAACAATCCAGTCAGTACGGAAACTCTCGATCTCGGTTCGCTGATGCATGTCCTTGTGGAAGATGCACAGCGTCATCCTGACATGAATATTGACGCGAATATTGAAGAAGGGCTCCAAATCGCTGCCAGTGAGATCGACATTCGCCGCCTGTTCAATAACATCCTGACCAATATCGACCGTTATGGCCGTTCGGAAGACGGCATTGCCAGAGTGGATGTGGTGTGCAGACGACAGGGTGAGGGTATCCTGATTGAAATCGCCGATCACGGCCAGGGTGTACCGGAAGACAGTTTCGAGAGGATACTGCGCCCCTTTACCCGCATGGATGATGCAAGAGGTCAGGCAAACGGTTCCGGTCTGGGGCTCGCAATCGTCTTGCGGATCGCCAAACGCTATCGTGGCCGTGTTTCACTCGACAACCGAAAAGAGGGGGGATTGATCGTTTCCGTTCTGTTTCCTTCCGTGCCCTCCAAAAAATAAAATTCCGGTATGAAAACACGCGGGAACACCTTTTTCGCGGGCGCACTTTTGCTGTTTTGACGGCAAGGGTATAATAATCAATTCCCGGTTTTGCCCCATTTTTTCCATTCTTGACTAGACCTTATGCTTATTCTCGCTGGCTCCAATGCCTTGTCCGCCTTTCGCGCCCGAAGACTTTTGTCCGCCTTGCAGGTGATCGATCCCGCCATTACGGGGGTAACGGCGCGCTATCTGCATTTTGTCGATGCTGCCGATGCCATTTCGAAAGAAAATCTTGACCGACTGAATGCGTTGCTGACGTATGGCGATCCGTTTGCCGGAAATGAAAAGGGGGACGAATATGTAGTCGTCCCGCGTATCGGAACGATTTCCCCCTGGGCTTCCAAGGCGACGGACATTGTCCATAATTGCGGGATGAACGAAATCAAACGGGTGGAACGTGGCATTTCATATCGTCTCCAGCGCCCCAAAAAGGGGGCTCCTCTTTCGGAAGATGCCCGTTTGCAATTGATGGACAAACTGCATGACCGTATGACGGAAATGGTTCTCGAAAAACGCAAGGATGCAGAGGCACTGTTTCAGGAACTGGAAGCGAAACCGCTCGAATATGTCGATGTCGTTGCGGGTGGAAAAGACGCGCTCGTCAAGGCCAACGGTGCGCTCGGACTGGCTTTGTCGGATGATGAAATCGATTATCTTTTCGACGCTTTTTCCAAAGCCGGGCGCAATCCGACGGATGTCGAACTGATGATGTTCGCACAGGCGAACAGTGAACACTGCCGACACAAGATTTTCAATGCCGACTGGACGATTGACGGGAAAGACCAGGCGAATTCGCTTTTTGCGATGATCCGCAATACGCACGAAAAGCATCCTGAAGGCACGATTGTCGCCTACAAAGACAATTCCTCGATTATCGAGGGTGCAAAGGTCATGCGCTTTTATCCGCAGGGTGGAAAAAACGGTTACATTTATCGTCCGAATGAAGAGCTGGCCCACATTCTGATGAAAGTGGAGACACATAACCACCCGACGGCGATTTCTCCATTCCCGGGAGCGGCTACCGGTTCTGGTGGCGAGATCCGCGATGAAGGCGCAACTGGTCGCGGTGCGAAACCGAAGGCCGGTCTGACCGGTTTTACCGTTTCCAATCTGCAATTGCCGCAAGCACAACGCGACTGGGAAAATGTCGCTGACGTTGCCCGGGAAGAAAAAGCAGAAGGGCATGACGTTTACGGCAAGCCTGACCGGATCGCATCTCCATTGCAGATCATGATCGATGGCCCGATTGGTGGTGCGGCGTTCAATAATGAATTCGGTCGGCCGAATCTGACGGGGTATTTTCGTACCTACGAGCAAAATGTGGACAATCAGGTTTTCGGTTATCACAAGCCGATCATGCTGGCGGGGGGCATCGGTTCCATTTCGGACTTGCATACAAAGAAAAATGAATTGCCCGTCGGCACGCTGCTGATCCAGCTGGGTGGCCCGGGCATGCGTATCGGCATGGGTGGCGGCGCCGCTTCCTCGATGGCAACGGGTGCCAATACGGCGGATCTGGATTTCGATTCGGTCCAACGCGGCAATCCTGAAATGCAACGCCGTGCACAGGAAGTGATCAATGCCTGCTGGGCGATGAAAGAAAAGAATCCGATCCTGTCGATCCATGATGTCGGTGCAGGTGGCTTGTCGAACGCTTTCCCGGAAATCACGAATGACGCCAATCGCGGTGCGGTATTCGATCTGAGAAATGTCCCGCTGGAAGAGAGCGGTTTGTCACCTCGTGAAATCTGGAGTAATGAATCACAGGAACGCTATGTTCTGGCGGTCGGGCAGGAAAGCATTCAACTGTTCGACGATTTGTGCGGCCGTGAACGTTGCCCGTATTCCATCGTCGGTGTGGCAACGGAAGAAAGACAGCTGAAAGTCGTCGATCCCGAATATAACAACGAACCGGTCGATATGCCGATGGATGTGTTGCTCGGCAAACCACCGAAAATGCATCGCGACGTCACGCATGTTTCCCGCGATTATCCGGCCATCAGGCTCGACCATCTCGATATCGACAAGGTCGCCAAAGACGTGATGCTCCTGCCGACGGTGGGCGACAAATCTTTCCTGATCACAATAGGTGACCGTTCGGTTGGTGGCATGACGAGCCGTGACCAGATGGTCGGGCCATGGCAGGTGCCGGTTGCGGACTGCGCTGTGACGCTGATGAGTTTTGAAGGGTATGCAGGCGAAGCGATGGCGATGGGCGAAAGAACGCCACTGGCCGTTATCGACGCGCCTGCTTCGGGTCGTATGGCGATCGGGGAGGCGCTGACCAATATCGCATCCGCTCCGGTCAGGGACATTTCGGATATCAAACTGTCAGCCAACTGGATGGCAGCCTGCGGCCAGCCCGGTCAGGATGCAGCCCTGTTCGATACCGTCAAGGCAGTCGGCATGGATCTGTGCCCGGCACTGGGCATCAGCATCCCGGTCGGCAAGGATTCGCTCTCGATGAGAACGACATGGAAAGACGGGGAACAGGACAAGGACGTGATGTCGCCGGTCTCGCTGATCGTTTCCGCTTTTGCACCTGTACCTGACGTTCGTGGTGCACTGACGCCTTTATTGAATACGGAGGTGGGTGAAACAGTCTTGCTGCTGATCGATCTGGGACGCGGCAAGAACCGTATGGGCGCTTCCGCTCTGGCTCAGGTTACGCAACAGATTGGCTCAATTGTTCCGGATGTCGATAGTGCTGACGACCTGAAAGCGTTCTTCACTGTTATCCAGAAACAAAACAAGGAAGACAGAATTCTTGCTTATCATGACCGTTCGGATGGTGGCTTGTTTGCGACCTTGTGTGAAATGGCTTTTGCCAGCCGTTCCGGCCTCTCAATCGATCTGGATTCGATTGTCGATGCGGCTGTTGAAAAAGGCACGGACAAGGAAAATATCCTGTCGGCACTGTTCAATGAGGAACTGGGAGCGGTTATCCAGATCCGTGTTGCAGACCTGAGAAAAATAAAAATGGCCTTGAAGAGGGCGGGGCTGGACAAGGCAACACATGTTCTGGGTACCGTTACCGAAGGTGAAACGCTGGAATTCAAATTGCGTGGTATGCCGGTTTATTCGCATTCCCGTGTCAATCTGCATCGCCTGTGGAGTGAAACGAGTTGGCGTATCGCCCGTTTGCGCGACAATCCGGAATGTGCCGATATGGAATATGACCGTATTCTGGACGTGACCGATACGGGAATGGCTCCGCTGGTGCCGTTCGATCTGGAAGAGGATATCGCTGCCCCATTTATCGGCAAGGGAGTTCGTCCGCAGGTCGCGATCCTGCGCGAACAGGGTTCCAACTCGCATGTCGAAACGGCTTACGTCATGCACAAGGCCGGTTTCGAGGCGATTGACGTGCACATGAGCGATTTGATCAGCGGACGCATGTCGCTGGACGATTGCAAGGGGCTGATTGCCGTCGGTGGTTTTTCCTACGGTGACGTTCTGGGTGCTGGCGAAGGCTGGGCGAAAACGATCCTTTTCAATGATATGCTGAAAGAGCAGTTCGAAACCTTCTTCATCCGTCAGGATACGTTTGCGCTCGGTATTTGTAACGGTTGCCAGATGATGAGCAGTCTGTCTTCCATCATTCCCGGAGCTGAAGCATGGCCGAAATTCGTCCGTAACCGTTCGGAACAGTTCGAGGCGCGTTTTACGATGGTTGAGATTGCCAAATCTCCTTCCATTTTCTTCAGTGGCATGGAGGGAACGAAAGCGCCTATCGTCGTTTCTCACGGTGAGGGGCGCGCCGATTTCTCGCAACAGGGCAATATGGACAAGGCACTGGTTGCCATGCGTTACATTGATCATAAGGGCATGCCGACGGAAATGTATCCGATGAATCCGAACGGATCGCCAGAGGGTATTACGTCGGTTACGACCGCCGATGGCCGCTTTACGGTATTGATGCCTCATGCTGAACGGGTCTTCAGGACGGTACAGCAATCCTGGGCACCTGATTTCTGGGCGGAAAGTTCTCCCTGGATGCGTATGTTCCGCAATGCCCGCAAATGGATGGGCTGATGGCGTGTCTGGTGGGACCCTGAAAAACAGCCTGTATGAAACAGGCTGTTTTTCAATTGAAACAGATTGTTTTATTTAAACCACAATGACAAAAGTTTCCGGGTATTCTTCGAAGTGAATGAAATGCCTGCCAAGCCTTTCATTTTTGTTTCAATAAGGGCTTTCAGGCAGATTCAACCGTTCTTTTCGAACGTAAAACTGTCGGGTGTGTCTGGTTTTTTTCTTTTATAATCGTTGTTTCAGCATTCTTGCCTACTTTCAATACAAAAATGAAATCTGCCGAAATTCGTCAAAAGTTTCTGAGTTTTTTTGAAGCCAAGGGCCATACTGTCGTCCGTTCGAGCCCGCTGGTACCAGCCAACGACCCTACCCTGATGCTGACCAATGCAGGGATGGTGCAGTTCAAGGATGTTTTCCTGGGGCTCGACAAGCGTCCCTATACCCGTGCCACTTCCGTTCAACGCTGTGTGCGTGCGGGTGGCAAGCATAACGATCTTGAAAACGTCGGCTATACGGCACGTCACCATACTTTCTTTGAAATGCTGGGCAATTTCAGTTTCGGCGATTATTTCAAGCGGGATGCCATTCATTACGCATGGGAACTGTTGACGACGGTTTACAAACTGCCTGCCGACAAGCTCTGGGCGACTGTATATCACGAAGACGACGAAGCATATGACATCTGGGCCAATGAAATCGGTTTGCCGAAAGACCGGATTGTCCGTATCGGGGACAACAAGGGAGCCCGTTATGCGTCGGACAATTTCTGGCAGATGGCCGATACCGGTCCTTGTGGCCCGTGCAGCGAAATCTTTTACGATCACGGCCCTGATGTTGCCGGGGGACCTCCGGGAAGTCCTGACGAAGACGGCGACCGTTACATCGAAATATGGAATCTCGTGTTCATGCAGTTCAATCGGGATGATCAGGGCAATATGACCCCCTTGCCAAGCCCTTGCGTCGATACCGGCATGGGACTGGAGCGTCTGGCGGCCGTCCTTCAGCATGTGCACAGCAATTATGAAATCGACCTGTTCCAGAACCTGATCAAGGCCGCTGCCCGCGAAACGGGTACGACCGATCTGACGAACAATTCCCTTAAAGTCATTGCCGACCATATCCGCGCGACGTCGTTCATGATCGTCGACGGGCTGATTCCGGGCAGCGACGGCCACGGTTACGTGTTGCGCCGCATTATCCGCCGCGCCTTGCGCCATGGTTACAAGCTCGGCCAGACCAAACCTTTCTTTTACAGGCTTGTTGAAGATCTCGTCAGGGAAATGGGGGCAGCCTATCCGGAACTGGTGGCGGCCGCCGGTTACGTACAGCGCGTTTTGCGCCATGAAGAAGAACGTTTTGGTGAAACGCTCGACAATGGCATGAAGATTCTGGAATCGGCGCTGTCGGACAGTTCGACAGTATTGAACGGTGAAACCGCCTTCACCCTTTACGATACCTACGGTTTTCCTCTGGATCTCACGGCTGACATCTGCCGCGAAAGAAACATGACAGTGGACGAAGCGGGTTTTGACGTTGCCATGGAAAAACAGAGAGCGACAGCCCGTGCTTCAGGCAAATTCAAGATGGCGGCCGCTCTGGAATATCACGGTGAAAAAACGCAGTTCGTCGGTTACGAACGGCTGGAAGAGACAGGTACTGTCGTGGCCTTGTATCGTGACGGGACACCGGTGGAAAAAATTGAGGCAGGCCAGAGCGGTGTCATCGTACTCGATACGACGCCGTTTTATGCTGAATCCGGCGGTCAGGTGGGCGACGTTGGCGCACTGGTCGGGAATAATGCGCGTTTTGAAGTCGAGGATACCCAGAAGATTCAGGCGGAGGTGGCAGGCCATCACGGCAAGCTCGTCAATGGAACGATTGCGATTGGTGACAAGCTCGATGCCCGCGTGAATATGGAAATGCGTGCCCAGACGATGCGTAACCATTCCGTCACCCATCTGATGCACAAGGCGTTGCGTCAGGTTCTTGGCTCGCATGTCGCCCAGCGCGGTTCACTGGTCGATCCGGAAAAAACCCGTTTTGACTTCAGTCATAACGCACCGGTTACCGACGATGAAATCCGTCAGGTAGAAGAAATCGTCAACCGTGAAATCGTGGCGAACAACCCGACCGAAGCCCATCAGATGAGTTTTGACGAAGCGATTGCACATGGTGCGACGGCGCTTTTCGGCGAAAAATATGGCGACGTCGTCCGTGTTCTGGATATTGGTTTTTCCTGCGAATTGTGCGGTGGCACGCACGTTTCACGGACCGGCGATATCGGTTTCTTCAAGATCGTTTCGGAAAGCGGTGTTGCCGCAGGTATCCGTCGTATTGAAGCGGTTACCGGCCTGGTGGCCATGCAATGGGTTCAGGATATGGCCCGCAAGGTCGGTGAAGCGGCTTCTGCGCTGAAAACCCAGCCGGATGAACTGGTGAACCGTATCGTACAGGTTCAGGATCATATCAAGGGTCTCGACCGTGAATTGTCTACACTGAAAGCGAAATTCGCTTCCAGCCAGGGCGACGATCTGGCTGACAAGGCAACAGACGTCAAGGGCGTCAAGGTGCTGGCTGCCATGATTGAAGGCGCTGATGTTCCGGGCTTGCGCAGCACGATGGACAAACTGAAAGACAAGCTGAAAACGGCGGCTATTGTTCTGGCAGCCGTCAATGACGGCAAGGTCAGCCTGATTGCAGGTGTCACATCCGATATGACGTCAAAACTGAAAGCGGGCGAACTGGTGAATCACGTTGCCAAACAGGTTGGCGGCAAGGGCGGTGGACGTCCGGATATGGCACAGGCCGGCGGTACCGATCCGAGCGGTCTGGATGGCGCATTGAATAGTGTGGGAGGCTGGGTTCAGGAACGTCTGGGCTGAAAAAGGGTAATGGAAGACAAAGAGGAAAAAAAGGTCGATCTGACAGTCGATGCCTGCGGGCTGAAATGTCCGATGCCGATATTGCGTGCCAAAAAGGCTTTGGCAAACATGGAATCGGGCCAGTTGCTGAAGGTGCTGGCGACCGATCCGGCGGCGGCTGCTGACTTTCATTTTTTCGGACGTCAGACTGGAAATGAAGTCGTCGGTGAATCCGAAGATAAAGGCGTGTTTTCCATTATCGTGAAGCGCAAGTAAACAAGGCAAAAATGCGAACAAGTATCATTTTTTGAGGTAAATGCATGAAAATACTGGTGCCAGTCAAACGGGTTGTCGACTACAACGCCAAAATCCGGGTCAAGCCCGATGGCAGCGGCATTGAAATGGATAACGTCAGGATGTCGATGAATCCGTTCGATGAAATCGCCGTTGAAGAAGCTGTCCGGCAAAAGGAAGCGGGCGTTGCTTCTGAAGTGGTCGCCGTTTCATGTGGTGTCGAAAAATCGCAGGATACCTTGCGTAATGCGATGGCTATCGGTGCCGATCGCGGCATTCTGGTCAAAACCGATGCAGAACTGCAGCCGCTGGCTGTTGCCAGACTGCTGGTGAAGCTGGTGGAAAAAGAACAGCCTGACCTCGTCATTCTCGGAAAGCAGGCAACGGATGACGATGCCAACCAGACCGGGCAAATGTTGGCGGCGCTCCTTGACTGGCCGCAGGCGACCTCGGTTTTCAAAGTGGCGGTTGAGAACGGAAAAGCCATTGTCACGCGCGAAATCGACGATGGCGAAGAGACTCTCGCACTGGAATTGCCTGCTGTCATCACGGCTGATTTGCGCCTGAACGAGCCGCGTTACGTGACCTTGCCGAATATGATGAAGGCAAAGAAAAAGACGATTGATACGACAACACCGGATGAGTTGGGTGTTTCTGTTGACTCTCATCTGAAAACAGTGAAGGTTTCCGAACCTCCAATGCGTTCCGAAGTCCGGATGGTGCCGGATATTGCGACGCTGGTTGACCGGCTCAAGAATGAAGCCAAGGTAATTTGAACCGAGCAAGCCGTTTATCAGGCCGTTTATCAAGTTTCAATACAGGATCAGAAATGCCCATACTTGTTGTTGCAGAACACGACAATCAATCTTTGAAGAACGGCACTTACCATGCCGTTTCTGCCGCTGCCTTGTGCGGACAGGACGTTCATGTTCTGGTTGCCGGTTCCGATTGCCGGGGTGTCGCTGAAAAAGCGGCGAAAATCGCAGGTGTCGCCAAAGTGCTGATGGCGGATGCCACCCATCTGGAACACGGCTTGCCGGAGGACGTTGCCGCACAGGTCTTGTCCATCGCCGGAGGAGGGTATACCCATATTCTTGTGGGGGCCACGTCATTCGGCAAGGCCATGATGCCCCGTGTGGCGGCAAAACTGGATGTCAACCAGATTTCCGAGATCACGAAAGTGGTGTCAGTCGATACGTTCGAGAGGCCTGTTTACGCGGGCAATGCCATTGCAACGGTACAGTCGTCGGATCCGGTCAAGGTCATTACTGTCAGGACGACGGCGTTCGCGTCTGCAGCGGAGGAGGGCAGTGCGGCTCCAGTCGAACCGGTTGCGACCGTTGCCGGAAATGGCAAATCAACCTATCTCTCCCATCAGGTCGACAAGTCGCACCGCCCCGAATTGTCCAGTGCGAAAATTGTCGTGGCGGGAGGGCAAGGTGTCGGTTCCGCGGAAAATTTCAAACTGATCGAGCAGCTGGCGGACAAACTGGGTGCGGCTGTCGGCGCGTCCCGTTCCGCGGTAGACGCCGGTTTCATTTCCAATGATTTGCAGGTGGGGCAGACCGGCAAGATCGTCGCTCCAGACCTGTATATTGCTGTCGGCATTTCGGGAGCCGTCCAGCACGTTGCCGGCATCAAGGATGCCAGGACTATCGTGGTGATCAATCAGGACCCTGATGCGCCGATTTTCCTGACAGCCGATTACGGTATTGTGGGAGATTTGAACAAGCTGGTTCCGGAACTGATTGCCGCTCTGGATTAAATCCGCCTTTGCTGAGCGAAGGCAAATTGAACAATAAATTTGAATTTTAATATTAGTCAGGAAAACGGATTGAATGCATTCCGTTAAAAAAACGGTCGATATTTTCAGGACAGGATGGTGAAAATATCGTCTCCAATTTAATTCGGTACCTGTATGAGGGAGAGTCACTACTATGACAGTTTCGGAAAGTGCGACAGATTCGTTATATGCGCCGCAGGAAATTTCCACCGAGGTTTTGCTGGAAAAATATGCCAAGGGCAATGAAACCAGTGTAGAAGAAGTA
>CAJKQK010000034.1 GCA_905202055.1 uncultured Oxalobacter sp.
CAAACCGCCGGTCAAAACCTGTTTTTTCACGTCCGATACCGAAAGCCATGTGAATGAAGAGGACGCTTCGCAACCGTTTGGATTACTCTCGTCAAGAATTCAGTACAGGAATAGCCGGATAAGACCTGTTCTGGAAAACTGGCTACACGGTGTGTATGCCATCGATAACATGAATGAAGCGCTGTCCCGTCGAAAAACCTTGCCGGAAGGAGCCTGTTTCATTTTGCCTGAGGGCCACATTATCGACCGCTACAGTGTCCGGTTTTTTGCCGTCGAATCCGAAAACGAAGGGGTCTTTTCACGGCAGCAGGAAATAACAAGGCTGGAACAGTCTGATCGGGAAAACAAGCTTCTTCAATCCCGTCTGAATGAAGAGTTCAGGGGAGCGGAATCGCGGCTGAAAGAACTGAATGCAAAAATACAGCAATGGCATTCGGAAGCAAATATGCAGGTTCAGCGGCTTCATGATCTCCAGATGAAGATTCTGAAGGCTGAAGAGCTGAACCGTCGCTTTAACGATCAGAGTGAACAGATAGACACGGCATTGGCCGAACTGGACGAGTTCCGGCAGGAAAAGGAAATTGACCTTGCCGGGGAAGAAAAGCGGCTTGAAGAACTGGATATGATGTTGGGGGAGTGGCAGCAAAAAGAAGCGGATTTTCTGGAAACGGTCGCGGGCAAGGAAGAAGAACTCAAGGTTTTGCGTGACAAGGTGCATCAGGCCGAACGCTCGGCGCAGCAGGCGGAATACGATGAGCGAGCGCTTGTGAAACGTCTGGACGAACTGGCAAAACAGATTGAAACGGCTGAAAAACAGATTCAGGTGGTTTCCGGCAGCCTCAATCAGGGACAGCTGGAATTGCAGGATCTGGATGACAAGGTCGCCCAGGAAAATCTGCAGGTATTGCTGGATCGGCGAATGACGCAGGAAGAGGTGCTCACCCAGTCGCGGCAGCATCTGGATGATCTCGCTCAACAATGTCGGACTTTGATGGAGCGAAGGCTTCAAATAGAACGAAGTTTACAGCCCCAACGGGATAAAATAGTAGCCGTGCAATTGAAAGAACAGGCCGCACGAATCAATGTCGGGCAGTTCGACCAGAAACTGCTCGAGGCGGGCGCAGATATTGCCGCTTTGAGCGACATGTTGCCGGAAAATGCGCGAGTATCGGCATTCCAGTCGGAAATCGCCCGTTTGAATGCGGAAATCGACGGTCTCGGGCCAGTCAATCTCGGAGCCGCAATCGAATTGGACGAGGCAAGCGGCAGGAAGAAATATCTGGAAGAACAGTTTCAGGATTTGACGGATGCCATAACGACGCTGGAAGATGCCATCAGGCGTATCGACCGGGAAACGAGGAGCCTGTTGAAAAACACGTTCGATCAGGTCAATCAGTCCTTAAATGAACTCTTCCCGGTATTGTTTGGGGGTGGTCATGCGCAATTGAGCATGACGGGCGAAGAAATTCTTGACGCGGGTATCCAGATTATGGCACAGCCACCCGGCAAAAAAAATGCGACAATTCACCTGTTGTCAGGTGGAGAAAAAGCCTTGACCGCGATAGCATTGGTTTTTTCTTTGTTCAAGCTGAATCCGGCTCCGTTTTGTCTGCTTGACGAGGTCGATGCGCCTCTGGATGATGCCAATACGGAACGTTTTAGCAATATGGTGACGAAGATGTCGTCACAAACGCAATTTTTATATATTTCTCATAATAGAATTGCAATGGAAATGGCAGAAGAACTGGTTGGTGTGACGATGCAGGAACAGGGTGTTTCCCGAATCGTGACAGTGGATATCAACGATGCTGCAAACTTTTCAGATGAGGTTTTAAGAGCATGACAGATTTACAGGCGAGTTTGATTGGAATCGGCGTGGCAATCGTTGTCGGCGTCATTGCCTACAATAAATGGCAGGAATATCGTGCCAGAAAACATGTCGAGAGGGCTTTTTCCGATCCTGTTGACGATGTCCTGATGAAAACGGGCACGGCAGAATCCTTCCCACAGCGTCAGGAACCCGTCCTCGACGGGTTTGCTGCCGACGAGGGCCAAAACGAACCCGGTCCGGGAGAAACCGTTTTATCGCCGGCAGAAGATGTTGACCTTGAAAAAAGTATTTCCGGCAATGCCGGTTTTTCGGAAAAAGACGAGCTGCCTGTCGATGAACTGATCGATTGTGAAATTCTGATGTCACTGGAAGAACCTGCCCGTTCCGAGAAACTTCTGCCGCAACTCCAGTCCTTGCGTTATACCGGTAACAAGCCGGTTCATTTCGTCGGCCTGGTGGAAGACGACGCAGGACAGACAAGCTGGCAGCGTGTCGTTCCCGGAAAGACCTATGTCCAGTTGAAGGCGGGCGTCCAGCTGGCAAACCGTACCAGTCCCTTGAATGAAATCGAATTTTCCGAGTTGCTGATGCGTTTGCGACAGGTTGCGGATGCGATCGGGGCAGAACCTGAAATCCCTGAAATGGCTGACGTGACGGAAAAAGCAAAGCAATTGTTCCAGTTCGTTGCTGATCACGATGCCAAACTCGGGATCAGTATCCGGAGCAATGGCGCTCCCTGGCAAGTGGCGACCCTGAATGCCGCACTGGAAAAACAGGGGTTCGAGCTGAGACCCGATGGCCTGTTTGTCATGAAAGACAGGGAAAACGGACAGGCGCTGTTTACGCTATGTACCAACGAATTGCCAGCCTCGGAAATTGCGACACGCCTGACTTTGTTGCTGGACGTACCATGTGTGGCACCGGAAAAAGACGGTTTCGGGCAGATGATCCAGTGTGCCAAAGCCCTTTGCGTCCGGCTGGATGGCTCCCTGATCGACGATGGCAACCAGTTGTTGAACGATTCTTTTCTTGAAGAGATTGGTGGTCAGGTCAAGGATTTTTACAGTGAAATGCATGCTTGTACGATTCCTGCCGGTTCCACACGTGCCCTGAGACTTTTCAACTGATCATGCAAACGAAATTGTTTGCCGATGATCAAAATCCTGCTTCTCCGGTGGAACAGGCCGCCCGTTTGCGGAACGAAATCGAGCGCTACAATGTCGCCTATTATGTCGAGGACGCGCCGATTGTTCCCGATTCGGAATACGACCGGCTTTTCAGGCAATTGCAGGAACTGGAACAGGCGCACCCGGAACTGGTGGTTCCCGATTCACCGACACAACGGGTAGGTGGCTCGCCGCTGCTCCAGTTCGAAAAAGTCGAACACAAGATCCCGATGCTTTCCCTCCAGAATGGGCTGTCCGAGGAAGAGGTTGCCGCTTTTGACAAGCGCATTGCGGATGAACTGGATGATGAAGACGTCGAATATGAAGCGGAACTCAAATTTGACGGCCTCGCTGTCAATTTGCGCTATGAAAACGGTCTTCTTGTTCAGGCGGCCACGCGTGGCGATGGATCGGCCGGCGAAAATATCACCAATAACATCAAAACGATCCGCACCATACCGCTCAGGCTTTCCGAGCTGGCTCCGCCAGAGGTGCTGGAAGTCAGGGGTGAAGTATTGATGTTCAAAAAGGATTTTCACGATTTGAATCATCGGCAGCGTGAAAACGGACAGAAAGAATTCGTCAATCCCCGTAATGCGGCAGCAGGCAGCCTGCGCCAGCTCGATTCTCAAATTACGGCAACACGCCAGCTCCGTTTTTTTGCTTATGGGCTGGGGGAACTGAAGGGCGCGCCATTGCCAACGTCGCAAAGTGGGCTTCTGGACTGGTTTTTCCAACTGGGCATTCCAGTCTGTGATGAACGGAAAGTGGTCAGGGGCCTGAGAGGCCTGATGAATTTCTTCCGCCGGATCGAAGAAAAACGGGAAACGCTTCCTTATGAAATCGATGGCGTGGTTTACAAGGTCAACCAAATAGCCGAGCAGGAAAAACTGGGATTTATTTCCCGGGCCCCGCGCTTTGCCATCGCCCATAAATTTCCGGCGAAGGAAATGTTGACAGAAGTGCTCGATATCAATGTGCAGGTCGGCCGTACCGGCGCGATTACCCCTGTTGCCCGCTTAAAGCCTGTTTTCGTGGGAGGGGTGACTGTTACGAATGCCACGCTTCACAATGAGGATGAAGTGCGTCGCAAAGACGTTCGGATCGGCGATACGGTAATCGTCAGGCGTGCCGGGGATGTCATTCCGGAAGTGCTGGCAGTCGTGCCGGAACGCAGGCCGGCCGATGCACGTGAATTCGTCATGCCGACGGACTGTCCGGTTTGCGGGTCTCCCATTGTCCGCCCTGAAGACGAGGCGATCGCACGCTGTTCCGGTGGCTGGATAAAATGCCCGGCCCAGAAAAAAGGTGGTCTGCTCCTTTTCGTGTCGAGAAAAGCGCTGGGGATCGAAGGGCTTGGCGAACAGCTGATTGATCAGCTTGTCGATAAGAACGTGATTAACGACGCAGCAGATCTTTACAAACTGGATATTGAAACCGTGTCCGGGCTGGACAGAATGGCCGAGAAATCGGCATCCAATCTGTTAGGTGAGCTTGAAAAATCGAAAAAAACGACCTTTGCCCGCTTTTTATATGCACTTGGAATCAGGCATGTCGGTGAGGCAACTGCGCGGGCTTTGGCCGAGTATTTTGGAAATCTGGCGAATCTCAGACAGGCATCTGAAGAACAATTGCTGGACGTAGCCGATATCGGGCCGATTGTGGCGGCGTCGATCAAACAGTTCTTTTCGGATGAACGAAATCTGGCGCTCGTTGAAAAATTACTGGATGTCGGACTTCACTGGCCGGAACATGAAATGAAGGAAAAACCGGAAGAGCTTCCTCTTCAAAACAAAAAATTCGTTTTGACGGGAACGCTTCCTTCATTGACGCGCGACGCGGCGGCTGAAATAATCCGGAATCTGGGCGGGAAAGTCAGCAGTTCTGTTTCCAAAAATACCGATTATGTTCTGGCGGGAAGTGAACCGGGCAGCAAATTGGCCAGAGCCGAAGAGCTGGGGGTTCGTGTTATTGATGAAAACGAATTTTTACAACTTGTAAATAATGACAAGAATAACTAAAGCAGTTTTTCCGGTAGCGGGACTGGGCAGCCGTTTTTTGCCCGCAACCAAGGCGCAGCCGAAAGAAATGCTTCCGGTCGTGGACAAGCCATTGATCCAGTATGCTGTCGAAGAAGCTGTGTCAGCAGGCATTAACGAGCTGATTTTCATTACCGGCCGCAATAAAAGGGCGATTGAAGATCATTTCGACAAGGCGTATGAACTGGAAACCGAACTGGAGGCAGCCGGAAAATTGAAACTGCTGGGTTTTATCCAGAATATTCTTCCCAGAAACGTCAATTGCATTTATATCAGGCAGCCTGAGCCTTTGGGACTGGGACATGCCGTTCTCTGTGCACGGCCTGTCGTCGGAAACGAACCCTTTGCCGTTCTGCTCGCAGATGATTTCATGAACGTCAGGGAAAACCAGCCGACTGTATTGCAGCAGATGGTCGAGTTGTATAACAAGGAATCGAAAAGCATTCTGGCCGTTCAGGAAGTCGAAAGGCAGGATACAAGTCAGTACGGTATTGTCGATACATCGCCTTATCGGGCCAATCTCGAATTCGTCAATGCGATTGTCGAAAAACCGGATCCGGCCAATGCTCCGTCAACACTGGCGGTGGTAGGTCGTTATATACTCAATCCGGGCATTTTCGATTGTCTTGAAAAGATCGGCAAGGGTTCAGGTGGGGAGATTCAGTTGACGGACGGCATCTCGAAACTGATCGGGAAGGAAGATGTATGTGCCTGCCATTTTGAAGGACAGCGTTTTGATTGCGGATCGAAAATCGGATATCTGAAAGCGACCGTTACCATGGGGTTGAAGCATCCGGAAGTGATGTCGGAATTCAGGCGCTTTATCGCTGATGCCCATTTGATGGAGAAAGAATAAAAATGGCTATACGGAAGATTTTGAGAATGGGGGATTCACGCCTGTTGCGTGAATCCGAGCCGGTCAGTCAGTTCAATACACCGGAACTGAATCAGCTGATCGAAGACATGTATGAAACGATGTATGCCGCTGACGGAGCCGGTCTGGCTGCCCCCCAGATCGGCGTCAACCAGCGGGTCGTCATTTTCGGCTATGACGAGAACAACCGTTATCCGGATGCGCCACCGGTTCCGAAGACCGTACTGATCAATCCGGTTATCCGTCCCGTCTCCGATGAGATCGATGCGGGTTGGGAAGGTTGCCTCTCCATTCCCGGAATGCGCGGGATAGTGCCACGCTGGGCCAAAATCCATTATGAGGGTTTCGACCAGTTCGGCAATAAAATCAGTCGCAATGCCGATGGGTTTCATGCACGGGTCGTCCAGCATGAATGCGACCATCTGGACGGGATACTCTATCCGTTCAGAATAGACGACCTCGGCCTGTTCGGCTTTTCCGAAGGTTTCGATAACGACGATTCCGAAGATGCCGGGGATTGATTCAGAAAGACCGTGAAAGAAAAGAACGGGTCGTCAGAACTTTTCTTCCGGTCTCAGGTAGCGCCATTGTCCCGGAGGCAAATCGCCCAGCCTGACGTTGCCGATGCGGATTCTTTTCAGGCCGATGACTCTCAGTCCGACTGCTTCGCACATTCTTCGTATCTGGCGCTTTTTCCCTTCCCGCAGGACAAACCGTAACTGGTCGTCGTTTTGCCATTCCACCTTGGCAGGCAAAAGCGCTTTTCCGTCCAGTTTCAAACCGTGCCTGAGCATGTTGAGGTCACTGTCAGGCAAACGTCCGGGTCTGGTGTACTTTACACGTACAAGATATTCCTTGTCCGTCGGTGAGTTTTCGCCGATCAGGTGTTTGGCAATCCGGCCATCCTGTGTCAGGACAAGCAGGCCAACCGAATCGATATCCAGCCGGCCTGCAGGAACCAGACTGCGCAATTGCGAAGGCCTGAATTTTTCTTTTGACGGATCGTCTTTCCAGTGCGTGTCCTCACTGATCAGGGCGATGGCCGGTTTGTAGCCGTCTTCTGCCTGCCCGCTGACGTATCCGACCGGTTTGTTGATCAGGATGGTGACCCGGCGTGACTGTTCCTGTGAAGCCTGTTTTTCGATGGTGATTTTCTGATGGGGCAATACCTTGCTCCCCAGCAGGGAAACGACTTTTCCGTCAACCTTGACCCATCCTTTTTCGATCCATTCATCGGCTTCCCGCCTTGAACAGATTCCCAGTTCGGACATACGTTTGGAGAGGCGGACAGGTTCATTCATTATCATTCTCAAAAAAGTTATTTGATTCTCAACACATCGATCATATCCGTTTCGAACCGGATCTGTGCGCGGGGATGCTGGAGCATGTCGCTATCGATCAGGAAAATGTCTTCGATACGTTCTCCCAAAGTCATGATTTTAGCAGTATGCAGGTTGACCTTGTAGCGTGAAAAGACCAGGGCAATGGCATACAGCAGTCCGGGACGGTCATTGGCCGTGACCGAGAGGACGAAATTCTTTCCACTCGCGTCCGGCCTCAGATCCAGCGTCGGGGCAATCGGGAAAGAACGGGATTTCCGTGAAAGCCGGGCTTGCAGGGGCGGAGGCAGAGGTGCGGTCGTTTTCAGCAGTTCCGTCAATTCATGTTCGACCAGCGTGATGATGTCACGATAGTTTTTCTCGAATCCCTGCCTGGTCACCAGGAAGGTATCGAGTGCGTAATCATGGTTCGTCGTATGGATTTTTGCGTCCAGAATACTGAAATTCTTTCGGGCGAAATAACTGCAGATCAGTGCGAACAGATCTGGCCGGTCAAGAATGTAAACGGTGACCTGCAAGCCTTCCCCGATCGGCGAGAGACGGCACTTGACGACAGGTTCTGCTGCGTTGAGGCGGTAATACAGCGTCCGGGTCTGCCATGCGATATCGGACGCATCGTGACGCAGAAAATAAACGATGTCGAGCTCCTTCCAGAATTCATCTTCCGCATGTTCGGGCAGCCCGTACAGCCTCAATGTCGCCTGCGCTTCTTTCTGGCGGATTTTAAGCTCGTGATCGACAGAAATGTCTTCGCCACCAAGAACACGCAGGGTAAGATGGAAGAGGTCTTCCATCAGTTTGCTCTTCCATGCGTTCCAGATTTGCGGGTTGGTGCCGCGTATATCGGCGACCGTCAGGAGAAAAAGAGCTCTCAGGTGGCGTTCGTCCCTGACGATATCGGCAAAATGACGAATCGTTTCAGGATCGGACAAGTCTTTTTTCTGGGCGACCTGCGACAGGGTGAGATGTTCTTTCACCAGAAAGACGACCAGTTCCGTGTCCTCTTCAGACAACTCATGCCGCACGCAAAATTCCCTTGCGTCTTCCATGCCGAGAATGGAATGGTCTCCGCCCCTGCCTTTGGCAATATCGTGGAAAAGGGCTGCGATATACAAAAGCCAGGGTTTTGAAAAACCGGCCATCAGCTGGCTGCACAAGGGATTCTCATGGGCATATTCAGACAGTGAAAAACGGTGAACGTTGGACACGACGGTCAGGATATGCTGATCGACCGTGTATTGATGAAACAGGTCGTGTTGCATCTGTCCGACGATCTTTCCGAAGTTCGGCAGATACCGGCCCAGAATCCCCAGCTCATTCATATGTTGCAAGGCTCTTGCAGCAAAGCGGGATGACTGGATGATCTGAAGGAAGATACGGCGGTTGGCCGGATCGTTTCTGAACGTGTCGTCGATATTTATGCGGGCGTGCCACAAGTTGCGGAGTGTCCGGGCCGTCATGTTTTTCAGTTCCGTACTGTCAGACAGCAAAAGGAAGACTTCCAGCAATGCGGATGAATGGTTCACAAAAACATCGTCATCGACGATATCGATCAGGCCGTTTACGTCATTGAATCGCTCGTTGATCTTGTTGGCCTGATAGGGCTTTGGAAACAGCCATGCACGCATGTTTTGCAGCAGGATCATGTTCAGCTGCACGACCGTATGGGCGGCCCGGTAGTATTGCTGCATCATGTGTTCACTGGCGCGACGGGCGTCGAGCGGTTGCCCGTTTTCCCTGAAACCGAAGGTTTCCGCAACGGGAATCTGGACGTCGAACAACAATTTGTCTTCACAGCGTTGAGTCTGGATATGCAGACGGATACGGATGTCCTTGAATGCTTCTTCCGTTTTTTTCAGTTGTTGTGCTTCGGAAGGCGTCAGAAGACCGCGCCGGGCGAGCTGGTTCCATGAGTGGCCCAGTTTTGCCGCTTTAGCCATCCATAAAATGACCTGGAGATCCCGGAGTCCCCCCGGGCTTTCCTTGCAGTTGGGTTCCAGACTATAAGGCGTATCACCAAACTTGACGTGACGCTGCCGTGTTTCCAGCATTTTCGCAATGAAAAATGCGGACGGGTTCATCCGGGCGTTGTATCGCTCTCTCATCAACTGGAACAACTTCCGGTTTCCCGTAATATAGCGGGCTTCCAGAAGGCTGGTCTGGACAGTGATGTCGTTAGCCGATTCTTCCAGACATTCACCAATCGTCCGGACGCTGTGCCCGATAGTCAGCCCCAATGTCCAGAACAACTGGATAAGCGATTCCAGCTTTGCCTGCAAGACCTGATCCGGACTTTTCTCCAGAAGGATCAGAACATCCACGTCCGAATAGGGATAAAGCTCGCCACGCCCATATCCTCCGACGGCAATCAGGACGGAATCGAATGGGAGATCAAGATTTTTCCATGCTTCCCCCAAAACCTGATCGACGTTCTTGCAAAGCGTTTTCAGCAGATGCTGCGGGTGGGGATGTTCCCTGTATTCGGCAATAGCCGATTCCCGTAATTGCATCAAACGCTTTTTCAGTGAAACGTCGGGTTGGTTTGGCACGATATTGGATTATTTCTGTTTTGCAAAATTGGGGGGTGGCGGCATATCGGGTGAAACCGTCAATACTTCATACCCGGTATCCGTAACCAGAATCGTATGCTCCCACTGGGCAGAAAGACTTCTGTCTTTCGTCCTGATCGTCCAGCCGTCCGGCATGGCGCGAATGGATTTGCCACCGGCATTGATCATCGGTTCGATCGTGAAAATCATGCCGGGTTTCAGTTCCGCCAGCGTTCCCCGTCGGCCGTAATGCAGAACCTGCGGTTCTTCATGGAATTCAAGGCCGACGCCATGACCGCAGAATTCACGCACGACACTGTAGCCGGCGTTTTCGGCATAATCCTGAATGACATAACCGATATCACCCAGATGAGCACCCGGCTTCACTTCCATAATGCCGAGCCACATGCATTCATAGGTGATTTTCGCGAGGCGTTTGGCCATAATCGATGGGTCGCCCGCGAAATACATGCGGCTCGTGTCTCCGTAATACCCGTCTTTAATCACGGTAATATCGATATTGATGGAATCGCCTTTTTTCAGCAGTTTGTTGAAATTGGGTATGCCGTGACAGACGACATCGTTTAATGAAATACAGGTCGCATTGGGATAAGGGGTATAGCCGGGTGGGCAATAATTCAACGGTGCCGGAACGGCGTCGTGTGCGACAATGAATTCATGGCAGAGCTTGTCGAGCTCGCCAGTGCTGACGCCCGGTTTGACGAAAGGAGCGACGTAATCAAGCACTTCAGCTGCCAGCTGGCAGGCTTTTCGGATGCCTTCGATTTGTTCGGCGTTTTTGATGGGAATAATAGCCATTGTGATCTTGTAAATGCGGAGAATGGATTCAAAGCATTATTATAAGCCACACGCAAAAAGAAGGATAAAAACACGATTGATGTGGCGCTAGGTATCCGGGATGTTTCCTGCTATAATTTTGAGCTCGGCAAATTGTTGCTCCAAAACGGAAAGGTGGCAGAGTGGTCGAATGCGCCTGACTCGAAATCAGGTATACGGTAACCCCGTATCCAGGGTTCAAATCCCTGCCTTTCCGCCAAACACATAATGTGATTGTGCCCGGTTACTGCGCCGGTCCACTCAGGTGAGTATATTTATATCAAAAAAGCGTACTGATGTTTTTTCAGTACGCTTTTTTCATTTTTGAACAGGGCTGAAATTAATTGCCTTGTCCGGATTCTGTTCTGGCTTCGCGCGCTTTCTGGTGTGCGCCGGAAATGTTGCTTTTCCTTTCCATGATCCCGTCTTTTTGTTTTTGACGGGCAGCTTTGGCGGCAGGGTCTGTTTTGGCTTTCTTATGCGCGCCGGCTATTTCTTTTTCCCGTTCCATCCGGCCTTCTTTTTGTTGCTGTCTGGCTTTCCTTGTTGCAGGATCTCTTTGTGCTTTTTTATGTGCGCGCGCTACGTTTTCTTTTTTGGAACGGATTCCATCGGCTTGTTTTTGTCTCATTTCAGCGCGAGTCTGATCTGTGCTGACGGATGCATCTGCCGGTTCCTGGGCGTGCGCCATTCCAAGACAAGCTGCCAGAGAAGTTGTTACAAGTGTCAGTATCACTTTTTTCATGCCGTAATTCCTCCGTTTGTGATTGAAAAATACAGAAAAACAGTCATGCGCTGACCCGCGACAGATTTCACTGGTCAACATGATCCTGCTGATCCCGTCACTATTTTTAATGATTTGACGGGGTATCAGTTTGTTTCTTGTCAATTTCCGGAAAGCAAGGATTTCAATTGAATTCTCAGGTTTTTGTTTCCTGATCCAGAATGACTGTCTGCGTCGGATAAGGCATTTCCGAACCGTTTTTCCGGACGATGTCGATAATCGAAAGGTAAACGTCTTCCTGTACCTGAAGCCACTCTTTCCAGACAGTCGTTTTTGTAAAACAATAGACAAGTATGTTGAGGGAAGACGCACCGATCTGGTTGAAGTTGACGATGAGTGGCTGGCTTTGGTCGATACCGTCGTTTTTCTCGAGCATTTCCTTTATCTGGCTGATGATGGGTTTTATCTTGCCCGAGTCGTTACAAAGGATTCCAATGGAAAAGTTGATCCGCCAGTTGAGCATTCTTCCCGGGTTTTCGACAGAGATGGACGAAAACAAATAGTTGGGAACGTATAACGGGCGGTTCTGGAAAGTCATGATTTTCGTGATTCTCCAGCCGATTTCGACGACAGTCCCTTCTATTTGCCGGTCCGGGGAACGTATCCAGTCGCCTATATTGAAGGGACGGTCGAAATAAAGCATGACGCCAGAAAAAAGGTTGGAGAGGATATCTTTCCCGGCCAGACCGATGGCAATGCCTCCGATGCCGCCAAACGTCAGCAAGCCCGCAAAGCTCAGGCCGAAATGTTCTCCGAATACAAGCAGGATCGATATCACACTGACGATTTTTATGGCTTTGGTGATGAACTGGGCCGACGTCGTGTTTTTTCCTGTATTGACCAGATATTTTCTGAACTGGTCGGCGAAGATAAACGATTCCTTGATGGACAGGGCGACAACGGCCAGAAGGTATAAAAAACTGATTTCTTTCGGCGTGACAAACGTGATGTGATGGATTTCGATGAAACGCCTCAGCAGTTTGCCGATCAGGTAAAGCAAAAAGAAGGCAATTGCCACGCGTGTAATGTGAAACGGGATTTTGTTGCGAAACCTTTTCATGCGCAGACACAGATAGACAATTGCCAGCACTCCCATGAGCGCAAGGATGGCTACCTGATGCTGGTCGGTCATGGTATTGGCCAGAAATACCGAGTCGAGGCTTGTTAATTTATCTTCCATCATGCGGTTTCGAGAACGTAAAACAGAATTTTTCAGCGGATATTCGGGGAATTGGCCGATATCGGTGTGCCAGGTGGTGAAGAAAAGGATTCATCCCCACTGTTGAGTACCATTCTATTGAGTGTCATACGACGTCATTTATTTTTTATTAAAAAACGTGTCGATGAAATCCATCGGTCAAGACTGGAAGGCTGCCGGATATGCCCGACAGATGCTTTGGCGGGGTACACTGTATCAGTCTCGGCTGGCAAAAAATTTTCATGGACAGACGAATATGATTCATAATGGAATGACAGCTAACAAACCGCCAGTCTCATCCGGGAAAAAGGGAGGTCAGATGATAGTCGAGGAATCGTTTGGAAACTTCATTAACGTCTATGTTGACGGTTACGTTTTTACGGCTGACCGTGAAAAACGTCAGTGGGATTTCGGAGATGGCGACAACACTCCTGAACGCCTGAATGCCGAGTCATCACGTCGGGGCATGACCGGGGATGAGTTCACGCAACATTACCGGAATATCTGCCATGCCGTTGCCGGATGGGAAGGAAGTCAATGGGCATACCGGTACAACGTCGTTGCGATGGAGGGAAGTTCCACACAGATGCTTCAGGATGTGTTCGATCATGTCGAGGAAATGATTTCCAGAAGCGGGGCCGGGCAGGACAAAAGCAAATGTGAAACTATCTTGAAAACGTATGCCTCACGTCCGATGATCCGGTCTAACGGCATGCGGATCATGAAATATATTGTCGGTACAGAAGACGTGAACAAGCGCCGTATTGTGTATCAAATGGATGAGTTGACGCCATTTGAGATCGAATCCCTGATTCCTGCAGAAGTCTTGCAACGTTCCGTTAACAGGAACAAATGAATTTTTTCCGGTTCACTATTTTTCAAAGCCGCACGAGGCGGCTTTGTTTTTCAGCTGTCTTTCAATTGAAAAAACAGGGCCTGTTCACCACTTGCCGGCCAGTATGAGAAAACCGGGAAGCCATGCCGTCACGATGCCTTCGACGATCGCAAGGTATGGTACGAATTTGCCCAGGTTTTTTTGTAGCGTTCCTTCGATGAAACCGGTAAACCAGAGAATTCCCCATGCAATCCAGATGACCGCCATGCGCATGTCATCCGAAGCGGCCAGCATGGCACAGGGAATGGTATTGATGGCGACAAACAGGGAGTATATGCCATAGGGTTTCAGGTTCAGGTTGAAAATATTGTTCGCGGCCACAAAAAGGTAGGTGAAAGCAAAGAGCAAGCCTGTGCCTGCCGCATAGTAATCTCCTTTGTAAATGGCAACGAAATTGATGAAGGTGAGCAGGAAACCGACAATGACGTTTAACGTCGCCGTGGATTTTTTGTCCACTTTCAAAAGTTGGCAGGCGCCATTGTTGATCAGTACGATTCCGACGAAAAGCAAAGTCACTCCAAGCATAGGGAACCTCTTTCGAATATTTCCTGTCCTCCTGACCGACAGGGAAGGGAATGGGCCCGTTTATTGAATGTCAGTGCGAAATCATCCAGGGGCGTGAACCACCTGTTTTAAGGGCTTTTTCGGATGTTTCCGTGGACTTTTTGTTTGTGGAGCAGCAACTGCAGCCTGGACCGTGAACACTGGATTTGTATTGTTCCAGTGTTTTCGGTTCGTGTCGGCTACGTTCGTTTACTTCATGCATCATCACGGTTTTTTTTCCAAGCCATGTGGTTCGCGGTGCAGAATGGATAACCCGTTTTGCACCGGTTTGACAGGCAGGGCACCATGCGGGTGAGTTCCTGTCGGCGATGGTCCGCAGCACGGTAAAAATACCGCAGCTTTCACATTCGTATTCATATATGGGCATATTGGGCCTCTTGAAAACCGGTTGTCGTTTTTCACGGACAGGCAAACCTGTCCGTTCCCGATTTATCGGATCAGTCGTATGAAACAGGCATATCGATACTGCCGTCAAGATATTTCACAGGGCCCGATGCATTTGGCCTGATGTCGAATTCAAAAATTTGTGTCGGCAACCACAAGGTCGCGCATGAATTCGGAATATCGACAACGCCACTGAGATGACCCTGAACCGGAGCCGATCCCAGAATGGAATAGCCTTGTGCCCCGGAAAATCCGAATTTTTTCAGGTATTCAATCGCATTCAGGCAAGCCTGTTTATAGGCGACATTGGCATCCAGATAGTACTGTTTTCCTTCGGAATCCACTGAAATACCTTCGAATATCAGGTAATCATTGTAGTTTGGTGTCAGGGGGCCCGGTTTGAATACAGGGTTTTTGATACCGTATTTGGACATGCCGCCCTTGATCAGTTCCACCCGCATGTGTACCCACCCACCGGCCATTTCAATGGCACCGCAGAATGTGATTTCACCGTCGCCTTGCGCGAAATGGAGATCGCCGACGGAGAGCCCCGCTCCATCTACATATACAGGGAAGTAAATGCGTGATCCCTTGGACAGGTCTTTGATATCGCAATTGCCGCCGTGCTCGCGAGGGGGTACGGTTCTTGCTGCTTCCGCCGCCGCTTTATCCCGGGCATCCCCTTTCATTTTTCCCATATGCGCGGTTCTTGAAACGGGCGGATTGGCCAGAGGAGGAACCCGGTTCGGATCCGTTGCGATCAGTCCAAGTTCACGCTTGTTCCAGGTTTCCAGAAGATCATGAGATGGCAGGCAGCCGATCAGTCCAGGGTGAATTTGCCCTGCGAAATGTACACCCGGGATATGGCGTGAGGTAGTGTATATGCCGTGAAAATCCCAGATAGACTTTTGCGCCATCGGAAATTCATCTGTCAGGAAACCACCGCCATTCTTTCTTGAAAAGAAACCGTTAAAACCCCAGGGGACTTCTTCCTTGGCACCAAGATCAAGCAGGTCTACCACCAGAAGGTCACCCGGCTCTGCACCCTTGACACCAACCGGACCTGACAGATAGTGAACGATAGTCAGATCCAGATCCCGGACATCATCCGCACTGTCATTGTTTCCGATGGCGCCACCTGTCCAGTCATAGGTTTCAAGTACGAAATCATCGCCGGGACTGACCCAGCAGGCCATCGGGATATCGGGATGCCAGCGGTTATGGACCTGTTCATTCTCGGGTGCCGGCTGGTTGAGATCGACTTTGATTAGTGTTTGTGTCATGGCGTAACTCCTTTACTTGAGTGACAGAAAGGCGCCTTTTTTATTTCCCGCAAGCGCCACTTCGCCAGTTGATCATCGGCGATACTTTGTTGTCAGCGTGAATGCCTGACGTGGTTGCATTGTTTTCGGAAAAACAACTCAAAACATTGTTCTGTTAACGTCGGAGGTGCGGCAGGTCATGAGTGGGTGGAGACATGTGCAATAAACACATGTGTTCATTTATAAGTAAAATAACATAAATTGGCACTCTATATACGATATTTTATATATTTCTTTCTGCTGATTTGTTTTCTGACGCTCGGGGTAGATGAGAAGAAAGGGCATAATGGTCCGCTTTCGATCCGCACTCGCAAACGCGGATCGTTATGGCCCGGTTTTTCTGTAATCAGCGTTTACCGGGAAGATAACATTAGCGGTTTACAAAAATAATCTGTACGTTTTGTGACTGGAAGCGATATTTCATCCATTTCTGGATTTTCTTTTTAACGTCTTTTTTCAGTATTTTCTTACTGATGACGATGACTGTCGGGACCTCGCTGAATTTGTTTTCAGTACTCTGCTTTGAGATATACGCGTCAGCGAAGAACAGTTCATGAATATCAGGATACTGGATATACACCTCATCTGCGATACCCGAATACAGTTTTTGTTTTGCTTCTTTCGCTTTTAACGTGGCAGACTGGGTTTCCGCCTGTATGGTTTCAAGGATCTGTTCTTTTTTCTGTGCTTCCTGATCGTTGTTCGCAAGGATATCTTTGGCCAGGGCTGTCCTGATAGCATTGATGTCCTGTTCATGGACACCGACCTGTTTCAGCTCCAGTTTTGTATCGGAAAGGCCGTAGCTTGAAAGGCTCTCCTGAATTTTTGACACTGTCTTTTCATCCAATTCCTTGCCGACCAGAACGACACTGATGGTTTTGTTTTTATAGGAAGATTTGTAATCGACCGGAAAAGTATTGTCGAAAACCAGTTCTTTTGAAATGAAAGTGGATACGTTGGAATTGAATATCTGGTTGTTGACGAAATTGATGGCGATGAAAACACTGGGAATGCAACTGACAAAAACGACGGTTAGCAGAAAAGCCTTCAATCGAAACTGGAGTTTTTCATTGATTTTTCGCCTTGCCTCGGGGCTGATAAACCAGACAACCAGAACGGATGAGAGGGCGATGTATATGCAATTGAGCAGGAAAAGATACGAAGCTCCCAGAAAGTAAGACATATTGCCATGTACAAAACCATAGGCAGCTGTACAGACAGGTGGCATCAACGCGGTTGCGATGGCAACACCGGGAATGACGTTCGATTTTTCTTTCCGGGTCAGCCCGATAATGCCGGCCAGTCCACCGAATACGGCGATCAGCAGGTCCCATATGTTCGGTGACGTACGCGACAGTAATTCCGACTGGGCTTCGTTTAATGGCGTGACATAAAAATAAATAGCGGACGTAATGAAACTGATGATGGTTGCGATCGCCAGATTCTTGAGGGCTTTGTGAATCAGGCGAAAATCGTAAATGCCGACACCGTACCCGATTCCCATGATCGGGCCCATCAGCGGTGAAATAAGCATGGCGCCGATGACGACAACGGCAGAATTGATGTTCAGGCCGATGGATGCAATCAGAATGGCACACATCAGTGTCCACAAGTAGGTTCCATTCAGTTCCACACCACTGCGAATATTGTGGTCGATCTGGTCGTCGTCGGCCTGATCCGTGCGCAGGCTGAACCTTGTCACAAAGGCTTTTTTGATTCTGGAGAGGATATCCCCGATATCCGATGTGGAATTGTCCATTTTGAAAAATGAAAAAAGTGGAGAAACGGTTCATTGCAAGAATGCTGTCGGGGCAATCGTTTTCCACAGGATTTCCTGTTGAATCGGATACGTGTTTGACAGCACTCTTTATGTACAGTTTTATGACAGAAAGGGAATCAGGAGTTTTGAGAAAAATCAGGGGAGAAATGAAAGGTCTTGCAGTTTGAAAAAACGAATTCCGTTTTTCTTTTCAGACTTCTTTTTTTGTGGGATCGATGAGGCCGGCTTCGATATTTTTACGCTGTTTCCAGAGTTGCCATGAATTGATGATGTTTTGCCAGACAACATAAGAACCTGCACCGATAGCGGTAATCGGGCTCATGTAAACATGCGCCATCCAGATGGCGAGAATTGTATTTTTCTGTCCCAGTGATTGTCCTCCGCTGATGCGTTCACGATATCGGCTGCCGATCCTTTTTCCGATGTAAAACTGCAAGCAGCAGACAGCCCCGGCTGCCAGCGCAATCCAGATTTCCGTCCATCCGTCTTCTGGTTCGTTGACGAGCGTGTTGACGGTTTGTGCCATGACAACGATCAGAGCCACGGCCCAGAGGTAAAAGGCCGTTGAGTTATAGCGGGTCAGTATTTTATGAATGGCCGGAGTAAAGCGGCGCAGCAGGATTGCGGCAATGAAAGGACAAATCAGCAAAGGAAATACTTTCCGGAGAATGACAAGGAAAGCTATCCAGAAACTCATGTCATGGCCTAACGGGTGAATGAGCGGGAAAAGGGCCGGAGCGGCGATGGCGGTTCCGAGATTGGCCAAAAGAGTATAGCTGATCAGGCTGCCTGCACTTCCACCCAATTTGTCCGTAATGACCGCAGCGGCAGTGGCGGTCGGGGCGATAACGCAAATGAAAGCGCCTTCCGCTACCAGAACATTCATGGGACTCAACAGTGTGTAAACCGCCACCGCCCCACCGATCTGGATGATGAGCAACCAGGCGTGTACCAACCTGAATTTGAGATCTTCGAATGGAACTTTACAAAAAGTCAGCAGCAGCATGGTAAAGATAAGATAAGGTGTCAGAAATGACAGATGCCTGAATATCGGGAACCCGATGCCGCCCGCCAGCATGGCCAAAGGCAGTGTCCAGTTCCTGAGAAAAACGAGCATAGGGGAAAACATGGGATGGTAACTGCTGGTGATTATGTGAATACAGGAAACATTTTATACCTTCCTGAAGGGATACAGAAGGAAGAGAGTAAAAGAGCGCGTACTGGTGTGAAAGATTTTTTTGAAACGTCGAAAACAGCAGATAATAAGCAAAACGGACAATCGAAAAAGTGTCTTCCGGCTGAAAATGGCCAATGCCGGATGAAAAGGTTTGTTTGAGGTAATGAAATGCTTTTCAGACGGAATAAGACAAAACCCTGCTTTTTGACGTCTGTCTATCGTACAATACATTTTTCCGAATTTATTTCGCCGGTTAGGGCAAATCGCAATCTCCCTTTTAGCTGATTGCAAATTTTATTTAAAGAAATCAAGTAGTTATGTCAGATATACCGCAAAAAACGTCCCATGCTGGTTCAGACAGGAAATTTGAGGATTTCGGTTTGTCTCCGGAAATTCTCAAAGCGCTGGATGATTTGGGGTACGTTTCTCCCACTCCTATTCAGGTTCAGGCGATTCCCCTTGTACTGGAAGGCAAGGATGTGATGGGAGCGGCGCAGACCGGGACTGGAAAAACGGCGGGTTATTCGCTTCCAATGCTCCAGTCGCTGATGTTTTCCGCCAATACCAGTATGTCGCCTGCACGTCATCCTGTCAGGGCGTTGATTCTGGTGCCGACCCGTGAACTGGCTGATCAGGTGTTCGAGGATGTCAAACGATACGCCAAATACACGCCGGTCAAATCTGCGGTCGTTTTCGGCGGCGTCGATATTGCATCCCAGACCAGCATTCTTCGCGCGGGTGTCGAAATCCTGATTGCCACTCCAGGGCGTCTGCTCGATCACGTCCAGCAAAAAAACGTCAATCTTTCCCAGACACAAATCCTGGTTCTCGATGAAGCGGACAGAATGCTGGACATGGGATTTTTGCCGGATTTGCAGCGTATCGTGAACCTGTTGCCGAAACAGCGGCAGAACCTGCTTTTCTCGGCCACTTTTTCCAATGACATCAAAAAACTGGCCAGGAGCTTTATGAAAGATCCTGTCACAGTGGAAGTCGCAAGGCAGAACGCCACGGCTGAAAATGTGAAGCAGACCGTTTACCGGATCGAGGAAAGTGAAAAAAATGCCGCTGTCGAGTATTTGCTGAAAGACAGGAGTCAGGAACAGGTTCTGATTTTTTCGAATACAAAAGCGGGAGCGTCCCGTCTGGCAAGACAGCTTGAGCGAAAAGGATTGAAGGCTTCAGCCATTCATGGCGATAAAACGCAGGCTGAAAGGATGGCGACACTGGAAGCGTTCAAATCGGGATCTATCGATATTCTGGTGGCTACCGATGTGGCGGCACGCGGTTTGCATATTGAAGAACTGCCTTGCGTGATCAATTTCGATTTGCCTTTCGTGGCTGAAGATTATGTCCACCGGATCGGCCGAACGGGACGGGCGGGCTCCAAAGGCGAAGCGCTTTCCCTTTATTCGGAAAAAGACGAGCGTTTGTTAAAAGAAATCGAAAAGCTGACCAAACGCCAGTTGCCACTGGAAAAACTTCCCGGTCTGGAACGTGGAAAGCATACTTCTCCGGAAACGGGAGGGACTGCTTACGGCAAACGTTTCGACCGCAGTCCTTACAAATCGGTTGGACTGGAAAAGAAGAGCAAAGACCCGTGGTTCGATCAGCCTTATGTGCCATCAACCACGAAATCGGAAACCGACCCGGACAAGCCGGCTTTGAAAACGGTTAAAAAACCGATTGCCGCTTTGCTGGGCGGATTGCCAAAACCGAAAAAATAAAGTCGATTTTTCCCTGTTGAACCCCCTGGTGTAAACAGGAAAACCCGAAATAAAATAGCTGCATGAAAAATACCCGTTTCGTTCATCTCCGCCTTCATTCAGAATATTCCATCGTCGATGGTCTGGTCCGGATTGAAGACGTTATCGCTGCTGCTGCCAAAGACGGCCAGCCGGCTATGGCGCTGACCGATCTGGCCAATCTCTTCGGCCTGATCAAGTTCTATAAAGCGGCGCGGAAAAAAGGGGTCAAACCGATTGGCGGCTGCGATGTCTGGATCACGAACGATGCCGACAGGGAAAAACCGTCCCGTCTGCTCTTGTTGGTGAAGAACAGGACGGGGTATCTGAATTTATGCGAGCTGCTCTCCAGGTCATGGCTGGAAAACCAGTGGCGTGGCCGGGCGGAAATCCGGATCGAATGGCTTGAGGCCTTGTCGAAAAAATCGGGTGACATGGGGCTGATTGCCCTGTCCGGTGCCAAACAGGGTGATATCGGGATGGCTTTCGAGGCGTCCGGTTTCGACAATGCCGAAAAATGTGCCCGAAGATGGGCGAGTATTTTCCCTGACAATTTCTATATCGAGATTCAGCGTACCGGTCATTCCGGCATGGAGCAGTATTTGAGCTCGTCGATCTTCGCGATGCCCAGATCGCCCAGCAGATAGTGGCCCGAGCTGCTTAAGTAAACGTTCGACGGCTTGACGTTGCGGTGGATGAGCCCCGCCTCGCGCAGGCTGCACAGCG
>CAJKQK010000035.1 GCA_905202055.1 uncultured Oxalobacter sp.
ATCAACGGAAGTGCCCCGGTAGGCGGTGCTACCTGGGGAACGCTTGATTTCGGCTCCCAGTCGACCCTCTTCACGACAGCCACGGCCCAGGTCAACGGTTCCGGTTCATCACCGATCTCCCTCCAGTGCGCCACGACAACCCCTCCCACATTGACGATCATAAGCGGAACCAATGACGCCAATGCCGGATCAGGGCATTTGCATGCCTTGGCCAGCGGCTCCGGTTATGTTTCATATGACATATATACCGACGCCGGCCACAGCAGCAAAATCACCAACGGAACCGCGTTTTTTACCAGTGCCAATAACGGAACGGCAGAATCCGTCGATATCTATGGATTGGCTTCCGGAGAAACCGGATTGACACCCGGAACTTACACCGACACCCTGACCGTCCAGCTGACTTACTGACCAAACCGGTGCAGAAATGGGAAGTGTCCGTGATTTTTCAGCGATATGCCTGGCCGCATGCCTGTTGCCACTACCGGCAATGGGAGACTGCACACTGAGTTCTTCCCCTTCGGGTTGCCCTTTTCAGGTACAGGCGGTGATCCAGAACGGCTGTCTGGTTTCAGGCAGCACCGGAACGCCTGTATTCGGTACGCTGGATTTCGGGACGCAATCCACGCTATCGACCCAGACAGTGAGTGCCTCGCTGGTCGCCAACGCTTCTTACCAGTTGAATTGCACTCCCGATATGAGCCTCACGATGTCTCTCGATGGAGGCCAGCATTATAGCGGCGGCAGGCGGCTTGCCCGAACGGGTGGCGGCACACTGCTTTACCAATTGTATTCCGACGCGGCGTATCAGAACGCCATTTTGCTGAATCAGGCCGTGACAATCGCCAGTGTCGGGACAGGCAACACTATCACCTTGCCGATATACGGCAGGATGACCCTGCCGGGCAACGCCGCCCCGGGTACCTATACCGATACAGTCGTGGTCACGCTGTCATGGTAAAGCCTTTTTATTTTCGACCGGGATACAGATCAGACAATTGTCCCGTTTTTTCAGGATACACGACCATGATGCGACTGACAGACTTTACCGGTAAAAAGAACCGTGTTACCCGGCTCCTGATGCTTGTGGCCGTTTATTTTCTGACCGGGGTATTACCCGCGACCGCTGCCATATTGATCTGGCCGACCAATGTATTCATCGACAGCAGGGAAAAAGCGGCCGCGATGTGGCTTGAAAACCGTGGCAATACCCTGCAAACCTACCAGATGCGTGTTTATGCATGGTCGCATACCGGCAGCAAGGAAGAATTGACCGAACAGGACGACATCGTCGGCAGCCCTCCCATCATGCAGATCGAACCCGGAAAACGGCAACTGGTCCGGCTGATAAGGACCGGCACCCCTCCTCCCGGCAAAGAGATGACCTATCGTGTCATCCTCGATGAAATTCCCTCTGCCGAGCCTGAAGCGCCGGATAAGGCCAATGGGGTCAAATTCCGGATGCGCTACTCCATTCCTGTTTTCGTTTTCGGTGAAGGGCTTGCCAGCCAGTCCATGCAGGGCAACGGAAAAACCGATGCAGACAAGGTTGTCGTCGATCCTTCCCTGTCCTGGCGCATCAAAAACGACAGGAAACAGAAAACGCTTGAAGTCAGCAACAAGGGCCCGATACACGTCCACCTCAGAAACCTGACCTTTGCAAGGCGCGACGGGATGAAAACCGATCCGGGAGGCGCTGCCGGTTATATCCTGCCGGGCAAAACGATGAGCTGGCCTGTCACGGCCGAAATGGGTTCCGGCAGTACGCTGCTGGGCATTATCAACGGCAAACAATTAGTCAGAATAAATGCCGCCAATACCGAAGAAGCCGATTAACAGGAGACAGTGCCAGTCAACAAGAAAACCGGAAACCCGATATTGCGCAGTATCTGACGACGTTTCAGGCAAAACCGTTACTCGTACCCTCCTGTCCATCCTGATATCCTATCTTTTACTGATGGGCTTGCCGGCCGCTTTGACTTCAACTGCTCATGCGGAAAACCTTGCTTCCCTTTCCGGGAGGACACAAAAACCGGATATGAACCTGTATCTTGAACTGGTCGCCAATGAACGACCGACAGGACATGTCGCCCCTGTCCACTACAAAAACAACCAGTACTGGGTCAATACACGCGATCTGGCAGCCGCGGGAATTCCATCTTCTCCCTGGCGACATCAGATGCCGGTATCGGGAGACGCCGACATTGCCCTTGACGATGCAAAGGGCATCAAAGTCAATTACGACAGTCCCGCCCAGCAATTGAGGATCAATGTTCCCGTCGACAGCCTTCCGGAACAGACACTTGACCTGAGGGAAAAAAGGCCTTTCTATCCTCCACAGTCCGGTCTCGGCATGCTGGTCAATTACGATATCTATGTCCAGAAAAACCAGCAGACAGGAAGCAATACCAACGCATGGAGTGAACTTCGGCTCTTCAGCCCTTACGGCACGCTCGCCAACACCGGCATATACCGGCATAATTTCTCAGACAGTCTTTCTGAAAGCCAAAGCGGTTATATCCGTTACGACACCCGCTGGCATTATTCAGACGAAGTCCGCATCCTGACGTATGAAGCCGGCGATCTCGTGACCCGGGGGCTTTCGTGGAACAACCCTGTCCGGATCGGCGGTTTCCAGATATCTAAAAATTTCAGTGTCCGGCCCGATATCATTACCTATCCGCTGCCACAGTTTGCCGGGTCGGCAGCCGTTCCCTCGACCCTTGACCTGTATCTCGATGGATACCGTACGCAAAGCAACCAGTTGAACCCGGGCCCCTTTTCCATTACAACAACCCCGTTCGTCAACGGTGCCGGTGAAGCCGTCGTGGTGACGACAGACGCCCTTGGACGTCAGGTGTCGACCACGCTGCCCTTTTATGTGACAGGCGAACTGCTGAAAAAAGGATACACCGACTATGCCGCCAGTTTCGGGGTCTTGCGGCAACGTTATGGCATATCCAATTTCGATTACAGCAAACTGGCTTATAGCGGTAGCCTGAGATATGGGCTGACGGACGCCCTGACCGTCGGGTCGCATGTTGAAGGCGGGAAATCCCTGACAGTCGGCGGTTTGGGTGCAACCGTACGGCTTGGGATGTTCGGCGTGGCGAATGCCTCTTACAGCACCAGTTCCGGCAACGGGATGAGTGGCAGGCAAATGACGGGCGGTTATCAATATACCAACCGGCATTTCAATGCCTCAGCCCAATGGGTCCGATACAGCCCAAACTGGCGTGACCTGTCTACCATCGGAACCTGGCAGCGGCCTTACCAGCAAAGCGTACAGATCACGGCCGGCATTCCCCTTGGGCATTTCGGCAGCCTGAGCGGCGGCATTTTTTCGATCAAAAACAATGACGGCAATACGACCCGGCTGACCAACCTGACATGGAGCATTACGCCGGGGAACTTCGGTACCTTTTACCTCTCCGCCAACAAGTCCAGCAACGAGGGCGGCTGGTCCGGTTTCGTCCAGTGGATTCTGCCTTTCGGGAAACAAAACAGGGATACCGTTTCAAGCACGACTACGCGCAATCAGCAGGGAGACTATTCCCAGCGCTTCGATTACAGCCGAACGGTTCCGACTGACGGTGGCCTTGGCTGGAATCTGGGCTACAGTTTCGATTCATCCGGCCCCAACTACCGGCAGGCAGACCTGACCTGGCGAAACGACAAGATGCAGATGCGTGGCGGATTATATGGCCCCGACAACAATAACACGATATGGGGAGAGATGAGCGGCGCCCTCGTCATGATGGACAAGTCCGTCTTTGCCACGAACATGGTACAGGATTCGTTCGTCCTCATCTCGACAGACGGGGTACCTTCCATTCCGGTACGTTACGAAAACAACCTGATCGGTTCGACCGACCCTGACGGTCATCTGATGGTGCCGTCTGTCCCGGGGTACTATGCAGCCAAATATGAAATCGATCCGCTGAATCTTCCGCTGGACATGCAGGTCCCGGAGGTCGAAAAACGTGTCGCCGTCAAATCCGGCAATGGCTATCTCATGCGCTTTCCGGTGAAACAGACCTTGCCGGTCGGTATCCGGCTCGTCGACAGCAGGCAGAAACCACTCCCTGCCGGTTCTGTCGCCAGACTCGCCTCAGGGAAAATATCACCTGTCGGTCTGGATGGTTTTGCCTGGTTTGAAGATGTCGATCCGCAAAGCCAGGTCACCGTCTCCCTGCCGGATGGCAACCGGTGTCATGCCAGGTTTTCCATCGACAGGAAAAAAGCCAACGGGACGATTTCGAAAGTCGGGCCACTGGAATGCATAAAGGAATGATCATATGACTTGTCAGACACCATCCACCTGCCCTGAAATCATGAAAAAACCATACCTGTGGCTGGCGGCATTCCTTTGTTTCCTGCTTCCGGCCATGGCAGGCGCCGCACCGGGCTGTCAGACATCGACCGGCACGGGCACGGCTTCTTTCGGTTCCCAGACATCCATCAAGGTCAACAGCAGCACGCAAAACACATCCATCGCCAATGCCGGGGTGGCGTGCGGCGGCTCATTATTGACCGTTCTGGGCGCTCCGGGCTACATCAACGCCGTCGTTTCCACGACCAACGGTTCCAAACTCAAGAATGCTGCCGGTGACACTATCCCCTACCAGATTTTTGCCGACCAGACCTACACTTACCAGATTACACCGGGAACGGCACTCAACTATTACAACTCCACCCTGCTGAATCTTCTTGGACTGACCGGCAGCAACAATGCTCCTTTGCCCATGTATTTCCGAACCGTTACAGGTGCACTCAACCTCAGCAGTGGAACGTATACCGATACGGTGACAGTCAACTGGACCTGGAGCATCTGTACCGTGGTGAGTATTGGCAACCTGTGCATCGGCCCGGTCAACACCGGCTCAACATCGAGCGTCGTCAATCTCAGCCTGCAGATCGGCAATGACTGCACCATCAATGCCCCCAATATCAGTTTTGGTACAGCGCCGCTCATCAGTGCCTTTTCTCCCGTTACGCAAACCATCAGTGTCCAGTGCACGAAAGGAACCTCGTACACAGTCGGACTCTCTGATGGCAGCAATGCATCCAGCGGCCAGCGACGCATGGCCAGCGGCAGTCATTACATCAACTATGAAATTTATCAGGGAGCGAGTGGCACGACCCGCTGGGGGTCGACGGCAGGACAGACCCGTGCATCCGGAAACGCCGACGTCAATCCGGGTGCGGGAACCGGCAATTCGACACAGGGATTTGTTTACAATTCGAAAGTATTGTCGGGGCAGACAACCTCGCCTGCCGGAACCTATACCGATACTGTCGTCATCAGTGTTGGCTTCTAAAACCGAATCAGTCTCATCCGGGGATCCGGAAATAAAAAAGGTGACGGAAACGTCACCTTTTCATAAACCGGATATCCCAAAGGATGAACAGGCGGAAAATCAGTCTTTCATCAATTTGTCCAGTTCGCCACTTTCGACCATATCCATCAGTTCAGGCAGGGCGCCGATATGATCGTATCCGATAAAAATCTGTGGCAAAACGTGGCGTTCGGAACGTGCCCACATTTCAACGGCCAGTTTCATGTCGGTATCGACGAGCAGTTTCTGGTATTCAATACCCTTGGCATCGAAAATGCTGGCAGCCATATCACAAGCCGGGTGGCCTTCGACGCAATACATCTCAACTTTTTTGTTCATCTTGATCCTTCGGTTCGTTAAGGTGAAAAGGACAGAAAACTGTCATGCATAGTCGCAATGGCCATATTATATACTGAGTTGCAAATTCGATATTCGCTTCATGAAGTTCCCAATATTTCCAACCGGAAAAATGCCGGTTTCATTCAAGAAAGTCCATGCTGGCGTAATTTCCCACAACCTCCCTCCACTCAGTGTGAAGGAGAGTTGTCAGTTAATCCAATACAACGGACTTGTTGGCGCACCGGCAAAAATACTGACAGGCAATTTTTCATCGGTCAGCTTATACAACAAAATTAACGAACCTGTCGTTTTCGGGGCATTTGGATGTCGTGGCAGTCGTTTGCCAGTGTCCGGGCAAAATTCGGGAAAAACGGAAAAACAGTCCATTTTTTTCACCTGCCCGTTCAGGGAATGATGTATGCCAAAAGCTGTTTTCCCGGAAATGCTAAGCTTTGAAAATAAACCCCTGATATGAGAGCACGAAAATGACACCTCATCGCGACCCTTTTCCCCATTACCCTGGCACCGACCGGTTGACTGCCGGGGGACGTAGCGAACTTCCCGATTCGGCATTCGGAATCCCCGCCAAACGCGCGTTCCCGATGCCGGATGCGGAACATGTCCGGGATGCCGAATCCCGTTTTCATCTCGCTTCGGATGAAGACAGACCTGAACTGGCTCGCCGTATATTGGCAAAAGCCCGGGAATTCGGCGTGAATGTACAAAGCCCGAATGTGCTGGAGTGGGCCGATAAATAGCCCCGGCTTGTGCCATAGCGATAAAACGGGTTGGAAACAGACTCATTTTCAGGAAACAAACCGGGTTTTATGACCTAATATTTCACCATTTGACAGGAGAACATCATGGATTTTGAATTTGCAGTGCTTGAATTTCCGGAAACAAAAATTGCCGGAATAACCGTTGAAACAGATCTGAAACATGCGCAACAAAACTGTCAGGCATTATGGGAAAAATTCGGAAAACGTGTGACCGGAGAACTGGCTGGTCACAAGGCCATTCCGGAAGACGCGGCAAAATATGGTGTTTACCAGATGCTCACCAAAGACAAATTTTCCTATTGTGCCGGCGTCGAAATCAATTCGGACACGTCTCTTCCATCCGATCTGAAAATCATCACCATACCACTGGGCATGTATGTTACCTGTCAGGTTTCGGACATGTCAAAACTGGAAGATGCCTATAAGGCCCTGTACGAAAAATGGCCATCGACGCAAATCGATTACGTCATCGACAATAAAGGCCTCTGTTTCGAACGATATGACTATGAGTGGAAAAAAGGTGATCCTTTTGAAATTTACGTTGCTGTCAGCATAAAAGAACCGAACTGACCTTTTTGGGAATATTTCTGTTCAATTGTATTCGGCTTGCAACCGGAAAAGGGATACTTCAATGAGTATCCCTTTTTTATCACCGGAAAATATGCCTGGCTATTGTACTGGTTTACAAATTATTTCAATACTTGTTGTATTATTGAAATATGAAAACAGATTATGCATCCTCTCTTTTTGAAGCCCTGTCCTCAAATATACGTCTGGAGATATTCCGCTTGCTCGTCAGATATGCTCCTGACGGTCTTGTTGCCGGGGAAATAGCAACGCATCTGAACCTCTCCGCCAACAACCTGTCATTTCACCTGAAAAACCTTGCCCATAACGGACTGGTCAGTATGGAAAAGGAAGGACGATTCTTGCGGTATCGCGCCAGTATCCCGCTGATGCTGGATTTGATCGCCTTTTTGACGGAAAACTGCTGTCAGGTCAATACCGGCCAATGCGAGTGTTACTGCAAAGAAAGCGGGATTTCACCGGATTTTCTCCCCCTTCTTCCTTCCGAAAAAGGGGGTGGCCAGGCTACCGGTTTAAAAATGAACATAACGGACGACTCAAATGAGTAAACAAAACGAAACCGGTCTGGATGTTCGTGAAACTGTCCGTACCGGTTACCGTGCCATCGCCATCGGGCAGCCCAGCCCATGTTGTTGCAACGGCCGCAGTGGACCTGCCGATCCGGCCCGTCTGGCTGCCGCCATCGGATATGACGAGCAAAGCCTTGCCAATCTGCCGGATGGCGCCAACATGGGCCTGTCCTGCGGCAATCCGGTTGCCATCGCTGCCCTGAAAGCAGGCCAGACCGAACTGGATCTTGGGAGCGACGTCTTTCAAGGCGGGTGAAAAAGTGAAAGCGGCCGGACACGTCATCGGGGTGGACATGACGCCCGGGATGCTGGCGAAGGCACGCCATAATATCCTGCAATATCCTGAACGTACCGGTCTGGATAACGTCGAATTCCGGCTTGGGGAAATCGAACATCTCCCTGTTGCGGACAATACGGTTGACGTGGTTCTTTCGAACTGCGTCATCAACCTGTCTCCTGACAAGCCACTGGTCTGGAAGGAAATCCTGCGCGTATTGAAATCAGGCGGCAAATTGTCCGTCCCGGATCTGGTTATCCTGAAACCGTTTCCCGATAATGTTCGCAGTATGGCCGCTGCGCTGGTCGGCTGTGTCGCCGGCGCTGTTCTGGTCGATGAAACCCGTTCCATGCTGGAAAAAACCGGTTTTTCCGATATCGTTCTGACGCCCAAATCCGGATACATCCGGCAAATGCAGAACTGGAACGATCCGCTCTGCAGGGAGATTGCAGTATCGCTTCCGGAAGGAGAAAAACTGGAAAACTACGTGGTCAGCCTGAGCATTGAAGCGCGAAAACCATAAGAAATTCTTTTGACTCAAGGGGAAACGACCGTTTCCATGATCGTTTTCCCTGAAAACTCCAGTGTTCACCGGAAACAGTCAGGCATTCACCTGACAACCCATTATAAAAACAGGCCGTTACTTTTTCAGAGCCATGGCATTCGCCCATTCCGCTTTCGGGTCTTCAAAATCCACGTGATAGACACCCTCGATAAATTTCGACTGCAACAACTCGTATTGGTCTTGCAGTTCATCGTCATCCAGTTTTCCAAGGTCATGGAGATAATAAACAGCCCTGATTTTAGCCTGAAGCATCAGTTTGGTGCAGTCGAAACATGGGCGCAATGTCGAGAAAATGACGCTGTCCTCTATCGCATTACCGAACCGGGCAGCCGATATGAGGGCATTCTGTTCGGCATGGACACAAATGCATTCGTCGTACCCCATCTTGCCTTCGCGTTTGTATTCTTCACGCTTGCCGCACCGGACACACCCGCCATCCATGCAATTGGTAAACCCTTCCGGTGTGCCGTTATACCCTGTCGAAATGATACGGTTGTCCCTCACGATGACTGCGCCGACCTTGCGCCCCTTGCAATTGGCGTTTTCACGGACGGCGATGGCGATGTTCATGTAATAGTTCAGGCGTTTGATATCTAGCATTTTCGGCAGTTTTCATCTGGTTGGAACAGGTGTCCGAAGAGAACGTTAACATCCTGAATCAGGCAATATCAAGGTATTAACGCCAATTTATTCAAAAAAACACTTCCGGACAATATCCGATGATTCTCTAAGCTCGTACCTTATTTGAAACAGGTCACAAAAACCACATCTTCATGCAGAAACAGTGTTTCAATAACCACATGCATACCAGTTGCGTTTGGAGAATTTCTGAAAGGCACATTCGGTTAAAGTCATATCTGTCGGCGCACCGGAAATATCTGTCACCGCTCTTGCATCGGCATTGAATGCGCCTTCAAACCAATTTTGTTCAAATCCCCAGTCAATTTGTGAAAAACACATTTTTATACGTTCCGAAAAAGGAAGCTGAAAATTGATGAAAACTTTGCCGTAAGAACCTACTCCATCAATCATTCCTCCCTGCTCTATCCAGCCATCCGACCATTTCCGGTACCAGTTCAAACCGTCATGGTATGTTTCATTAATATATTTGACCGTAACCCCTCCGATCAACTTATCCAGTTTTCCGGACAGTTCATTTGCCAGCACGGTCACATCGACCAATCCGGGATTGGTCGCCACATCAAAAGCTTTGATACACGGCAACAAAGTCAGCGCAGCTGGCTGGACAGTTTGCGATGCACCGTATATGGAACTGGATCGGGAAGCGTTAAATCCCCACCTGACACCATACCCCTCGCGAACGTCGGATCTGTAATCCGTAGTATTTGAAACACTCGTCAAACCTGTTGGAGACATTCCACCTGAAATATTCGGCAACCCCGCCTCAAGTTTCCGGCCGGGACGATGACTGCCCTCTGCAAACCGGTCAATCAAATCAGGTAAATTGAACGTCGTCTCTCCATTACCAACACCAAACATCGTTCCGATTGCGTCAAACAGGTCTGGATAGGTAAGCCCTTTTCACTTCCGCTCCGTCAGCTTTCAAATATCCTCCGGGTGGTGTTGGCATGGCAAAATATTCAATGGTTCCTGGTGGCACTCCCTTTTTTGCTATTGCCTGTTCAAGTTCAGCGACACTGTTTTCCAGTTCTGTTTTATCGGCTTTCTTCTGAATTACCGCCAACATGACATCCCGATTTGCCTTTGTTTCTATTGTGTTGTTCAATTCGTCAAGATCAATTCCCAATGTTTTCCTTGCCGATTCCTTGTCCAGACTATCGTCACCCAATAGCTCATTCAGGTAATCCCTCAGCTTTCCAAGAGATTCTTTCATTTCACCTGTAGTGGTTTTCGGCTGCCTGCTTCTGTCAAATACATTTTTTTCCGGCAGTTTTGTCATTTATTTTCTCCATAAAAAAAGACCTCGCTTCAAATGAGGGAAGTCTGTCAATTCACAAAATCAGGACGCAATATGGGCGTCAGGAAAATAATACACGACGCATATTCTTCGGTCAGCCTGAAAGGAAACCCTGGAATTTATATATTTGAAGATGGCGAAGCCATTAATAGCAAAAAATAAAACCTGCAAGTTTTCCTGCAGGTTTCAGGTTCTTTAAAGGTTTTCATTCTCAATTATTGCCAATTGCCTTTGTCGAATTACCTTCGTCGTAACGGATGGCGATTTTCTGGACTTTTTCGCTTTCCGGTATTTCTTTCAACAAACTGACTGTCAACAAACCATCTTTGAGGTTTGCATTTTTTACCTTTACGTGTTCAGGCAAAGAAAAACCCAGGTTAAAATTCGAGCGTTTCAATCCACGATACAAATACGTATCGCCTTTATTTTCCTGTTCTTCTTTTTGCTTGCCTGAAATGCTCAGCTGTCCTCCTTGCGACAGTATTTCTATATCTTCTGCACTCCACCCGGGGAGAGCGACTACGATATCCAGATGAGTCTCATCTATTTTCACGATATCGTATGAAGGCAATGCAGACAGTGGCTCATCACCCGTCAATTTAGTGAACAGGTTATCAATCCGGTTAAGGCGATCGGAAAACAAACTTTCTGCTAATGTTGGCATTAAGGAAAATGTACGAGTAATCATTTTAACGAACTCCTGTAATAGCTTAAGTTAATTAATGAATGACAACTCTTCTTGCTGTCAATTGACATATAGGAATTCCCCAAAAAATATCAAGAGGATACAGGCAAAAAATTTTGCATGAAGCGTTCCCCTCACGCATGAATTTCCTGGCAGGTGGTCAAAATGCCAATAATACATAAACATGCGATCAAGCCAGTTTGACATAACATGGATTCGGAATCGGCGTGATTAAAAAGCAGGCAATGACTTTTTTCCTGGACACTGCCGAAGAAACTGTCTGGTTTTGAAAAAGAAAAGGGCTTACGTTTTCACGTAAGCCCTTGATAATTATTGCTCTTCCAGCCTGGATCAAACCCGTGACATGCGGATTGACAGTCCAGGAATCCTCCAAGCTGGCATGAATACCGAATTTTTTGTCTGACTGAACCGGAAAAAATGACATTTTGTAACCCGCCATTTTCCTGAGCTTATTTTTCCGGCCAGACAATTTTTTATTTTCTTATCCCCGTTACTGGTAGATAAAACGGTGCCTGACAACAGTAACTTGTTGCCTGGCTATATTCTTGCGAATAGCAGACAAACCAATCCAATAAAAAAGTCCTCCTTGAAAGGAGAAGAAAATAGCGTCTGACAGGAAGTCAGAACTTATAATTGATTACGAGATTACCCATGGCACCTTCACGTTGACCAACATATCCTTTCACGGCAACATCCACTGTCCACGGACTCTTTTCTGCCGGGCTGAATCTCACTCCAATTTCCCCTATTCCCGTATCCCCTTTCAATGATGTTTTGTCAATTTCATACCCATAGGCTGTTCCTCTGGCATTTCCGCTGAATTCATGTTCCCACACCAAACCAATATAGGGTCTGTACTGCTGGTTATTACGGTATTCCAAACGAGCTCCCATTCTCGTTCGGTGACTGTTGATGTCTTCGAAGCGATACGGATCCCCTGCAATGCTTGCATCGAAACCTTTGATGTGCATCCATTGATATCCCATGTACGTATCCAGCAGGTAGTTGCTGTTGATGTCCCACTGATATCCGGCTTTCAAGCCTGCTCCATAATACGTTGCTGTCTTGTCATATCCTGCTTGTGTTCCATTGGCATCTCTCAGGTTACTGTCGAAATCGGTAGACACTCTACCGGTTTTTGCATTGACCTGCGCATAACTTCCCCTTAGCAAACCTTCTTTTTTCCGGTATTGCCCTGTTGCCCCTATACCATAGTAGTGGGTATCTCCACTTCCTTTTGCATAATGGTTGCGCTCATCCAGATTACCCCAGCCGGCTTCCGCAAAAATCGCTCCTGTCAGGTCATACTCCTTTTCACTGTCAAGTTTCCCCCGCAATCCCAATACCCAGTGCGTCCCGCTTGTAGTGCCGTGGGCACCTTCTCCCCCCATATCGTATCTGAGATCGCTTCCTCCAACTGCACCGTACAGACAGAACCGGTCGACTGTTCCATCTTCGTTAACGGAACATTCCAGATTCTGGTCCAGTGCAAAATCTGTACCCTGATTCACAAAACCAAGCGTAGCCGTCCGCCCATTATTGAATATGCCAACCGCCGGATCGGTACGGATATTTTTCAGTACTGCGTCCAGCCATGTGCTGCCCGATTCGAGTCCAAAGTCATATTGCAGGGAAATGCCCTGCCTGCCTGTCATGGATGTTTGGGTGACTCCCGTGCTGGTGACCCCATTGGCGTTTGTGATGAGATGTACCCGATCGCCCGCCTGCAAGGCCACTCTGGCTCCCGAGGCAATCGCCACTCCCACCTTTGTATTGCTGAGGTCTGTCCCGCCTGAATCACTCAGGTTCAAAACCGTATCGCCATTTTGCGTACCATCCGGCAATATGAATTCATAATTCTGGAAATATCTTACATTTCTGGCAGACAGGCCTTTTGTCCATACCTGCAGAGTATTGTCACTGGATGTCCCGAGAGGTGATGTGTATCCTCCATACAGTGTACTTCCTGAAATATCGGGCGCATTCTTCAATATGACGGCGTTTCCAGTGGCAGCGCCTGTACTGCTCCGAGCAGCATAAATATTACTGTTCATAACCGTCCCACCGGAAATCGTGAAGGTATTACCTATTGCATCCGCCCAACCGCTTCCTGCAGCAACAAAGCTGCCATTGACGATCCCACCAGAAATCGTAACGGCATTATTGATGGCTTTACCTGTACCAGCAGTGCCAGCATTAACCCATTTGACCGTACCGCCAGAGATCGTAATAGTATTACCAACAGCATTGCCACGTGGTGCATAGCCTGCAAAGAGTTCTCCGGTCGTCCCTTCTGAAAAGTTAATTGAATTGTTATTTGTATCCCCGTAATCCGATACGCCGGCACGAACCCAATACCTGAAATTGCCACCTGAAATATTGAGAGTATTATCATTCGCGTTACCTGTTCGGGTAACTCCTCCCAACACACCGCCGACATTTCCTCCTGACACATTGACGGTATTACCAGTAACGTTCTGTGTTCCGTCGCCAGTATCCGTCACAAGAGCATTGATATTTGAGCTGACTCCACCATAAACATAGTTGAGTGTTCCTCCGACGATATTAACGGTATTGCCATTGAAATTGTTCGATCCAGGATAGAGTGAATTAGGTACGGTACTACTGCTGTTTCTGGTATCCACCCGCAACAAACTTGTGTCAGTACCATCATAGTCAATCGTGATGGAATACGCAGGATATGACAACAGCTGTTGTATCAGAAGGGCTGACAGTAAAAGTGTTGGATACGAAAAAATTATTTTCTTTTTCATTTATACTCTCTGAAAAAAATACATAAGGAGAAAAGTAAAATAAATATGCACCTTGCAAACCTTTTTTACGCTATGACAAAGGTATTTTGTGCATTTAATCTCAGTGTTTTTGAACTTGCTTTCTCACACAATCAAACTACTCGTTACGTATAAAGGTCATTCGGGACGATCAGAACAAAGCCGGGGACTGTCTTCAATATGGCAACTATACCTGAAAATTCAGGGCATACTTGAAAAACTGTTCTCAAAAAGTTCTGATACCGTTTCAGGTAATACGTTTATACATCGGGACGTCGGAAAACCTGACAGATATAGTGATCACTCATCCATGTTGCGACATCAAGAAGACGAAAGTTGATCCACGATTTGAAGGGAAAGGACCCCACAGACATGTAACTGTCGTGTGTTGCCATAGAAAAAATTCATGTTCTGTCTGACCATGAATCTATCAAAACAAGTATATGTGAAATGCAGATGGCGCTGCCCGTTCAGCCAAACCAAGTTAGGGTAACAGGATAAGCCACGTTGCACTGAACAAAAAAACAGACAGCGTTTCTCCTGTACCGGATATGGCAAACTGCCTGTCCCTGAAAAAGAAAAAGCCCCACATTTCCATGTGGGGCTTTTGAAATCTGGCTCCTCGACCTGGGCTCGAACCAGGGACCTGCGGATTAACAGTCCGTCGCTCTACCGACTGAGCTATCGAGGAATTAAGAAAAAGATTATAGGCAATCGAGTCCGTCTTGTCAAACTTTTTTCAGATTTTTCTCTCTGAAAACGGTGTCTCCAATGCTGCGAATCAATCCTATAATTATAGGAACTTTCAGAGTGAAAAGGAAGCCCTTTTACTCTTTGGCAACGGGTTTTTCAGTGGCGACTGTCGTTTTTTGGTCGTCCTTCTTTTCTTCTGCTGTTTGTGCCGGTTTGTCGTCCTTTGGCACTTCGTTTTTATCGTTCAAAAGCTGGATGAAAACTTCGCCTTTTTTGATCATGGACAACTCGGAACGGGCACGCTCTTCAATGGCTTCGGTACCCTCTTTCAGACTTTGCACTTCGGACGCCAGTTTGGCGTTTTTGTTTTTTTGTTCCTCGTTCTTTTCCTGAACGGTAACAAGCTGCCTGTGCAAGTCGAAAACACGCAGCCACCCGCCTTTTCCCAGCCAGAGCGGGTACTGGATGACGAGCAGCAATATTGCCAGCGTAATGGTTATCGGGCGCATGGATCGTGCCTAATCCGAAAAAGGACTGGTTTCAGTCAAAAATGTGGCCGGTGAATCTCTTACGATTATACCGGCCTGTGTTTGTCTCTCTTTATTTCAGATTATAAAAAGCGCTTCTGCCAGGATAGCTTGCCACTTCGCCGAGATCTTCCTCGATTCTCAGCAACTGGTTGTATTTGGCGATCCGGTCCGAACGGGACATGGAACCGGTCTTGATCTGCAAGGCATTCGTACCGACGGCAATGTCGGCAATGGTCGAATCTTCGGTTTCGCCGGAACGGTGGGAAACGACGGCGGTATATCCGGCGCGTTTGGCCATTTCGATAGCGGCGAAGGTTTCGGTCAGGGTACCGATCTGGTTGATCTTGATCAGGATGGAATTGGCAATGCCCTTCTGGATGCCTTCCCGCAAAATCCGGGTGTTGGTCACGAACAGATCATCGCCGACCAGCTGGACGCGCTTGCCCAGTTTTTCGGTCAGGTATGCCCAGCCTGCCCAGTCGTCTTCGGACATGGCGTCCTCAATCGAGATGATCGGATATTTGTCACACCATGTTTCCAGCAAATGGGTGAATTCTTCGGAAGTCAGGACCAGACCTTCTCCGGTGAGTTCGTATTTTCCGTCCTTGTAGAATTCGCTGGCGGCACAATCCAGACCGATGCAGACGTCTTCGCCCGGTACATAACCGGCTTTTTCAATCGCCGTGATGATGAGCTGGATGGCTTCTTCATGGTTGGCGACCGAAGGGGCGAAACCGCCTTCATCGCCGACGGAAGTCGTCAGGCCTTTTTCCTGAAGAATTTTTTTCAGGGTATGGAAAATTTCGGCACCGCACTGGACGGCAGCAGAAAAACTGCGGACGCCGACCGGAATGATCATGAATTCCTGAATGTTCAGGTTGTTGTCGGCATGAGCGCCACCATTGATGATGTTCATCATCGGAACGGGCAGTTGCATGATGCCGGAACCGCCGAAATAACGGTAAAGCGGCAAGCCTGCCTCTTCAGCGGCTGCCTTGGCGACGGCCATGGAAACGGCCAGTGTGGCGTTGGCACCCAGACGGGCCTTGTTTTCGGTTCCGTCCAGATCGATCAGGGTACGGTCCAGAAAAGCCTGTTCACTGGCGTCCAGCCCGATAATCGCTTCGGCGATTTCGGTATTGATGTGTTCGATGGCTTTCAAAACACCTTTGCCAAGGTAACGGTCTGGATCGCCGTCACGCAATTCGATCGCTTCACGCGATCCGGTGGATGCTCCGGAAGGGACAGCGGCACGACCCATGACTCCTGATTCCAGAAGCACGTCGCATTCGACGGTTGGATTTCCGCGGGAATCGAGAATTTCACGTCCGATGAGGTCAACGATAGCGCTCATAGATATCTCCCAGCAATTAACTTTTATTATTCAAGATCGAAACCCGACATATTACCCTGCCTGACGACTTTGTCCAGTGTCACGAGTTGAGCTAACAGCTCTTTCATGCGATGAAGGGGTACGGCATTCGGTCCGTCTGACATGGCGCAAGCCGGATTCGGGTGTGTTTCCATAAAAAGACCGGCAACACCGACGGCGACGGCTGCCCGTGCCAGCACGGGAACGAATTCACGCTGGCCGCCTGACGCATCGCCAAGACCTCCGGGCAACTGCACGGAATGGGTCGCGTCGAAAACGACGGGACATCCGGTTTTTCGCATGATCGCCAAAGAACGCATGTCGGATACGAGGTTGTTGTATCCGAAAGATGCGCCCCGTTCGCAGACAGTGAAATTGTCTTCGGGAACGCCTGCCTCTTTCGCGGCTTCCCTCGCTTTTTTGACGACGTTGCCCATGTCGTCCGGTGCCATGAATTGCCCTTTTTTGATATTGACGGGTTTTCCGGAACGGGCACAGGCTTGTATGAAGTCGGTCTGGCGGCATAAAAAAGCCGGGGTTTGCAGCATGTCGACAACCTGTGATACCGGCCCGACTTCCGCTTCGGTATGCACGTCGGTCAGCACAGGAACGTTGAACCGCTTTCTGACATCGGCCAGAATCTCGAGCCCCTTTTCCATGCCGAGGCCCCTGAATGAAGAAGACGAGGAACGGTTGGCCTTGTCGTAAGACGATTTGTAGATAAAAGGAATGCCCAGTTCACCGGTCATTTCTTTCAATGCACCTGCCGTATCAATCGCCATCTGGTGCGATTCGATCACGCAAGGTCCGGCGATCAAAAAGAATGGGCAGTCAAGCCCGATTTCAAAACCGCACAATTTCATGCATTGTTTCCTTTAGCTCTGGCTTCCTTATTGGCAAGCGCCGCATTGATGAAAGCCGTGAAAAGCGGATGCCCGTCGCGTGGCGTCGACTTGAATTCCGGATGGTACTGGACACCCATATACCATGGATGGGCGTGTTCACCGGTTTTCGGCAATTCCATGATTTCACAGAGTTTTTCTGTCGGGGTCAGCGCCGAAATGACAAGCCCCGCTTTCTTCAGCTCGTCCAGATACAGGTTGTTGGCTTCGTAACGGTGACGGTGGCGTTCGGTGACGACGTTGCCGTAAATTTCGGCGGCCAGTGTACCCGGTTCGATGGAACAGGTTTGCGCGCCCAGGCGCATGGTGCCGCCCAGATCGGATTTTTCATTGCGCTGTTCAATCTGGCCACTCCGGTTTTGCCATTCGGTAATCAGGGCAATCACCGGATTTTCGGTATCGGGATCGAATTCGGTCGAATTGGCGTTTTTCAGCCCGGCGACGTGACGGGCAAATTCGATCAGGGCGACTTGCATGCCCAGGCAGATGCCGAGATAAGGCACCTTGTTTTCACGGGCATACTGTGCCGTGGCGATCTTGCCTTCCACGCCGCGCTTGCCGAAACCGCCGGGTACCAGTATGGCGTCGTATTTCGCCAGATGGCCGGTACCGATTGTTTCGATTTCTTCAGAATCGAGAAAATCGATGTTGACCTTGCAATTGGTATGAATGCCCGCATGACGGATCGCCTCGATCAATGACTTGTAGGACTCGGTCAGGTCAACGTATTTTCCGACCATGCAGATCGAGACTTCTTTTTCCGGATGCTCCATCGCATGAACGAGCTTGCTCCAGATCGACAGGTCGGCCTGTGGAGGAGACAGCTTCAGCTTGTTGCAGACGATAGTATCCAGTCCCTGATCGTGCAGCATTTGCGGAATCTTGTAGATGGTATCGACATCCCAGACGGAAATGACGGCATCTTCCCTGACATTGGAAAAAAGCGAAATCTTGGCGCGTTCATCATCCGGGATCGCCCGGTCGGCACGGCAGAGCAAGGCATCGGGATAAATACCGATTTCACGCAGTTTCTGTACGCTATGCTGGGTCGGCTTGGTTTTCAGTTCACCGGCTGAAGCGATGTATGGCACCAGCGTCAGATGAACGAAAACGGTTGAATTTTCAGGGGCACGCAGGCTCAGCTGACGGGCTGCCTCAAGGAACGGCAGGGACTCGATATCGCCGACGGTACCGCCGATTTCAACCAGTGCGACGTCGTACCCTTCGGCACCACGATGGATGAAATTCTGGATTTCATTCGTGATGTGCGGAATGACCTGAACCGTTTTGCCCAGATATTCACCGCGGCGTTCCTTGCGGATGACGGATTCATAAATCTGTCCGGTAGTGAAATTGTTCACCTTGTGCATCCGTGTGGAGATGAAACGTTCGTAATGGCCCAGATCGAGATCGGTTTCCGCGCCGTCGTCGGTCACGAAAACTTCACCGTGCTGGAATGGACTCATGGTTCCCGGATCCACATTGATGTATGGATCCAGTTTGATCATGGTAACTTTAAGGCCCCGGGATTCGAGGATGGCGGCAAGAGACGCGGCGGCGATCCCCTTACCAAGGGATGAAACGACACCGCCCGTGACAAATACAAACTTGGTCATTGCAGAAGGTGCTCAAAGGCACAAGCAGGAAATCCAAATTATAACGTAAAAAATGAACTGGAAATATAACTAAATTCAGAAACAAACGATTCGAAGTTTTTATGAGACAGATTTCATAAATCCCCTGCTGTTTCCATTTCAGGAGCGGTCTTTTTTATACAAACAGCTCACTCATTTCTCCAGTAACGTGCATCCGTTTTCCTGTACTGTCCGATCCTCATATCATCGCCGAAAAGAATGCTGATTGCACCGTCCGTATCGGTTCTGAACGTTTCGATCCCGAGAAGCTCATAACGGCTTTCCGCCCTATAATCGGGATGGCGGTATGGGTTCAGATAACCCACCTGGTAGATCGCATAGTCCGGTTTGACTGCAAACAGGAAAGGCCATGTCGAAGATGAATTGCTGCCATGATGCGGCGCCATCAATATGTCGGATTTCAGTTTTTCACCCAGGCGATGGACCAGTTTTTCTTCTTCCTTTTTCCCGATGTCACCTGTCAACAGCACGGAATACTTTGAAGTACTGACTTTAAGAACACAGCTTAACTCATTGGTTTTGTTATTTTCATCAAGATAGTCATCACTTGAAGGATGAAGCATTTCAAAACGGACACCTTCCCACTCCCAATTTTGTCCATCCATGCAGGGGCGATTGTCGGAAAGCGTTTGCGCCAGTGTCGAATCCGGTACGATTGATGAATAAATCGTCTTGACAGACAGCTTTCCCGTCAGGGTCAACAGTCCGCCGGAATGATCGCTGTCGGCATGAGAAACGACAATGGTATCAAGCGAGTCGATACCACGTGATGTCAGATACGGTATGACGACACGGTCGCCGGCGTTGGAATCGGATGAATACACCGGCCCTGTATCGAAAAGCAAACGATGTTTTTGTGTTTCGATCAGAATCGAACTGCCCTGCCCGACGTCGAAAACCGTTATTTCCGCTTCTCCATAATCGGGGTGAGTCGGCGTCAAAAGCAAGAGCGGCAGCCAGCACAAGGCTCCAAGATAGCGATGAGGCCAGCCTTTCGGCGCAAGCATCCAGAGCGTTCCCGCCACGGCAAACAAAATGAGGTAAAACGATGGTGCCGGAACTGTCCAGACGGCAAAAGAGAATGAACTCAGCCATTCAAGAAACATCGCCAGAACTTTTGTCAGGAAATGCGCAACGGTCAGAACAGTCGCATTCACCGGTTCAGGCAAAATACTGCCGGTCAGTGCCAAAGGCGTGACGACTGTACTGACCAGAGGGATGGCGAGTGCGTTGGCAACAGGGCCGATGACGGAAATGCGCCCGAAAAAAAGCATCGTCAGAGGGACAAGGCCTATCGTCAGCGCCCATTGTGTTGCCGCCGCCATCGACAGGGAATGTCTGAACCGGCTCAGCCGCGAAGGATTTTCATCTATTTTCCCGCTCCTTCCGCTGGTGGCATACAGGATCATGCCGACAGCGCCGAACGACAACCAGAAACCCGGTTGCAACAAAGCCCACGGATCGAAAAGGCAGATAATTCCGGCAGCAGCAAGCAAGGTATGCGAAAACCGTGTCAGCCGCCCTGTCCAGAGTGCGACGGCCACGATGATGATCATGCAAAGTGTCCTTCTGGCCGGGACGCCGAAACCGGCCAGTGCGACATAGGCAAGAGCCATGACAACCCCGGCAATGGCGGCCGCTTTCTGGGCTGGAAGGATCAAAGGCCATTGTTTTCCAGTGAAAAACGACCGGCGCCAGAGTGCTCCCGCCAACAGGGCAAACAGGCTGGAGATCATGGTGATGTGCAGGCCGGATATGGCAACCAGATGCGAGATGCCTGTCCGGTTGAAGATTTCCCAGTCG
>CAJKQK010000036.1 GCA_905202055.1 uncultured Oxalobacter sp.
CGAGACTACTCATACCACCGTAAATGGTACTTTTAATCGTGCCGCCCGATACCGTGACACTATTACCAGTAGAATCGCCGTAAAGATTCATGCCGCCGTAAAGACTGTTGACTGTTCCACCTGAAATCAGAATGTCATTATTGGCGGCTTTTCCGTTGCTGCTCATGCCACCATAAATGGTATAGTCGATCGTTCCATCCAATACCGTAACGACGTTTTCGGTAGCATTATGATTATAGCTCACGCCACCGTAAATGGTACTTTTAATCGTGCCGCCTGATACCGTAATGTTATTGCCAGTAGAATCGCCGAGACTACTCATACCACCGTAAATGGTACTTTTAATCGTGCCGCCCGATACCGTAACGGTATTGCTGATGACGTCACCTTTATTACCACTGCCACCACGAATCTCTCTTTCAATAATTCCACCTGATACTATGACATTATTATTTATGACATTTCCATTATCATAAGAACGTCCACCATAAATGTAACCGATTGTCCCACCAGAAATATTGACCGTATTGCCAGCTATATTACCGCTTATAGCCTCACCGCCATGAATGGTATCATTAATCGTGGCGCCTGATACTGTGACGCTATTACCAGTAGAATCACCACTTGTGGCAAAGCCCCCGGTAATACGACTATATGTTCCTCCAGAAACTGTAACGGCATTTTTTGTGATGTTACCGCTAAAGTTAGAGTAACCGCCGTAAATAGAAAAATCAATCACCGCATTAGTAGCTGCAACAGTATTACCGACAACACTGCCATAACGAGAGAAACCAGCATAAATGGCATTATTAAACGTCCCACCAGAAATCCTTATAGTGTTTCCTGTGACAGCACCACTCACGGAGTAACCACCAAAAGTGAGATGTTTGAACGTGCCTCCTGATATCGTGAGAGTGTTATTTGCGACATCCTGTGTTCCGTCGCCAGTACCAGTCACAAGAGAATTATTGGTACTGCCACCCCCCAAAACATTAACAAGCGTTCCTCCACTGACGTTAACGGTATTGCCATTAAAACTATTCGCTCCCGGATAAAGTGAATTGGGTACGGCATCGAAAAAACCTCGTAACAAGCTTGTATCAGTACCATCATAGTCAATCGTGATGGAATACGCAGGATATGACAGCAGCTGTTGTATGAGAAAGGCAGGGAATAAAAGCCTGGAATAAGGAAACACCGTTTTTTTCATTTGCGCTCCATTTAACGTATATAAAAAGGGGAAAATATGTACTGAACAAATTGTTGAAATCCTATCATAAAAGTATTAAACGCATCGGAAACCACGCAATGGCAATACTTTCAACTTTCCTTCGCGCAACAGGTTTCTGTTATCCCCTCAAGCCTGTGTATAACTTTGTTGAAAAACACTGCAACGCCTTTATATATGCGGCACCCAAAAGATTGCCACATTTTTTCGCATTAAAATCTCTATATATTTTTTTCTTATTAAAAAATTAACTAATCAACCAATAACCATTTATAAACTGATTCAAATTCCGGATCGCAGCCATCCATCTCTCAATTTCTGTCTGTCGTTATCGAGCCTGTCAGCCGTCTCTGCCATGTCTCATTTACTATCCGCACTCGCCCTACCCGTTACCATCCCCCGAACAAAGTCATATCCGCTTGTCGGTTCCACCTTGTCCGATGCGACATCAAGGGCATAACGCGCACTTGCCAGAGGACGACTTGGCACAACCGGTAGTCCTGGAATGACCCGCTCAAAGTCTGCCATGTATTTCAGGAATTTCTGGACATCCAAATCACCATTGAGTGCATCCGGAACAATTTTAAATGCCTTGAAAAAGTCTTCAATCAGTTTGATTGCGGGAGGATAAAACACACGTCCAGACGAGAAGCTTTTCCCTCTATGATAATCTGTCGCAACATTGAATGCCTGTCCACCCCATCCACCCATCGACATCCCATAATTCAGGGTTCCCCAACCGAACACGTCCATCAGCCAGCTAGCGAATGTCTCATCGTCATCGCTTCCTGCCGCGACTTTCCGAAGTGCTGCCCCGATCCACGCCGGCAGCAATACCGTTTGCAAGAACATAATTGCCGCCGCCGCTTTCTTGTTGGCGATATCGCTTCTCAGGATTTTTCTGCCCTCCCCTGCAACCAGATTGGCACGCTGGACGAAGTATCCCGTAAATTGCGTAAACATCCGTTTCAATGGTGCTCCGCCTTCAAAATTCGATATATCTTCCGCAGCATTGGCACCGAATATCTGCCGTACCGCGCTATCGGCCTGTGCAACCGCATCACTGTGAGACAATCCGCCTTCTGTCGCCTGATTATAAGCAGCCGTCCATGTCAATGGCCCGCAGAAATTATCGACAGAGGCTTGCAGGAAATAGGCGTTATCAATCAGCCAGCGATCCAGCTTCTTGAGTTTGCTCGGACGCAGGGCCTGTTCAATCAGGCCATTTGCCGCCATGATTTCCGCGCTCATCCTTCCCCTCATGTAAGGAGATGCCTCCATAACCGACTGTACCGTTCCAGCACGATCAGACACTATTGTCTTGAAAGCATCTGTCAGATAACGCGATTCGACCTTGGAATAAGCGGCCGTCATATCGAATACCTGTTCGACAGCATTGACAATGTTTCCGAACATGATCGAGACACCCGCACGGGTACGAAGCGCTCTAACAACACGATCATACGGCGTAGGTTTTTTGCCTGTTGCCTCCAGATTCTGCGTAATGGCACGTGACAGCCACGGTTTGATGACCTTGCCATAGAAATCCGGGTCATAGTCGCGCAAGGCACCACGGACGTTCTGTTTGTTCAGCAGACTGGAAACATCCCTGTTGACAGGTGCCATGTATGAGAAAAGGATTTGGCGGTTGATATGGGTTCTCAAAGCAGACAAATCCAGCAACAACGGACCGTGATCGCCTTCGACACGACTGTTCCCCCATCCCGCCGCCAGTTTCGGAAGAGCCGCCCCCATCTCGTTAATGAGATCACGGGTTGGATCCAGCTGTTTTTCCCCGGCTTTCGATTCCCTGTTGTCGTAAATGGCGGGGATATAGCCGCCGTTATAGCGTTTTCCGAACTCGAAAAATGGTGTGGCCGTAATTTCGTCGAAATACCGCCCGAACACTTCCTTGTATGCCTGCTGTGATTTTGGTTTCAGTTCGTCGAACACATCCCAGATTTGCTGCACACGATCTAAATCCTGTTCGGTAATCCGTCCTTCCGAGATCATACGGGACATGAAGGCATTCCATCGTCTAGTATCGATCTGGCCGTTCTGGATGCTTCCCCAGCCGCGCCCGGCGATCAGCCTTTGCAGATTCGACATATTGCCGGTATGCAAAATCGCGTGTATCAGTTCCGCCTTGCCGTATCCGGTATCCTTCCCAAAGGTATATCCCAGTTCCGGCGCTTCGATGGTTTCCCGCGTGAACTGGAATCCGTCAAAAATATCCGAGAGTTTTTTAGTGTATTCTGCTTGCGCCAGACGGGTTTGGGTTGCTGCCAGCTTGACCGGATTGAATATGTATTTCATCAATGGGCCGGTTTCTTCGCCAAGGTGTTTCCCGTCCACCATATCGCACCAAGCTTCCATTCGGGTCTGGTCAAGGACAATGTTGCCTATCTTCTTGAGCAACGTGTTTCGCAAAGAATCGTCACGCGATGATGAACGCCATGTCTTGCCGAAATCGGCCAGCTTGTCTGATATGGCTTTCGCTGCCTCGTCGATCTCGACACGCTTTCCGTCAACAAGCATGACTTTGCCACGCCTTGCCTGATCCCAGTTCGCTTTCACGTCTTCCAGCACATCCAGCGCGGTAGCGGCATTCAGTTCACGCAACGGCGCGGCGATGTCATACCGGAACGGTTCCACATCCTGCCGGTTCTGCTCTTCCGTTCTGATACGCTGCATGATGATGTCGGCATTTCCTCCTAGCCCCAGTTCCGCGGCAATGTATTTCGCCCGGTTCACGAACAGGGAATCTCGTGTCCTGACGGCATCCTTCAATGGTTTTCGGACAATCGCTTTCACCTGCAAGGTGCGACGATCGATTTCCTTCTGCACCCTGTTTGCTTCCCTGTAAAGCAGATTGTTCATGATTTCCGCCTGTTTCTGGCGTGCTGCGGCGGTATAGTCCGGGTTTGTCTTGTCGAGTGCCTTCCTTGCCAGTCTGGATGCTTTTTGCATGGCGCGAAGATACAGGTTCGGCTTCAGTTCCTTGACCGGTTTTTCGGCAATGACGGAACGCGCTGCGGCTTCCATTGCTTCAACCTGCGCATTTACGTCTTCTTCAATCCGCTTTGCTTCCTTGCGTTGTTCGATACGCTCACGCTTCTCGGACAGTTTCGCTGCCTTGCCTGCACGTTTCAGCCTGTTCAGAATCGCCAGTTCCTTTTTCAGGCGTTCTTCCATGTACTCGTTATGCAAGGCGTTTTCTGCCTCATCTGCAACGGCATCGCTGTTCAGGACATCCCCTTCTCGATCCATGATATTCTGGCGCGCTTTGTCTTCGATATACTGATCACGACTCGGCAACTGGGCGATGGCCCGGATCAATGCATCACCGGAACCGAAATCAAGGCTTTCCGCAAGGTCTTCCAGCGATACCTGTCCGTCTTTTCCGTATACCCGTTTGCCGTTGCGTTTCGGCAGCTTCGACATGAAAGCCTTTCCATAGACACGCCTCAATTCGTCTTCATTGAGCGAAAAACCGTCATCGGATGTCAGGTCATTGAAGGCTGTCACAACCGGATCGCGGTCATATTCTCTGGCAACCCGTTTCTTTTCCGCTTCAAGTTCTTCCTGATATGCTTTTGTTTTTTCGCGTAATTTGGCATGCATGGCTTTCTGGCGGAATATATCCTGTGCCTTGACCAGTTCGCTGTCACCGATTTTCCGGTAGGCGTCGAATTCATCCTGCGAAACACCCATCTTCTCTGCCGTTGCAAAAAGCGGCTGCAATTCGTTGGATTCCCGCATGATGGTGATTTCTTCATCGGATGCCAGCATCCTGTCGAAAACTTCACGGATGTCCCTGTTCAGTTTGACGTCAAGAGCGGTCAGTGTTTTGTATATGTTATAGAGCCATGTTTTGAACCGGCTGAATATACTTTGCAATTCCGGAGACGGTGCCTTGCCTTCCATGAGATACGCTTCAAACGACCGCGCAAATTTCTCATGCTGTTCACGGGTAATCGGTTTGCCTTCTTCGGCACCCAGATATTTCCGGATCGTGGTGTATTCGTTTGTGATATAAGTGCTGGCCTCCGGATCAGACGCAAGATCGCCATACACTTCAAGCATGAAATGCGCCGATTCATGAACGAATGTCGAGTAATTGGCATACTTGAACAGATCGATCCGCATCGTGCGGTCAGGATGGATGATGGTCGCACCACGAACTTTTCCTTGTTTTTTTTCATTCAAAATGAACAGGTTGACACCATCCCCGTTTTGTCCGATACTTTGCTTAAGGACATCGCTTGCGGTGTCTGGAATTCCACCAACGTCTCGGCTTTGCTGCTGAGTTAAAACCGAGGTGGAATTTTTGTCTGCACGATAAGTATCAACATCAGGATTGATGTTGTAAAACAAGTTTCCGTTTACATCCTCGGCAAGCATAATGCCAACAGTTAGCGACTTACCATTTAACTCAATGGGCGTTTCCAGCCAGTGAAACTTTACAAACTTGTCTTTCCTTCCTTCGGCACCTCTTGTCTCAATCAAAGTAGAATTTTCAATGATTTCCCGTAATTTTGGGAACAGCACCCATTTCCTTTTATCTGCCCCCTTTTTCAAGCCTTTTCCAGAAAACCGCACCGGTTTGCCAAGCTGTTTCTGAATAACCGGATTTGTCCTGCTTTCTTCACGCAAGGCATCATGATATTTTTTTGCAGCTGCAATATGCTCTTTCAAAGGCGCATCAATCGGTACACCCAACTCATCCCCCGTCAGCCGGACAACGTGTGCATTTTTGCCATCGGAACTCTGGTACAAAATATTCGGGTTGTCCGTGAAGGTGCCGATGTTTCCGATAGCGGATTTGATCTGGTTCGGAGATGCAACTGAATATATTGATGTCGGCGTGTAACTCTCGTCTGTCGTAAGGTCTTCCGTCGGTCCGATGTCCCGAATATTGTCAAATATCGCCCCGTCGTACCCATGCTCATAAGCGTAACGCGCTATATCATCCGTTGTCGCATAATCCGACCAATCACCATATTGCGTTCGCCTGAAACCGAAAATCTTTGCAAGTGTCGTCCCTCGCTTTTTCCCATACTCTCTTATGGATATATCGCCGCCTATCTCGCTCCAGAAACTTCGTTTCGCATTGACAATTGCCGGATTTCTCGCGTTGAGAAATACAGGCATGACGCTTCCAGAGCTTCTCCCTCGCCCTGTATAAGTCCCAGCAATATGGGATGACCCAAACCACATCCCTGTTCCTTTTGTTTTTCGGCTTTCTGACTGCTTGAATGTATCGAAATCTGCCGTCGTCCCGTGATACACCACCAGCGGTTCCCCATTCTCATCCACGACTTTTGATACCGATTCATTGTCAGTGGAATAGATATCCTGTAAAATGGATTTGTAAAGGTCAGTATCTCGCAAACTTTCCCGAACTGGGTTGTTCAGTCTCCGGTTGGTTTCGGAACTGGCCTTTTGTTTTATGTCGTCCTCAACAAACACATCATGAACATAGAGCTGGTTGTTTCGTCCTTCTGATTTTCTTACACGCAAAAATACCAGCTTCGTCTTTCCAGCATGTTCAATCCGCGTAGCAAAATAATGGTTCCGGATATCTTTTCCGTCAAAGTCGTTTAACGTGTCCAGATATTCCGCCTGTTCCAATATTTCCCTGAGATGAGGAATGACATCCAGCTTGGCTGCATTCCGGCTATGACCGATACTTTCACGAATACCGTTTTTCGTCACAAAAACTTCGCCGATATTCTTTTTGACGCTAAACGGTTCTTTCAATAACGCTGCCGCTTCGGATTTTTTGATCTTGGCTGTTTCTTCTGTAAATTCTGACTGGATCAGTATCGGTTCCTGTCCTTCCAGCCGTTCACGGATTCCCGCCTTTTCCCAGTCCCCGAACCACCGTTTGAAGTTCGGTGTCCTCACCTGCACCCACTGACGCTCGGTCAGTTTCGTCGGTTCCCCATTCGGTGCCTTCATCCATTGATCGGTACCTTTATATTTTGCAATTATCTCGTCGTACTGTCTATTGGCTTCGGCTCGCTCTTCTGCTGTGGGTTCTTCTGATTCTGTGAAACCCCGTTGTTCGTACCGTTCAGTTTCGGACGCTTCAGGTTCTTCTCGGGTATTTTCTCCATTTTGTGCCTCATAATATTTTGATAATGCTTCCCGGACAGCGGCATTGTCCGTGTCGGTAGTAATGTCGATTCCGGCTGCTTTCAGGTCATTGGCCAAGTCATTCAATGTCTGTGCTTCGGACAACAATTCACCGTTGATCTGCGTATTCGAGTATCGTTTCTCTCCTGTGGTGTATTCATCGACCAGTGCATCCAGCAAAGCGTTGTCGCCCTGTGTTTGTTCATTACCGATTCCGAAGTCCAGTACTTCCTGCAGCGCAGCGAATTCATCGGCTCCCATGCCCTTTTCGTTCAGGATGGATCGAGGCAACTGTTTGTTTTTGACCAGATCGCGTGTTATGCCGTCCGGACGCAACCCACCTTTTTCCCGGATGTATTCCATCAGGGATTGTCCATACACATCGCGCTCTTTCGGCAATTCGTTTCGACGAAGTTTTTCAAGTTGCGAGTCGATGTACGGATCAATGTTCCTTCGGGTATTGACAGTGGTCGGGGTGGCATTGGCATTTACCGTCAATCCATATCGGGCAAACCAATCTCGGATTTTTCCGGCTATTTCATCCGATGACAGTTCTTTTCCTTCTTCTCTCGCACGTTCAACGATATCCTTGTGAACCGGATTGACGAAAGCTCTGGCTGCGATGGTTGCCTGTGTTCTGGCAGTCTTTTTGTCATACCTGCTTTCAAGCTGTACTGCCATTTCATCTGTCAACTCGGACAATATGTCATTGACTGCGCGGGCATTTTCGCTTTCTTTCCCAATTTTTTCCAACAGCTCTTCGGTTTCCCGGACCTGTTCTTCCAGCCGCTGCAAATAGGTTTCGCGTTCGTTGGCAGTCATGCCTTTTTCAGATAACTTGGTATCACGCACGAAATAGGGTGCATGATCTGACGCAGAAAAACCGGACTGATATTCCGGAAACGGAATCGTCAGGTCTGTTCCGGTTGTGACCGCTTCATCATAATTGGTCACGCCATAACGTTCGGCCTGTTCTTTCGGATCAAGTCCCTGTTTCTGGAAATAGGTCTGCCATGCTTCCGTATTGACATATGCGTTTTCAAGTGGTGTGCCTTCCGTCTGTGTCCTGACAAGTGTTTCGTATACGTCCTTCGCCCTGCCTCTTACCTTGGATGCTTTCGCACTGTCATTGAGCGCGGCAATACCTTTTTCTGTCGCCCGTGATGTCCTGATCTGGCTGATTCTTGCCGCACCGGAAAAACCGAGCGACATAGGAAGGGTGGCAATTATGGTTTCCAGTTCGTTTGCCGGTAACTCAGAAAACCATTCTAGGATGACATCGCCGAAATCCTGATCGTCCTTTTTGTCTGAAATTTTGTCAGACAATGTCTGTCCGGCCGTTGCCAGCATTTCGGATGGCGTTTCTCTAGCCCAGTTACGGAGAAGAGTTTTGATGAAAGGAGTTCCAGCAACAGCATCCTTGATTAAGCGAGAGATCGGGCCGAATTCAGTTCCGACTTCAATACCACCATTAACAAAGCCATGTGCTGTTGCCTGCGCGAAGCCCTTGTTTTTCAGCACATCTCCCATGAAGCTTTCGCCGCCTTCGGACAATCCAGCCCATGTCAATGCGAAAGCCGGATTGCGCGTGATGATCGAACCAAGTACCGCTGGTCCCATATTCCCAAGAGACTGCATACCAGACATCCATGCCCGGCTGGCAAACCCATATTCTTTCATTCCATCGCCAGCGATTGCCTCCGTTACTCTTTCGCCGATTCGGTATAACTCATCCGCGCCGGATACCTCTGCCAGTTTCTTGCCGGTTTTTTCCGCTTCACGATAACGCGCCGCCTGCTCATCACCATTCAATGGAACAGGGTTATAAAGGTCTGCCTCGGCATTTGTACCCAGTATCGGCAATGCTCTGGCAATATAAGATGAGACGCTTCCGCCTCCTTTGATGACGCCACCAATTGCACCAGCGGCAAGATTACGCACCGAGTCCATCGCAAAATCGATCGGGGCGAGTCTGGCCCCCGCCGCCCTGTCTCCGAAATCGCCTGCAATGGTGAAACCGTCAGGATTAGTGACAAGCGCCTCCAATTCCATAATGTTGTCGAGGTCATCGTGAGCGATCCTGGCATTGTTTGGATTAGACAGAAAATCGGCTGTTTTGGGAGGAAGTTTTGACAATTTCTGATCCCGTGCCTGTGCTTCGAATAATTGCCGGTAATTTCGTACCATTTCAGGCGGCGCATTGAACTGTCTGGCCAATGCATTGATTCGGGCCTCATCGTCAGGAACAGCATCAGCCGCCTGTGCCATATTCATTTTGACGATTCGATCCCGCCATTCATTGTGTCGTTTCTGGCTTTCCGCAAATTCTTTTTGCAGTTGTTCGACAGACCGTTTCGATTTTTCTTCCAGCGATTCTGGCATTGCCGCTTCCGGCACATGGTTTTTTTCTGTTTCATTCCATGCAGCACCGGCATCAATAGGATTTTTTTCAATGCCGGTATCTTCAAATGTTCGCATTGTTCCAATCACATCGATTTTCATAATGCCCCTTTCGATCTCAATACAGCCAATATCTTTTCATCTTCTGTCCCGCTGATCCCGGCCGCATCCGCCACCATGAGAATCTGCATCCTTTCCGGCGTGGACAGTGAATCGACAAATTGTTCTGGTGTTGCCTTGAATCGCCTGATATTCGTGTTCCATAACCCGAAGAAAGCAGGCACCACTATTTCACCCACGGCGTTTTTCAGCATGTCGAGCCGTTCCTTGTCATTCGGATAACGCTTGTATTCTGCATGGAATGATTCCAGTGACTTGATCATGTAGTCGTTTAACTGGGCACGTGTTTCAATGTCTTTCTTCTTGGTCGCATTGAGATTTATACCGCTTTGCAGCAGCACTGTTCGCATATCGAACGTCAACTTTTCCAGTACGTTTTTACCCTGTTCGGTTTTCCCGATAGCTTGCTTGCGTGCCAGCCGGTTGATATCCGACTTCGCCAATTTCCCACGAAGAGTACGCAAGTCTGTCTGTTGCAATTTGTCTGGATTGCTCTCAAGCTCTGCGAGTAGTTCAAAATCGTACTGTGTATTTTTCCGGATATAGCCGACAGCTGACCGATAGTTTTTATGGTCCAACTGGTAAAGTAAGCCGGACTGTTCGATTTCTGTCATGGTCTTGCCTTCATCGGCCATGTCATAAACCGTCATGAGTGTTTCTTCCTGATTGGCCTTGTCCTGTTCTACAAAAATCCGGTGACGATGGGAGTAGGAATCAATGGCTGCCTGATACGCCTGTTTGTTGTTTCCGAACGCCTCTTTCGCTTTCTCGGCAAATTCGGCAACCGACATCATCTTGACTGGCGCATTCCGCTGTTTCTGGTAAGCGGCAATATTCTTGCTGACATAATCCTGCGTTTCTTTCGGTGCATGGGACAACCAGTCATCACCATATTGCCTAATCAGTTTATCCACGGTACCCGGTCCAGCGTTATAGGCTCCCCACATCCTGCCCAGATCACCACCATAGCGTTTCAGCATTTTGTCGAGATATTCCTGACCGACACGGGCCAGTTCTTCCGGCGAAGCATCTTTGGCAGGAGTAATGCCGAATCCTGGATTTTTGGCCGTCTCTGGCATGACCTGATATTCACCCAGCGCACCCCTGTCCGATTCGATCAGTTTTCCATTCCGACCGTAGCGTTTTCCGTCTGATTCAGATTGAACCGTAATGCCGTAAATGACAGACATATCTCCACCGCCATAATGCGTGGCTCCGACAGAAAATACCCTGTCTGCATAATCTTCTCCGATCCTGATATTTTCCTGCCGATGAATCCTGTTATTGGCATGAATCAGATCATCTGCTGTCATGATCTTGCCGTAGCGTTCCTGATATGCCTGCGCTGTTTTCAAATCGCCTTTTTCGATGGCATCGTCAATAATTCCTTTCACAATGCCTGACACCTTATTATTGGCTATGCTGTCGGCCAGCGCTTCATCTGCACCATCTCTCACAGCCTGATATCGTGCGACCCCATGAAAATCATTCAATGCCTGATGCGCCACCTCTGGATCAGACGCATAATTCACAAACGCCATTTTTCCGTACTGGGCCTCCGTATTTTTCAACGTCGCTTTCTCATAGTCCCTGTGTTCATCTTGAATATATTTCGTTGTGCTTCGGTTGAAACTCCTCTGGAATGGCAAAACCATCATGTCGAATTTTTCACGTTTGCTGGCTGACATGCCGGATCGCATACGTCCAAGCTCATCTTCAATGTTCTGTTTCAATGTGTCACTGACAAATGTCCCGTCCTCATTGCGATATGCGTTGATTCCCTTCCGTTCAGACAGCGCAGCCTGTTGTTTGTCGAGAAATTGCGCAAAGGCATTGGCATCAGCGGCCGCATCAATTCGTTCATGCTCATCACGGATTTTTTCGAATGCCATCAGCCCTTGTGCGAGAACACGCGTGTTGCGTGTCACATCCACCGGTTTCGGCCCACCGTCGAACCGGACGCCGGACCCTGTCGGCATGATTCCGAAATTATCTTTGGTCGGGATGATTGCCATTATCCATTCCCCCACAAACTACCCATTTTTGACTTGAATGCATTGTTCAATGCGGTTGATTGCCATGAACTCTTTGTCGCCGTTCCAAGAAGCGTGCCTCTTGAATTCGAGTTGAACATCCCGCTGAACTTGTCCGTCAAATCGGAAAGCCCCTCCTGCGCCCCCTTGCTTATCAGAAAGCCGCCAACCGCCGTTGACAGTGCCGCCCCCCAAGGGCTTTGCCGCTGGCTATTCAGGATATTGGCGTTGTTTTCAAAGTTCGTTGCCTGCAAGCGGTAATCCCATGCCTTGGTCAGCGCATTGGCCGCCGCCTGATTCTTGTCCACTTCGCCGAAGTAATCCGTTTCGTTCAGGACATTCTGTACACTGCGGCTTTTCAGGTCGATTCCGTTTGCTGCATAGCCTGTCTTCTGCGCGCCTTTCAGTTTTGCGGTTTGCGTCATGATCTGCTGTTGCTGTTTTTCTCCCTGCCGCAACGCTGATTCCGCGTCCATGTTCGCCAGCCGTGCATTGATCCGGTTCATTGACGCCTGATATTTCAGGTAAGCATTTTGCGTTTTTTGCTGGTTATAACTGCCCAGCGCATTCAACCCGATACCGGCCAAAGCCCATAAACTCATCTCACCCTCCTATGGATACTTCAGTCGTGATGGAGACAATCGTCAACGGTAACGGATCGTCCTGCACGACCGTCAATTGCCCGCCGTCTGTCCAGTGCCCGTCAATTACAACAGGCACTTCCTCACTTCTCATCTCTGGCGGAGACCCCGGCTGTTCATCCCTGCGCTGCTTATACTCCCGCAAATGATCCTCATCGAATCCCGCGAAAATCCCTGAACTGCGATAAACGCGCAATGAACACTTGTTGATGTTTTTCGGACGGGCGGACCCATAACCTGAATCGATTTGATCCAGTAATGGAAGGGTTTGAAAAACGGAATGGATTGGTAACCCGACCACGACTTTTCTGACAGGTGTCTCAAGCACAATGCTGCCATCCCTCACGATCTCCTGCGGGAAAACCGCTCCGTCTCCCAAAATCGACACGGTTTTTCCTTCGAGATGATCCAGTCCTGAAATAGTCGCTACCGGTTCGTCGAATTCCCCTGTCAACCCGGAATCGACAAAGAACGCATTCGGCAGGTCATCGAACAGCATGTCATTCATGCATTCGATGTACTGTTTCTTTTCTCCGTTGATTTCCCGTTCGACGATGACGTAAAGACGATCATCATTGTTTTCCGTGACAACACAACAGGATTTGAATTGCCCGTCCGTCTCGTGAACATGCCAGCCGCCGATGTTTTCTTCCGGAATATAGGTGAATCCCAGCAATTCGCCGCTATCCATGACGAACCATGCGACCGGGTATGGTGACGCGGAAAAAGCCATATCGACGATCTTCTTGCCGTCGAAAAGATGAGGCGCCCGCAAGGACAGATCGCCCGTGATGAACCCGTTTGCCGTGTAGTTGTATCCCAGTTCGCGAACGTGATTACCGCGTGCCGCCACATACAGCATGATATTGTTGACAATGGCCGGTTGGACATCGCTGGCACCAACATACGCCTGCGGTTTGACCATGATGTTTTTCTGGGAAATCGCAGACGATGAATTAGACGTGCAGATCATTTCGGCAGACGATGTGAGCAACACCAGCGACGACAGCGGAACCAGATGCAGGATCGTATTGGCGTCCCGTGTCGCCACCCGGATTTCGATGGCGTCATCGTCTGCGGTCACGATCGGCATGGACATGTTGGATTCCGTACCGGTCTTGGTCATCCATAACGTTTGTGGCGAATTGGCGGTTCTTGCGAAGCAACGGCGCTGCTCAAAATACGTGACCGTACCCGGATAATTCCCCTCGCCGGCAAACGTGACATCGTATTCAGGCGGGACCTTTGACGTGTTGGCTGTAATCAGATCGTCTTTCAGCGACAGATCTTTTGTTGCCCCGATATATCCGTAAACCCCGGATGATTTCTTGTACACCTTATACTTGGCGGCCCCACTGACCGCCTGCCACGAAATCGTATTGAATGCACCGGTATTGTACAGATTGCCCTGCACTGAAACAGGCGATGACGCAACACTTTCTTCTCCGTTGCCGTTGACAGCCGTGACGACATAGGTATAGGTGTAGTTGGTATCGGTTGACGATTTGCTGACAGAAACACCGTTCGGTGCGGCAATGGGCGCAGAGAAATTGATTGGCGTAAATCGCCAGTCCAGCGCGGCATAGCGCCGCAATTCCATCGGCGGGTAATTGGGATGCACCAGCGTCAAAATATCGCCAGACTGGACATATTTGACTGAAAACAGAGCGTTCTGCGCATACGAATTGGCGACTTCATAGGGAGTACCATCATCTTTCACCAATACGGCCCCGTCAGTATGGAAACGGAAATAACCAGCTCCCATTTCGACGACCATTGTTTGCGTTGTCGAGAAAGTGAACCGGAGCAATCGGGTCTTTTGGGCGGAATCCCTGACTTCAGAAACGAACCGAAACCCCGGGCGGTTTCTGGCCGGGCCGTGCGGCAACGCCAGAAAATTGCGCAGCTTCGCTACTCCCGACTGGAATTTTTCATCATCAAGACGCCCGAAAAATTCAGGGGTGACCTCGCCTCCCGAAAACGAACCGCGAAATTGACGAATCGTTGCCATGATTAACGCCTCGCAATCCAGTCTGGAACCGACTCTCTATGCTCACGATGCTGCATCGCGTCCAGACTGATCGCCTTGTCGATCCAATAAGCGAACATCTTTTCGCAATTGACAGTCATTTGAGCGCCGGAATCTCCCTTGATGAGTGGCCCTGCCAGCATCCCGGCCAGTTTCCACGACAGCGCCATAACGAAATTCGCCGGGAAAAGATATTCGTCTATATCCGCGATGTAACGAATACAGGCATTGTCGAGATTGGTATAAATGCATCGTTGCCCACCAGCATTCAGCCCGATCTCGTAGTCGTAATGGCATTTGGCGAATTCGGGCGGTCTTTGCGGGAAAGGCTTGTCGTTGAGGTCAATAACGCGGATGCATTTGGCTGGCATGGCATAGCAGAACCGCCAGTTATCCCGACTGTTTGCCGAGTACTGTACAAGGGTTTCGCGGACTGTGGCGAATCCCCATTCATGAAGTTCCAGCAATGTCGAAACGGCCAGTGGGTAAAATTGTGCACACCGTTCAGCCTGTACCGATCCTTCCGGGGGATCAAGTGACGTGATGTCCGCCACGTCCCCCAGATTAGCCAATGCCAGATTGCAGATATCCACCGCATTCGCCATAGCTCCCCCTTATTTGCCGGGATAGATATGGTGCGAAGGGGCGTTATTCAGCACGTAGGCATTAACTGTACCGCCTGCCGTTACAGCAGTGCTGTTTTTCAAGACAAGGTACTGTCCACTTGCTTCCGGGATAGTCGGCATGATTCCTGAAAACAGAACCTTTCCTTCATCGGAAGCCGCAAACGGAATGGACATCAGCACATCTCCTGCTGTCGCGCCATCGGTTGATGTGCACAGCTGGAGGGTTCCTGCCGCCTTGATTTCCGTGGCGGCGACGACATGCAGTACCGGCGGACGGTTCGCACCGGCCCCGATGTTGTATGCCGCCCCCAGATCAATCGCATTGCCGATGACACCGGCTGACACCAGAGACATATTTTCACCGAATGTGGAATATTTGTCGATTATCATGTTTTTACTCCTTAAGCGGTTTTGACTTTTGTTTCAGTGTCGGTAATCGCTTCGCACGTGCGAATCGGAATACCCGCATATGACGTAACCTGACGTCCTGCAACGGTTTCCCGGGTCAGTTGGTATTTGGCGTTGTCTTTCAGTTGCAGGCGCAACATTTCCCTGCTGGTCTTGTTCATGTACCATGCCAGACGGCCTTTCGATGTGCTCTTGATGCGTTCCAGCGCGATTTCCATCAGCTGGCAGATATCCGCGCCTGTGGAGCGGTCGGCTTTCAGATTGGCGGTGTCGAAAATGATCCTGACGATATATCGCCAGTCGCGAACCGTCAGGCCGGGTTTCCACGCATACCGAGAAGCATAGGCACGGAAACGATTGTTGTTTTCATCGAAAGCGTCGATTTCTCCCAGGTCTTCTGCCGAGAATCCCGCCTTTGAACCTTTGGGATAAATACCATGTGCCGTTGAATCGTCCCACGCAATCAACCAGATGGATGTGTTTGTCGCTTTTGTCGTGTTCTGGTATTCGCAAAGTATGTTCTTGCCGTTTGGTGCAGTCGCGTCCGAATAACGGGGCGCAAGACCGGTAAACGTCCCAGGCGTCTTGACTTCCGATCCATAAAACAAGCAATTCGCGAAAGCCTGCGTCATGCCTTCCAGGTGCGCCATGTCTTCACGCAAACGGAATGCCGCGGCATTGCCATTCAGATCAGCCAGATCCTTGTCGATCTCGGAACGGGCTTCCATCATCGCGCAAGTGTCCTGAATAACAGCTGTCGTACCCTTTGATGGCGGTACGCCTTGATACATTTTTCGCCAGATTGGCGTCGGCAAACCGGTGCGTATTGATGTTTTATGTGCGTCCGAACTATTGCACTCGACCCACGGAATGTCATCGAGAATTTCGTTTTCCTCGTGAAGCAATTCAATGACAACCGGCAGCTTGCCGTTTGCATCGGTCTCTTTCGCCACATCGAGCAGCGTTTTGTTGTTTGAAGCTAGAATACCCATATTTTCCTCCTAAAAAATGACTAGCCGAACAGTTTTTGTGCAGCGTCGTCAAATGTCCTGATTCCCTTGCTACCCACCTGACCAGTCACGGTTCCGTCTTCTGTCAGCGTCTTGCCGACACGGTAGAAAAACCGGATCATTTCCGGGTTTTTTCCGAGACCGGTCGTTTCCAGAAATTGTTTGATTTCGGGCGTGCCGTAGGTATCCAATGCCTTTTTTGCAATGGACAAGTTTGCATTCAATGCCGCACCACCGAATTCCTTGTCGTTTTGGGACTGATTGACCCAATCATTCGTCTGACGAGTCACGTTATCTTCATCCATCCGGTTCAGGATTTCTGACGCATCTTTCAGTAATGCTGTGGCATTCTCCTGATTCATGCCGTACTTTTTGGCCAGACCGGAATAACTGTCGATAAAGGCCGGATCGATGTCCGATCCTTCAAAGGTTTTCGGATCAATCTTCCAGTCCGTATCCGGCAACGTACCATTCGTCCCCTTGTCCGGTCCCTGTACCGGCATACTGCCTGCCGGATCGGCCGTTTGTGTCGCGGTATCCGTTTCCTGAGCGCCACCCGCCGTGTTATCCGTCATCGTTTCGTTTCCTGTTTCGTTCATCGGTTTTCAGTCTCCATTTTCAAAAACACCTGTTTGTCGAAATCCAGCAAGGCCGACTGGATATCCAACCCGATATCCCGCCTCCCCTGCGCATACGAAAGCATCATGGTGTCACTGGAAAAATTGCTGGCATCAATGGCGCATACCTGATGTAACAACCGCCATACGAAACGTCTGCCCAGCGCATGTCCCATGACATAGGCCAGCTCGTCATCCCGCCGCTTCTTCACCTCGGCCAGTTCAACTTGCATCTCTTCATCCATTCATGCCTCCATAGCCCTGTAATTGCTGCATGACCTCGCCAAGATTCTGAGTGTCGATCTGCGACATGTCTTTCGTGGTTTGTGCTTGTGCTGCCTGTGCCATCATGTCTTGCTGCTGGGCCTGCTGTTCGGCCCGTTGTTGTCTGATCATCGCGACGTCCCGCCCGGACACAATGGTTTTCGGGTTGACGCCCAATGCATCGGCCAGATCATCAACCGCCGCATCAGCGTCGAATTTATCCAGCACGTCCGGCTTCAGCTGGGCCATGACCCCCAGTGAATTCATAAAACGGCTCTGACTGTTGGCGGATGTCATTTTCTGAGCCTGTGCCAGTACTGATGTGTATTCGATGACGATTTCCTGACCGTGCAGCTCATCAGGCAATGGCGGGACAATGCCTGCTTCCAACATCTTGTCGAATGTCATTTCGATCAGTGGCGACAACAGTTCGTTGTCCAGCCGTTCCAGAACCGGCCCCAGCATCAGCATTTTTTCTGACTGTCGTTCCGCCACCTCGGTCGCTGTCATCTGTCCCGTCTGCTGGTCAAACATCATGAACAGGTCGGTATAAAATGACGCATTGATCCGTTCCCTCACGTCCACTATATCCGCCAGCAAACCGGACAAATCGGGACGGATTTCATATGCGCTGCGTACTGCCGCCATTTCGGCTGCGTTGGCGTAAATCACCCCACCCGGAAGCAGGTTCACTCCCGCATTTTTCAGGCTGGCAGGGATCAGGCGTGTCGGATTGTTCTGCTGATCGATACCTTGCCCCTTGCGCAATTGTTCCACCTGTAACTGTTTAATGTCTGGAAGCGCAAACATGGACGGCGATATGCCGTAGTCGTCCATGACATCCCATCGCGGGGCCAATACCGGAAAACGTTTGTATCCGGATTCCCGCAAGATTTCGCCGGACGCCATCAGATAAACCGAACGGAAAGGCATATCCGTATTTTTATGGCTGTTGACGTTCCGCGTTGTCCGGGGCTCAATAGCGTGGATCACGGTAAACAAGGCGTCATAGTTCCCGTTTTCGTACTGGTTCATCACTTGAGACGGACAGCTTTTGCCGAACATTTCGACCAATGCTTTCACTGTCATCTGGAATTCTCGGTACAGGGTATCCACAACACCATACATATCGGTGGCGATGCAGTATTCGCCCGCCGTCAGCGGATAGCCATGTACGATGTTATCGTAATGCCCATTCATGATTGCTGGCCCAGTCCCGAAAAGCCCCAGTTCGTCGTAAATCGTGTGCAGGACGCGATAAACGTTGCTCTTCGAAAAGACGCGCCTCATAATCGTCGCCACGTCATAACACCATGACTTGACTTGCATGTTTTTCGCCAGATCGGGATCGGCTGTTGTTAAGCCAAACCAGGGACGCGCCGGAGACGTCATGCCTGACATCAGCCCGGCAGACAGAATTCGCTGTGACCGTGCAGGCGTGGAATCAAGAATCTTTTTGCTGTTTGCACCACGCAAATTCCGGTTCGTAACGAAATATCTGCCGCGGAACGGATTGACGTAATCGGTCACATCCTGCCAGATCGGCAAGATGTGCGAGCGCTCGTTTTTGAGCACTTGCCAACGTTTGGTGATTTGCTGAGACAAGGCCATGTCAGCCACCAAGTAGGGTTTTCTTTTTCTTTTGGCTGCTGCTTAGCGTGACACCATCCGCCCCAGTCAACATGGTCGATCCCAACCCGGATATATTTTCAGACTTGATCGTGTCGATGTCCGGATTTTTTGCATTGGCCGCATTGATTTGCTGTTGCGCCAGATTCGCCTGTTGTTGTGCTATGGCATTAGCCTCACGCATGGCTCTTTCCTGTTTTTTTGCTGCGCTTGAACCCGTTAAAATTCCGGTTACACTTTTTACGACTCCACCCATAATCCTCTCCTGATTCAACCACCCAACAGGGTTTTCTTTTTCATTCGGCCGCCACCCAATGTCGTACTTTCTGAACCGGTCAACATAGTCGAACCGTTTTCTGATTGCTCTGGTGCCGAACCTCCATCAGATGAATTTGCCCCGGCGGCACTTTGTTGCGGTTGTTCAGAAGCCCCTTGTTGTGGCGCCTTTGATGCACCTTGTTGCATCAACGCATCTATCTTCGGCCCGTAAGTTCGAGACCAAATCTTTTCACCAAATCTCGCTTTGATTCCATTCACAACCCCCATCGCGACTGGGTTTCTACTCTGAATCAATCCGGCCATAATTTTTCCCTGTACCTATCCTCAAATGTTGATAAACCGCCCTGAACCCACGACGGGTGTACATTCGTACCGCCCCAGCAGACGCAACGCATTCAATCCAGTCTGCGTCATATTCATCACGACAAAATTCCTGAAACGGCGGCAGAAACGCTTCGATGAATTGGTCCAGATTCTTTCCGGCAATTGCCAGTACATTGACAGATTTCGCCCGTGGGTACTGCACAGGCTGGAACGCAAGAGCCATAGTGACTTCTCCGTTTTTGCGTGCCACGCCAATAATGATCTCGCCAGATGCTGACATCAGACGCAGATCATCCAAATTGAACTCTCCACCATCTATTCTTTCTACGACTCGCAAAAATAAAGGAGCGATATCATCCCAAATCGCCAGTGCTTTTTCGGGCGTAAGAAATTTAAGTGTTGTATCTTTGAAAATGAAATTGGCTGTCATGTCAATGAGTATATGAGCACTCATCAAAAGACATGGGACACTCATATCTTGTAGTGCATTTGTTTTACTTTTGATATACAATGTTTTACATAACTGAAAGGAGGTGCATCATGGCAAAAGATGCAAACATCAATATCCGAATCGAAAAAGAAGTGAAATCAAATGCAGAGGCGTTATTTTCCAGTTTTGGAATTACCGTCTCGGATGCAATCAAGATATTTCTGCATCAGTCTTTAATGGCGGGTGGGCTGCCATTTGAAGTCCGTCAGCCCCGTTATAATCGCGATACGGAATTGGCAATGGATGAAGCAAGGAAAATCAT
>CAJKQK010000037.1 GCA_905202055.1 uncultured Oxalobacter sp.
TCCCTGCTGCTATCGGCCTGTGCCACCTACACGACAGCGGCCTACGAACAGATTCTCGATACCTTCGTCGGCGACACCGAACAACAGATCATTTCCGTCTGGGGCGTCCCTGAGCGGGTCTTCGAAAGCGGGGAAAACAAGTATTTTGTCTATACGCGCAAGGAAACCTCCTACGTCCCCGGCAACCCCGGCTTTTACCAGCCCGGATACTGGGGATGGCCCGGCTCCCCTTTCTATTCCCCTTTCTACGGCGGAACGCCGGGATACTACGTCCATTATTCCTGTACCACGACCTTTACCTTCCGGCAGGGAAAAGTGATCCACTGGCAGTGGCAGGGAAATGACTGCAAGGCGCCGGAAGAGAAGAAATAAACCGGATGTCGAAACATGCGTATCACCCGGGGGTTCCATAACAAACCTGCTATTGAAGATACTGAATGCACGGAAACGGTCGTCGAATACAGTGTAAAACTCACCAAAGACAAAAACGGAAAATCATGATTGGCCAATGATTTTCCGTTTTTTATGTTTCAGACCGGTTTCCCTCATCAATGAGGGTTACTTCTCCCCTTAACGGGTAACGCAGCGTATCCCGCCAAGACCGTCACATGAACAGCCGGTTAAAGTCATTTTTCTCACTTCAGCCATTCTTTGGGCTTGTGCGTGAGAAGCTCCGTCGATACCTGAAGCGAAACTGCCCGGCAGCACATTTTTCGCCAATTGACTATAGCTGATCCATACTGAACAAAAAATCCTTTTCATCATTTGAACGAAGCCTGTCAGCTTTTCTGTTGAGTTCACCCATACTCATCGTACCTGAGTATGCTTCAATGACTCATGCCATAACTTCCAAATAAAACTCATCATAGGCACGATGCCTGTTCGAACTGATTTTTTTCAAAAGATTTGACCACAAGACATGGCATTTTTCCTTGTCACTGAAATAAGAGGAAAAATGTTTTTCATCTTTGGTGTCAGCTTTTTATCAGACGTGTATAAAGACAATTTTGATCCGGGATTATTTTTATTTTATATCCGGTTTGTATAAAACATATTCAGGGATATCCCGTGTATTGTCACGTTTTTCAAAATCCGCCTGACATTTTTCCATTACAGGGTTATCCTCTTTTGAAGAAGCATTGATTTCGTCAATTCTTTTTCGTGCGTCAGGCACACCCCGTCAACAATCCCAAAACAAACTGGCCAACATTTTTTTCATTGTGCAATCCTGCCCGAAACGCCCAAAGTCGACGTCAACATTACGGACACCCGTTTATGTCGGCAAACAAAAAAATAAACCCGTACGCAATCAGGTTTCTTTCCGGAAAAAGTCTCTTGAATATAAAAAGAGTGAAACGAATACAACAGTATTAAAAACAAACATGACAGGATAATAAAAAAACCGGCAGAAAAGAATCTGCCGGTTGTTATGAATCATAATGGCTGAATAGGATAACACACCGCCCCTTTGGCCGTGTCAAATCCCACTGTTCCTGCACCGGTTGTTCCCGCCTGAGCCGCTCCCCCGACCGCAGCCAGTTCCGCCCCCAGCATGGATGAACCGATAATCCCCAGAACCTGCGAACCGAAATTCAACGCCGCATCCGGTCGGCTGGCCTGCTTGATCGCATACTGGTCGACATTGCCCATTCCAGTGGAAAAATTGTTGATGCGCGCGATTTTATTGGCGCTGTCCGTCATTTTCAGGCCTTCGTTCTGCCGCAGGCGGTATGCGCTTTCCTGCTGTCCATACAGGCCGGCAAAATCCTTCGCGGCTTTCAGCTGGTTGGTATCCGAGGCAGCCTTTGCCTGCTGGTAATCGGATGAGACATTGCCCTGTACCGCAGCCTTGCCGGCATTGGCTGTCTGCGCCGCCTCGACCGGCCTGTAATACTGCTCGGTCAGTTGCTGCCTGATCTCGTTCTGCCTGTCGGCACGGGTATCCTGCTGAAAATCATCCACATTGTCCATCGCGATTTTTCCCGCCTGCCGCTGGTATTCACGCTGGCGCCGCATGGCGCCCTCGACCTCGCGGCTTTGCCTGTTTTGCACCACATTCGAATTGATCTGCTGCAATGCCGCCGATGCGACAAGCGCGATAATAGCTCCCCACATAATATTCTCCCTGTTTTGTCCTTAACTTCCGCTATAGGTTTTCCTCACGGAATTGCCGCCGGTAGTCATGTTGTTCATCAGATTCGGGGTCGTGTCCTGGATGGTCCTTCCCCGGAGATAAGCCTGTGAAAGATTCCCGAAAAGGTTCCCGACCGATGCACCGGAACGTTCCCCCTGCGCCCGTTGCGAAGTGGACTCCAGCTGCTGCTGGGCCATTTGTTGTGCCGTACCGGTATCGATACCCGACTGGGCCATTGAAATCAGGCTTTGCCTTGCACTTTCATCCGCTGTCCGCAAGGCCGACGCGGCGTTATCGGCAATCCCGCCTGCCTTGACCAGCCCCTCATTGGTCATTTCCTGCAAACGGGCATTGGAATCGACGTCAGCGGAACCGCCCATCAAACCGTTACGGGCCAGACCGAAACGATTGGCTTTTTCCGCGTCCCCGTACTGGCGGTTCACATCCCTTGCATTGATGTCATACACCGCCTGCCGTTGCTCGTCGTACAGTTTTTCACGTTTGTTTTCAGGCTTGACCGTTTCATAACCGGTATAAAGTTCCCCGTTGGCAATAGCCTTGTTGATCTTGTCCATATCCCACGGATTGGCGTACTGGTCCCTCATCCTGACAATCTGATCCATCAGGTTATAGCGAAGGTTTCCCGTGGTGGGCAGGCTGAAATTCGTTTGCGCGTCGAAAACCGAGCCGTCCTTATTGTAGTAAGTCCTGTTCGGATCGAATTCCGTCGCCGCATTGATGCCCTGTTTGTATTCAGGCGGATCGAAAATCTCGTTGATGGTCCTGATAGCCGCATTGATCCTTGCCTGACGCTCCTCTTCCTGTCGCCGCATGGCGGAAGCGCCGTCATCTCCCCCTTTATGGCACAGGCGCCGTCCATCCGGAGAATACCCGTTGTGTTTGGAAAATATCATCCGTTTCCCTCCTCTTTACCCAAATCCAGCCTTAATTGCTGGTATGTATTGACATAACCGTATTTCGCCAGCATCTTCGACATGCCCCGGCTGCAGGACGCTTCCAGAAAATCCGCCCCGGCTGCCGCCGCCCAGTCTTTGAACTGGCCCAGAAATTCCGAAAAAACCGCATCCATCCGCTTTCCTCCCAGCGCCAGAATATTGATCGCCGTTTTCTTCGGATAAAACCGGAACTCGAAAGCGAAGGCCAGCAGCATGGCACCGTCGTCGGCAAAAAACGCCCCGATGACAATCCGTTTCGATTGCGCCATCGCCTTGAGGTCGCCGCAATCGAATTCACCATGAACCGCACGGGAGACGACTGAGGCCAGAATGGGTTCGATAAGCCCCCAGTCCCTTTCCAGTTCCTCCGTGTCCAGATAGAAATGCGACCTCACAAGACCCCCAGCGGTTCGTAATAAATCGTCAGGGCATCCAGCTGGAAAGGCTGGTTCGTCACATTCCTGAACCGGGGCGCGAACTCGGTTCCGGCCACTTCCAGCGGAATCAGCCCACCGCCATAAGTATTGCCGACCACCCTCACCTCATCGGTGACAGCCTCATGATTGCGGACATCGAAACCCATCGAAAAATAACATTCCCCCTGCATGACCAGATCGACGCCATAAACCCGCTTCAGTATCCCGGGCGTCTTGAAATTCATATACGGCAATTCAAGCACGACCTCATACTCCTGCCCGTCATCGGTATGCGCCTCTTCATCCAGTTTGTACACATCGTCACCGCTGCGGATATAAAGCACCCCGTTCAATTCATCCATCGCATCCACCGTCACAGGCAGGTCATACCGGCTCCAGGCCGCGATCTGCGAAGTACGCGACACCGAATAAACGAACATCTGGCGGTCAATCGCACAGAGATACTGCCCTGTCCCGTAAAAATAAACCGCTTTGGGCGCTTTTTTGACATCCTGCAACACAGGACGGACCAGTGTATCGACAGGCGAACCGATATCCAGATCGTCCAGCCTCGACACCAGCTGCTGTGTCGTAATCGACCGGAAGCCGAAATCCGACAGGAAATACAAGTCACCGGCGACCGTCGCCAGCGACTGCGGAAAGGATGTGCCGACGTTTTCGACCGTTTCTTCCAGACACATGGCTGTCGGGTCCGGATCGGCGTACCAGACCTGTGCCCCGTCACGCATCAGCACGACCAGCTTGTTCCGGTACAGCCCGAGCGCTTTGGCTTCCCGGTTACCCAGGGCATTCAGGCCCGTCGGCAGGAAACCCGCATCATCCGTTTCCGTCCAGATGGTCGGGTCCCCGGTCTTGGAATAGCGGACTGTCGAACCATCCGGCGAAATGCCGAACATTTTCGACGCCGTCTTGATGACCGAACGCGTATGCGGACAATTCGCATCCGTTATCTGGCTGACTTCATCCCCGTTCAGAAAATGATGGCGGCACACATCGCCATGCTGTGCAGACACATACAAACACCCGTTGAACACATCGACGTAATGGACATCCGTCACTTCCCTGTACACAGGGGCATAAGACGTCTCGCTGTTTTCGTCATCCGTCACCTCTTCACCGCACACCAGCTTGCATGCATGAAAAAGCGGATCGGCATGTTCGACATCTTCCACCCCGCCATAAAACGTATGCAACTTGCCAAGTGCAGCCGCCAGCCCTTTCGTACCCGGCTCCAGTGTGGCGATTTTCGTCAGCCCGGGCCGTTTGGCCGTAGCCAGCCCGGTCGTGACATACGCATTTTTCATCTCGCGCAAACGGTTGGCATCCGAAACCGACGCCGCCTTGCGCAAATCGATCCCCAGATCGAACTTGTTAAACGTAATCGTCGCCATGACTTACTCCACCAGGAAGCGGTAATCGCCATCCGAGCCGGTCACCGTCCTGTTCTTCCGATAGTGCCCGTTCAGGAAAAAACGCCGGTTCTCGTGCTGCCTGATCTTTTCAAGCCGCAGCTTTGTATTGAACAACACGGCGACCGATTGGGAATCCGGGTGACGGAAATGCGCCTTGGCATTGGCGAGGGCATACAACAGGACGAGCCTGTCGGAACCACCGGGCCGGTCTGCCGACTGGGCAAAACGCGGTTTCGACGCGATGTATTCCACCAGCAGGCCATAAGGACGGTCCGGAACCGGCCACAATTCAATCTGTCCGTTCAGGGTTTCATACTTCACCGGAACCGACCGGCTGTCATCCTCGCGATCCGTTTCCGAAATCCCCTGAACCAGTTGCGTCCGGCAATCCCCGTCGATTATCCAGACCGACATGACCAGTCCCGGATCGATGTCTTCATCTTCAAGATCGTTGTGCCAGTCGTAACGGAACGACCCCTGTTCCAGCGTAATGATCGTCTTCTTGCGCATCGGCGTCGGATTGAGCTGGTCATAAACATAATCGTGCGCTTCCTGCAAAAAAGAAATCATGACCGGATTGTTATTGTTCGAAGCCGGCCCCTAGGCCACAAAACCCAGCCGCGCCTTCAATTCCGCCAGCAATTCCCCGAGTGTCCGGTGCCGTTGAATCAATCCATTCATCTCTTTTCTCCTTTCACAGGCTTCTGCATCCCGGACAGATTCTTCCCGAATCCGGCCCCTTTCAACCATCCTGTCCAGAAAGCCGGCACCTGAACAAGCGCCAGCTTCATCGCAGTCGCATACCGCATGATTCTTGCCGCCAGAAGAAACTGCAAAACCATCATGACCTGCCCGAACGTCACAGTCGTTTCATTCATGGCCATCACCCCGCAACTCCTCCGGCAACTGTTTCCTATCCAGTTCGGATCGATATGCCTGTTTACAGTGATCTTTTTGCCAGAAAAAAATACAGTCGATCAGGCACCGCAAAAACCGCCAGCCTTTGCCTTCATTGCGCTTGCGCCATGCCGCACTGGATATCGTTTCATCCGCCCAGCCGCCGAAAAGCGTATTGACGAACTGGTCGATGGCAATCGGAATCTGGCTAAGCCGTCTGCCCATCGTCTTCTCCTTCCCCCTGCCCGACCGTTTCAAACGTGATATCGATGGCCTTCAGTTCCCCGACCGTTTGCGCGGCATCGATAGCGGCTTCAAGCTGCCATTTGAGCCGATACAGCCGCTGCGAATTGACGACGATTTCTTTTCGCATCGTCTCGAGCTGTTCTTTCGTCACCTCGTGAAAGCCGTTGTCGTATGCCCGGAACAGGGTGCTTTCACCGGGTTCGAGTACGAGCGACAGCCCTTCAATATTCCGGTTGGCGACTTCATCGGCATCGATCTCGAAACCGGCGGACGAGAAGCAATGAGCGGTTTTTGAGGCTTTTTCGAATGCAGTGGCCAGTTCATTCAGTTTTTCCGTTTTGGCCTCTTCCAGCGGCTTTTCCGGAGCATGCCCGGCCAGATACCAGATGCCATCGCAGCCTTGTTCTATCTGGTTGTCTTCATAGCTCTTGATCTGATCAACTGAATATTGCGGTATGAATAACAGGGTGTTCTTCAGCCGTTGAAGGTCGTCGTCGATCAGGACAAACCGCTTGTTTTCTATTATTCCGTATCTCATGGCTGGCTCCCTTCGCAATAAAAGAATCCCACCGTGGTTTGCTCAGTTAGGTTCCCGTAGTTCACGCCAACGATGTCCCCCTTTTTCACCGGCAGAAATATCTTGACTGCATTGCCAGCACTAACGCCTGCCATGTTTCCCATACCGTTAGTGTTTGAAAAATTGATGAATCCCGCTGATGTTCCGGCGTAAGCTGTACTGAAAAAATATCCATCCGCAGGAGCGGTAAAACTGGATGGATTTGTTGGCAATGTTAACTGGGTATATGAATTCGAAGGCATCGCAAGATTTGCTACTTGCGTCTTATTCGCTTTCTCGTTGGCCAGCTCTGTGATGTCGATCAATCCGGGATTGGTTGCCGCATCGAAGGTCTTGATGCAGGGCAGCAAGGTCAATGCCGGAGGCTGGACGGTATTGGATGCACCGTAGACGGGATTGGAACGGGATGCATCCAAACCGATGACAGACACAGGCCCGGCGGCATTCGAGAGAGTTACCGTGTTACCCGTTCTTTCCGTACCGTAAAATGCACCATTGGCAACCACTCCCGAATAATAAGATGTTGGCGCAACATCGCCCGTAATATTCGGCAACCCCGCCTTCACCTTCTGCCCCGGCGTCGCACTGCCCTGCGCGAACCGTCCGATCAGGTCTGGCAAATTGAACGTCGTTACCCCATCGCCTTCCCCGAACACCGTGCCGATGGCGGCAAACAGATCCGGATACGTTTCCCTTCCGACTGCCGTTCCATCGGCCATAAGGTAACCCGGCGGAGGCGCGCTCATGGCGAAGTATTCGATAGTTCCCACGGGAACCCCTTCCACCTTTCTGGCGATCTCTTCCTGCAAGACGGCTATATCTTCCGTTGTCGCCAGATTGCCCGGCTTGCCGTCCAGATCCTTGTACTGGCCCGATATCGCCACAGCCGACAGCTCCGGCCTGTTCAGGATTTGCGCCCGCCCTTCCGTCGCGTTCCAGTCTGCATTGACTGCCAGTGAAAGCGCTTTCGCACTTTCAAGCGCTATTTCCGAACTGGATTTTGCAATCTCCTCACTCGCCTTTGCCGCTATCGCCAACTTTGACGATGCATCCGCCGCCGCAAGCGATCTGTCCAGCATCGCCTGCGCATCCATGACGACGCCTTCCACCAGTGAAACCCGCAACTCCTCGCTGATGGAATCCGCCGTCACCACAGACGGACGCAACTTCCCGTCGTCCGCCTGCAATATCGCCAGATTCATCCGGATATCGTTGATCGAATTCGACGCACGGTCCAGCTCCGCGTTCAGGGCAGAGTGATCCGTCTCGTTTCCGAAGTCATCGGCAAAATTCTTTTGCCTGTTATAAGAAGGAGGTTGTGCCATCATTCTTCTCCCTTATCGAAATTCATTACCATGGCATCAAGCTCTTCAATATGTTGAGCGTTATCGATGCGTTCCCTTATTTTCCATTTCATCTCGTAAATCGTCCGGGCATTCGCAATGATTTCAAGCTGCATGGTCTTCAGCTGCGCCAGTGTTACGTCATGAAAACGGTTGTCAAAAGCACAGAACCGGACTGTCTCCTCACCAGTCGCTTCCATCGCTACGATCAGGCTGGATATATTGCGGTTCGCCGTTTCGTCGGCATTGATTTCAAAACCGGCCGATGACAGGCAACGGGCCGTTTCCGATGCCGTCGTGAACGCTGCATTCAGTTCAGCCAGTTTTGCCGCTCTGGCTTTTTCAAGTGATGGCACCGGCGGCCAGTTTGCCGTCACATCCAGCCATCCGGCATTTTTCGCCTCGTCGATCAGTTTTTGTTGGCCCGCCTCCGTTTCATCGTAGCCATAGATATCGCCCGACGTGTTTTTAAAGTAAATCATCTCAATTCCCTCCAGGCAGTAACATTGCCGGTAACGGTATAGGTTGAACCGTTCGGCACGATAAACGTGATCGATCCGGAAGATACGGTTGTGTAATACCCACCTGTGGTGCTGATGACGACGCCATTCACATACCCTTTAATCTCACTCCAGGAGCCGTTTTGCGAATGGGATGCCGAGACGGTAATCGCCCGTCCCGTTGTGTTCGTATAAATCGTTCCCGCCACCCGTGATGGTGTCTGCCAGGTCTGGTCTTGAGTAAAAGCCGCCGATTTATCCAGTTTGTTTGCCGACAAGGCAGCCATATCGGTCGGCAAACCAGACAGGCCGGCGACATCATTGGCCAGCCCGGTCATATCGACCAGTCCGGGGTTGACCGCTGCATCGAAGGCTTTGATGCAGGGCAACAAGGTTAATGCTGGTGGCTGGACGGTGTCGGATGCGCCATAGATGGGACTCGATCCACGTGCGTCTATCTCGACATATCCTTCTCCTCCTTCGACTCCAAACGAAGTAGAATTTCCGGAACCGGGATAGTTTCCTGGGTGCCAGCGTGTGGCTCCATAAAGGTTATTGGAATTGTAGAGACCAACTCCGCCCGTGATATTCGGCAACCCCGCCTCAATCTTCTGCCCCGGCGTATTGCTACCCTGCGCGAACCGGTCGATCAGGTCAGGCAGGTTGAACGTCGTCTCTCCATCGCCTTCCCCGAACGTCGTGCCGATGGCGGCAAACAGATCCGGATACGTTTCGCGGCCGACCGCCGCACCGTCCGCTTTCAGGTAACCCGGCGGAGTGCTCATGGCGAAGAACCCGACCATTCCCACAGGTATCCCCTTTTCGGCGAACGCTTCCTGCAAGACGGCTATATCTTCCGTTGTCGCCAGATTGCCCGGCTTGCCGTCCAGATCCTTGTACTGGCCCGATATCGCCACAGCCGACAGCTCCGGCCTGTTCAGGATTTGCGCCCGCCCTTCCGTCGCGTTCCAGTCTGCATTGACTGCCAGTGAAAGCGCTTTCGCACTTTCAAGCGCTATTTCCGAACTGGATTTTGCAATCTCCTCACTCGCCTTTGCCGCTATCGCCAACTTTGACGATGCATCCGCCGCCGCAAGCGATCTGTCCAGCATCGCCTGCGCATCCATGACGACGCCTTCCACCAGTGAAACCCGCAACTCCTCGCTGATGGAATCCGCCGTCACCACAGACGGACGCAACTTCCCGTCGTCCGCCTGCAATATCGCCAGATTCGTCCGAATATCGTTGATCGAATTCGACGCCCGGTCCAGCTCCGCATTCAATGCCGGATGATCCGTCTCCCGCCCGCTATTCAGGGTAAAATTCTTCTCGCGGTTATAGGCTGGTGGCTGTGCCATAATTGACCTCCAAACTGAGTGACATGCGAACCATCAGACAGCCGCCGGTTTGCCCTTGGCAGACAGTTTCGCTTTGGTTTCGCCCATCGCTTTTTCAAGCGCTTTCGACCCTTTCTTGCCGTAAACCATCTCCACGAGTTCAACACCGTACTTCACGCAAAAACGTTCATATTCGTCGTCACTGGCCTTGAAAGAACCGGTTGGCGAACCGATACCGGCTTCATCCGCGCGTAGCTTGTCGGCGTTCTGGATATTTTCGGTACCGAACAATTCCTGGACAAGCGGCACTTCATAATCCGGAATCGTGACAGGAGTGATCGTGTGAGCGTCACGGCGGATCAGGATTTCATACAATGGAGTCATAATTTTCCTCAATAAAAAAACAGGATAAATACCGGTACCGGTGTGTCCGGTACCGGTTTCTCAGGCCTTTAGGCGATCGTCAGAACGGAATGGGCATTCGCACGCTTCATCACGACTGCCATACGGACATTGACCATCTGGTAGAGCGCCAGAATGTTATACGGGCGGGTCGGCGTCACCACATCCATATCGTCGTCATGCAATTCCATATGCTTCGTATTAATGAAATAGCAGCGCTTTTCCCACGGAATCGTTGGTGATTCGATAGCGTCCAGCGTCTCGAACTGGGGGTCCCAGATAATTTCAACGCCCTTGAAGAACAGGCCGGTCGAGGTACCCGAACCGATACCGGCGTCAAGTCGCTTGACCGAACCCGCATTGGCGTTATTGGTCACTGTCACGCCATACTGGCGATACGCGTCGATAAACGCGGAACCGGCCAGAATGAAATCAGGGCTGCCGCCATTGCGGATACACTTGCGCCATTCCCCTTCCATGGCTGTCGCCAGCGTACCGGCCGAGGTGGAAGCAATCTCCGTCTTCACGTTATTGCGCCAGTAAGTGGCTGTCGAACGGTCGATCCCGCCCACCACACCCGTGTCGGGTTTCAAGGAAACCAGTGCGTCCAGACCGGTAATGGCGTCCGCATTGGCCGTGCCGTCACGATGCAATTCCATCGACAGCTTTTCCATAAAACCGGTACGGAAAGCCTGAGTCTGCTCATCCAGCAAATTAGTCAACTGGACGCGTTCATTTGATTCCAGTTTGTGTGAACCGCTCTGGCCTTCCTTGACACGAATGCCATTGGCAAACAGCGTATCGTGGGCGATGTAAAAACCGTCCACGGCACGGCGCCAGGGGAAAGCGGCGTGTTCCAGCGTATTGCGCTTGTTGAACGATACAGGCGCTTCACCATACGCCCATGCAAAATTGGAATCGAGGGATTTACGGATATTGACCGTAACATTCTGTTTCGCGCCCACAAGCTTTTTCTTTTTTTGCATCAGCTTTTTGAGCAGCGGGGTATCGGTAGAAATCTGATCGACGGCGGTATTGCGCAAATAATCGTCGAGAGAGGATTTACCGAGAATTTCCAGGTCGGAAGATGATACTGGCATCTGTCGCTCCTAATATGAAAGATTAAAAAACAAGTCTTTCACACCGGCACAGGACGCAACCCCTGATAAACGAAACGGACTTTTGCCAGACGCGACACTGGCTACAGCGACTTCAAGACCATTTCCTGCGCTACCGGGACGCGACCCCCGGCGGTACGGCGACAAATTACGATGTGTTGTGGCGTTTGGAGACAGTCAGGCCGCCGGAACGCGACCCCCGGCATTGACTGCGACAAGACCTGCCTGCCTCAAAACAACCGAAGCGTGCAATCATGTTTCATTGCACAGTGATATTGTAAAACGGGAGTCAAGGCGCTCCGGACATTTGTGTCACATTTATGAACATGCCATCTTTCGAAAAAACGGACACATCAATAAAATTGTTCAAAATCATGAAATTAAAAATGAAAGTTAAACAATATTTTTAAATCCGTAAAACCCGTTTTCTTCGGTTACCTCGTTCCCTTTGTCGAAAATTTCTTCTGTCAACCCCCCGATAATTGCAAAAAAGCAACAAAAAAAAACGGTCTGAAATCCACCTTCCCGATAGTTGCATATCCAGGGCCATCCACCTTGTCGCCCGCATGCCTGCCAGGAAACCACCGTTTTCGCCGTCCCGTTATAAGCACCGATTGTCAGCGTCGTCAGCATGGCCGTATTCACACTGACAGGATTGCCCTGATAAAAAACAGTATGGTTGGTCAATGGCGAAGCCACAGCATTGTAAAATCCGCTGTAAGGCCGGATAAGCGTTATCGACAGTCCATCATTTCCGGGTAGCGTCGCGCTTCCCCCCTGCTCCAGCCAGCCGTCCGACCATCTGCGGAACCAGTTTGTGCCATCGTCATAAGCCTCGGTCACCTAACGGATCAGCTGCCCGTTCGTCCACAAACACCCATCGTTGCCCAGTGCGAGCGAGGCAGGCGAGGCGCCCCCTTTCGATGTCAGGACAATCTGGCCACATTCGTCATACCCCACTCCTGTGCAACCCGACTCGCCGAAATAAATGGCGCCATTCATCCGGCCACCCGCCTTGTCCAGTTTCGTATTGACATCACCGGCCAGTGCCGTCACATCGGCCAAAGCAGGGTTGATGACGGCGTCGAATGCCCTGATACAAGGCAATAGCGTCAGCGCCGGCGGCTGAACCGTATCGGAAGCACCGTAGATCGGATTGGCGTCTGACGCGTCGAAATCGAAATTCTTCAATTGATAATAATCCGTGACGGCATCAGACATCCCGTTTACCCCGCTTATTGTCCCGGATGATGAAAATGCGCCCCCAACCGACGCATAATGTTCTTCCAGGGTGGCATATTCAAACGCGGACTGGAAAGCGGGTGACGAAGACCGGTTCAAATACCCGGTAATATTCGGCAACCCCGCCTCGATCCTCTGCCCCGGCGTGACGCTTCCCTGCACAACCCTCCCCATCAAATCCGGCAGACAAAACGTCGTTTTCCCATCCCCTTCGCCGAAAGCCGTCCCGATAGCGGCAAAAAGATCCGGATACGTCTCCCGACCGACAGCAGAGCCATCCGCTATCAGATACCCGGCAGGTGCAGCCGTCACGGCAAAACAGACAATCGAACCGACCGGTATCCCCCGTCCGGACATCGCTTCTTCAAGAGCCGTCAATTCATCCCTGTCCGCTTTCCCCGACAAGGCCACTTCCGTTTCCGGCCCGGATGCCAGAACAGCCAGATCGATCCCCAATGCCTTTCTGGCCGCCTCCCTGTCAGAGCTGTCCTCCCCGAACAGTTCCGCCAGATAATCGCGCACCTTGCCCAATGCCGTCTTCATCTCCCCCGTCGTCGTGCGGGGCATTTTCGATCCAGCCAGAAGATCCTTTTCCGGTAATGTCGTCATGTGGTTTCTCCATAAAAAAAGACCTCTCCGGCAAAGGAGAGGTCCTGAAACAAAAAAAGGCGCAAACGCGCCCGACATAAACAGTTTATTATGGATTCATTCTTCGGTCAGCTACAGAACATAAAAAAACAGACCCGACAAAATCCTCCCTGCCCCAAGGGATGCCCGAACAGCCTGTCAATCATCATCGTCCGCCCACTCCGAAGCCCGGTTCTTTTAAAACAGGAAATCATCTTCACCAGCGCCATCCAGCCCGATAAGTCATCCCTTTTCATTTCCGTCCCTGAAAAAAACGCGAACATGCTGCCTGTCATTGAGCAGACTCAAAAACACAAGGGTAAGCCCGGCCGGAATGGCAATCGAAACAATCTGTCCATCCCCGCAAGCCATCAAATCGAGCGGTTTCTTATCGTCGAAATCCAGTCTCACGGCAACAGGCGAGCCTTCCGGGAAAGACCATGCACTTTTAAACAAATCAAACCGGATAAACGGAACCGATTCGATCAGCCTGACAGACGCATTCTCCGACGGGTCTGTCCTGTTGACGGTCGCCATCCCGCAAATCCAGTGTTGTTCATTGCCCTTCGGGATGGAAAAACCCTCCCAGCCCCGCCAGCCGGAAGCGAACACAGGAAGCGACAACAGCGACAAAAGAGTAACCACGAGAAGTTTTTTCATTCATTCCTTTGACACCGCGTAACAGAAGAACAAACAAGTCCGGATATCGACTGGAATCAATAGCGGTCGCATCCGCCATTTTCCAGTCATGCTGAAAACATCTTATTCGCCACGCCATGCCAAATGCAAAATGGGAAACGGATTACCGTACCCGTCCGTTTCAGACCGTCCTGCAAGCGAAAACCCGACCCGCTGATAAAACCCAAATGCCTTCGGATTCTGTTCATTCACATCCACAAACCGCACACCCAGCCCATGAACCGCCCTTTCTGTCAGGCGCCGTCCAAGACCCAGTCCCTGCGCAGCCGGATGAACGAAAAGCATTTCAAGCATCTCGCCATCGATTCCCATAAACGCCACCCATCGCCCTGCCCGGTCAGCCATTCCCCAACACTGTGGAATCGATTCCAGCGCCATCCTGACAACCGGCTTCAGGCCGTCAATGTCGGCTTCCGAGAGGAAGTCATGCGTCGACCTCACCGACACCTCCCATAAAAACACCAGCTCATCGGCCACCGGAAACCGGTCATCGAGTCTCACCGGTTCCGGCCTGAACCCATCCGAAAAATCAAACATCGCCTCATTCATATCCATACCTTCCAACCCCTCACCCAGTACTTCAACGTCAGCGGCAAGCCACCGTCCTGCATCACCGCATAATCCGGAAAAACCGCTTTCATTGCCACGGCCGCCTTCCTTTTCAGCGAACGCGCCATTTCCCGGTCGGGCTGCACGCCAAACGTCCCGTTTTCATATACCGCGGCCAGCCGCCGCATCGCTTCCCCCTCATCCGCGCCAGCGCTCTTTTTAGCCGTGCGAGCACTACTTTCTCACAGGGGAGAACGCCATAACCACCCTCATACAAACGGGACATCCTCCGCATCGTATCGGGCGGTCCCTTATCCGTTACCTTGTTGATCCGGCTTGCAGCCTGATTCACATCCCGCTTCGTTCCCCCGCCCCGGATAAACATCATCCCGAAACAAAATTCGCCATCCAGTCCCCGCACTGTGCCGACTGTTCGGGAAAAGCAATCGCCATCCCGTCATCGCGCGACATTCCCCTGTCCGGCAAACGCATCCTGCCCAGCCGTGTCAGGACAGGTGCGTATCCCGCATTCGCTGATTTTTCATACCAGCCAATTACCTGCATCATATCCTTGCGGACACCACCATCACACTTTTTGCCCCAGACGTCGCAGGAACCATGCCGCCAGCAGACACACCGACATACCCAAAACCATCCCCAAACCGGCCATCTTCATCCTTGTCCTCTTTTCACCACTTCACATTGCCCTGTGCTGACCCATGTGACGACTGCTGAAACCGGCTACCCGCCGCACCCAAAAAACGCCCCGACCGACTCCGTGTATCGCCCCCTCAATCCGGCAGGCACCAGACCCATCCGTATCCGGCAACAAAAAAGGCATGACAAGAAAACGTCATGCCCGATACAAAACCCTCATCCCTGCCCGAAATCAGGTCGACAGATCCGTATTGATCGTCTGCCCGTTTTTCGGCATCCTGTCCAGGCTTCTCTGCGCTTCAGGCAAACCTTGCGCAGCAGCCTTGGAAAACCAGTGTCTGGCCAGTTTGACATCCTGTTTGACGCCATGCCCCTGCAAATACATCGTTCCCAGATTGAATTGCGCCTGAGGCAGATTCTGCATCACCGCCTTGCGATACCAGGCCACTGCCTGCCTGTAATCCTTCTCGACCCCAAGACCGCGGGCATACAAAACCCCCAGATTGTTCTGCGATTCGGCATACCCCTGCCGGGCCGCCTTCTTGAACCAGCCATACGCCTGTTTGTAATCCTGCCTGACGCCCACCCCGTTCGTCAGCATCAGCCCAAGCCTGTCCTGACTTTCAGGAACACCCAGCTTCGCCGCTTTCTCGTACCAGAAAACCGCCTGCCTGTCGTCCCGATGGACACCTTCCCCCCTGTAATACGCTTCAGCCAGGAAAAAAGCGCCTTCAGCCTGCCCCTTTTCAGCCGCCTGCTGATACCAGTAAAACGCCTTCTGCAAATCCTTGTCCACCCCCAGCCCATAGGAATACAAAACGCCCAGATTCGTTTGCGCCTCGGCATACCCCTGATCGGCCGCCCGGGAGAACCACATGAACGCCTCGTCCTCGCGCCCCTCGAACTCCCCGCCTTCCATATAAAGGCGTCCCAGATTGTTTTGCGCCTCGGCATTGCCCTGCTCAGCCGACTTCAGGTACCAGGCCGCCGCGACCGCCAGATTCTTTTCAACGCCGGCGCCGTCCTCATACATATTGCCGAGCGAAAACTGGGCATCGGAATCTCCCTGCAAAGCCGCTTTTTTATACCATTCCAGCGCCCGTTTCGAATTCGGTTCAACCCCACGCCCGCTTGAATACAAAACACCGAGATTCGTCTGCGCCAGCGCAACACCCCGTTTGGCGGCAAGAGAAAGCCAGGCGGCCGCCTTCGCGTCGTCCCGCCTGACCCCACGTCCCTCCATGTACAGGATGCCCAGCTTCGTGGCAGCCATCAGATGCCCCTTGTCGGCGGCCTTTTTGTACCAGAAAGCCGCCTTTTTGACATCGCGCCTCACCCCTTCGCCGGCCTCGAACATCTCGCCCAGTGCAAACTGCGCATCCGTTTGGCCATGCTCGGCAGCACGGGAATACCATAACGCGGCAGCGGCCTCATCCTCCTCCACCCCTTCCCCGTTATAGTACAGGGCAGCCAGAGCGGATTGTGCAGCCGCATTGCCCTTGTCGGCAGCCTTTTTGAAAGAAGAAAAAGCTTTCTCGTAATCCTTGTCCTGATAAAACTGCATGCCGTCGGAATAATCGTTCGCCCACGCGCCATTCGCCAGAAACAGGCATCCGATAACAGCCAGCGTCCCCTGACGAACACGGCCCAAATTCCAATCCATTTTTTCCCTCAGCATGACGACGTTTCTTTGAGTCCGCTTGCCCGAAAAGAAACCGCCTGGTGACAACAGCCTCATCCCACCCACACAACACCCGGCCACAAAAGAAGACGCCAGAAACAGCCGTGCCATCCTGAAAAGCTCATCCAGATCAGGAAATTCCAGAACAGCCAACATTGTTTCAGACATGCTTTGCGCCCGTAAAAAAAACACTGTGGATCACATTACAGAATGAGCATATGACGGTCTAATGTCAAGATCATTTTTACCACACAGCCCAAGCAAACCGCCTCCGGCAAAACAAACCAGTCACCGGCATACCCGGCTTCGGGTCATCCAGACTATCGTACCCATAAAAAAGGGTCTTGCGATTGAACAGAAAAACCATATAAAAATCAGGCAACAACCATGAAAAGGGCACAAAAAAGACAGGATGTTAAATCATCCACCCCCATATTGCCACCCGGTTCGTTGATGAACAGCACCCAAAAAGAACCACTTATCGCGCATACCTTCAATATGTCCGCATAATACCCTGATTGCCAGAGCCTGCCCGTTACACCACCTGACAAAGTTGCCCCTTTCAACTATCCCCTCTCAATTTTCCATCTCCACATTTCCGATACCGCCTCACCTTATCTGTCGTTCATGGCAAAAAATGACAAGCGCCGCGGCTTTCATGGCAAAAAAGACCATAAAAGGATCAAGCCTTCACAAATGTGCCACAAATGTCCGGAAGACTTATAAAACAGGTGTATAAGTAATTGAAACGTTTCACCTTTATACTCATTTCATGACAGGCATTAAACAGCCTGCCCAAAACAAAAGGAGCTGATATGACCACAAACAACCCCTTCGGCATGGAGATCGACGACGACGGCCTGCCGAAGTATTCCCCTGACCGCAATAACATTACGGCCTACCATATGTATAAACTCGGTATGACAGATAAACTCCCTGATCCGGAAGAGTCGCATACCCCGTTTTTCCGCACCCCTTCCTGGTATGAGGAGAAAGCACAGAGGGAAAGACAGGAGCAGGCGGATTCGAATCCGAAATTTGAAAAAATGCCGCCCAGGCCTGATTTTTACAAGAGGCGTCCGATGGGTGTCGGGACAGAAGGCGTTAATCCTCACGCCATCAGGCAGAAGTCCCTTGTCCCGGATACCCGTGATCCTTATGGTCAAATGGGACAAGCCGGGCAAAAGGAGAAAGGCAGCCCACTCGGACTGCAAGTGGAAAAAGGACAAAACATAGAAGCTGTTTCACTGGATGGGAACGCTTTCGGGCGAAAGGTGCTGGAGCGTATATTCACAGAGGTGAAGCCGGTGGTTCACAACGGCGGATCGGATGGCAGTTGGCAGAAACAGCCATTTTCCGGAACCGGCAGGACAGGCGGGCCGCAACAGTACACCCATCCAAAAGAGCCTGTTTCACCGGAAAAACCGGATACGTCTGAAAAGGGTTTTGATTTGTCGGGGCAAATCCCTCCATCGGCAAGCCGTACACTGCCTTTTGAATTGAACCGGCCGATGCCTTTGCTGGTGCAGACGGATGAAAGTGGAAACAACACGTCATTGCCACTGGCAGACGAGGCACTCAGGGCGATTCAGGGGGAATCGGACATGCCTGACCGGTCGACACGGGTTGCCGATTTGAGGAACTCGTTTGCCTGGCGTACGCTTGAGCTGATTTTCAATAGTCGGGACAAGGATGAAGATCCCGATCGTTCAGAGGTCTCTCCCCTGTTGTTCCGGCCAGAGGAACCATTGGGAAACGGGCATTCAACCGGGCCGGAAAACGGGGGCTGTCCGCCTGAATGATATTAAAGCCATGCCGGTTCAGGATGCGTTTTATCCGGCAAAAGAAGAAGCACCGGTACACCATGCCGCCGATTCGGGAAATGAAACAGCGCGTGGATGGATGAATGAAGATACCTCTCAATCAGGCAGTCAGCAGGCAGCTGATGCTTTGCAGGATGGTGAGTTTGATCCGGAGGGGCTGGAACCTCCTTCAGCCGGACGACCGCTTAACAAGCCTTTCAGGTCTGTTTTTGTAAACGACAATGCCGCCAATCCCGGTTTTGTACCCCTGCAGGTCGCCCTTCTCAGCCCCGGGCAGTTGCCTATTCCGAAAGGACGTCGGGAAGTGAGCATTGAAATGACTCATGACATCAATTCCAGACTCACCCGGCTGAACCGGGGCTGGCCGATCGGCATCAATTTTACGGTTCTTTCCCGGCTGGAAGGCGGCTCGTCTGCTTATGCCAATTTGCCGATTGCCGGAAAAGAACTGGATCTGGAAAGGCGCGAGAAGATGGAAGCGATGAAAAGAGGAGTTCCGCCGCCCCAAAGAAAGTGGGCGAACAATTCAGGCGTGACGATCGGATCGGGTTTCGATCTGGGGCAAACCAGTGCGGATGAGATGAGAGGGATGGGCTTTGATGAATCGTTCATCCAGAAATGTGCCCCCTATATCGGGAAGAAACGGGTGGTCGCAGACGATGAGTTGAGGAAAAGGCCACTGGTGTTGACCGATAAGGAAATCGATCAGGTCAACGACATCGTCATGATGGACAAGGCACAAAAAAGCATTCAGGATTGGGACAGCCGGATTGCCCGTCTGAAGAAAACCATGCCGAATGCGCCTTTCTTTCATGAAATGAATTCGGCGCAACAAACCCTCGTTTTTTCACGGTATTATCATCAGGGGCCGGGCTGGATCGGAAGGACAGCCAACAGGCCGATGTTTGAGGCGATGAAGCGCAATGACTGGGAAACGGTGAACCGGCAAATGCAGGGGCTGGTCAAACACTATGAAAAGTCTGGGCCAGAGTGGCTGTGGAGCCGGTTTAGGAGAGAACTGGAATTTTTAAGCGGAAAATATAATAAACCTTGACATGACTAAACTGATACTCAATTCTGGCCGTTTCATGTTCGGCATGTTGTTCTGTTTTTTGGCCGCTACCCACGTTTTGGCTGAGGAAAAACATATTGCGGCAGGCATCAACCACAGCCTTTACGTTGATCCGGATGGAAACGTGTGGACATGGGGAAATACCAATTTGTCTTCGAATCCGGATGAACGGGTGCCATACCTCAGCATGCAAAAAGGCCGTGCTGTTTTTGCCAGCCCGGAAGAACATATCTCCTACGTCATCAAACAGGATGGTTCGCTGTGGGGATGGGGGGCAACCGGGTATGGTCAACTGGGCATTATCCGTGAAATCGGTTCGAAAACCGGTCGGTTTCTTCCTGAACCCCGCAAAATCATGGATCAGGTCAACGATGTGTCCGGTAACGGAACCATCTTCGCCCTGAAACCGGATGGAACGCTCTGGGTATGGGGGAGTTCTGGC
>CAJKQK010000038.1 GCA_905202055.1 uncultured Oxalobacter sp.
CCGGTGTTCATCAGCATGAAGCAGCCGGTGCCGTATGTATTCTTCGCTTCGCCGGGATTAAAACAGGTCTGGCCGAACAGAGCCGCCTGCTGGTCTCCTGCCGCGCCGCCGATGGGGATCGGGCCGCCGAAATACTGGGGATCGGATTCCCCATAAATGCAGCTGGACGGCTTTGCCTCCGGAAGCATACATTTCCGCCGTATCGATCAACGTCATCCCCAGGTCGATCCCGTGCTGCAAGGCGGCTATTTCATCTTTTTTGGCAGAAGACGATTCTCCCATGAACCAGGTTCCCTGGCCCAATGTCGGCATCGTGATACCATTCGGCAATCTGACTACATGTTCAGGCATAATTGATTTCCCAAAAAACGATATGAAAATCCGGGTCTGGCAAGATCATGATCCATTTTCGATACCAGCACCGGCTGAAGATATGGCATGCATTATTGCACCGGATACAAGCAGTGGACAAGAAGCTTTAAAATACCGGAGCGATGAAAAACATTGAAAAAGACCTTTTTCAGAGAGAGGCCAGGAACAAAACGATCAGCATAAAACCTGTCGAATCTCCCGTTTTATCTGAGGACAAATCATTCACGGATACTCCTGCTTTTTCTTCAGGCTGGCTGGCCCGATTCGGTATTGCCATGAAACGTCACCCGAAAACGATTTCGTTCATTCAATGCCTGTTTGCCATTCTGTATCTTTTGTTGCTGCTGGTACCGGTATTGACCCTTAATTTTGCCGATGAACACCTTTATGCCAGCGTTTCAGATTTTTCCCGATTGATGTTCTGGGGGATCGGCTGGCCCCTGATCATGTTAAGCATGATGGTCACCGGACGAATCTGGTGCGGTCTATTCTGCCCCGACGGGACGTTGACCGAATTCATCAGCCGTCACGGGCAAAAACGTTCAATACCGCGCTGGATTCGCTGGAAAGGGTGGCCATGTTCCGTTCTGGTCGGTACGGTTTTGTATGGACAGCTGATTGGCGTGTACGACAACTTTCCTGCGACTCTGGTCCTGCTCGGCATTCCAACGGGTCTGGCTCTGGTAACCGGTTTTTTATACGGCAACGGCAAACGCATCTGGTGTATGTATCTGTGCCCCGGCAAAGGAATATTCGGCCTGCTTGCCAGACTTTCACCCATTTATTACAAAGTCGACCGTGAAAAATGGGAACGATACTCCGGACAGCAGGAACGCCTCGATTGCCCCACGCTAATCAATGTCCGCCAAATGCAGGGCATGTCTGACTGCCATGCCTGTGGACGCTGCATCGGACACCGAAATGCCGTTGAACTTGGATTCAGAGCGCCTTCTTCTGAAATTGTGACGACGCCCGAAAACAAAATATCCGGTCCCGAATTGTTTTTGCTTCTCTGGGGAGTGACCGGAATCTGTACAGCGGCACTGACATGGCGTGGAAACGTTCTTTACAGCCATTTCATTCATCTTTTTTCACAACTGAACATTTTACCTGCCAGCGATTTACCCTGGTGGCTGTCTGCCAACCCATCAAGTCCGGCCCTCCTGATTTTCATCGTCGCCAGCGGCTCTGTTCTCGCTCTGGTGACGTATGCGCTGCTTCGTGTGGCCGCCTTTGTTTCAGGCAATAACGGACTGTGGAAACAACTGGCATTTTGCCTGATACCCGTCGTTGGTTCCGGTATTTTTCTGGGTATCAGCCGGATCGGTTTTTCACTTTGGGAGGCGGAAGGCCTTCCTGCCGGATGGTTACCCGTCCTGCAATTCACGGTTCTGGCTGCTGCGTCGCTGTTTTCGGTATGGCTGGGCATTAAAATTATTTTCGGTCGTATCACTCTTGCCAATCTGGTCGCGCTTTTCGTTTACTGCCTTCCGGTCTCACTGCTTTTTGCTGTCTGGTCAAATTGTTTTCTGTCATAAAAAAGCCTGCTCTTCAGAGCAGGCTTGTTGAAGGGATTTCAGATCAGTCCAGTTCCAGCGCTTTGCTTTCCGGTAACCGGAATTTGTCCGATACACCTGTATTTTCCGGAAACTCCAGCCTGATCTCTTCCTTGTCGTCCAGATCGACGATAACGGAACCACCGGCCACCAGTTTGCCGAAGAGCAGTTCGTCTGCCAGCGCCTTGCGGATCAGATCCTGAATCAGGCGCAACATCGGACGGGCACCCATCAATGGATCGAATCCTTTCTTCGCCAGGAACTTGCGCAAGGCTTCGGTAAAGATGGCTTCGACTTTCTTTTCGTGCAACTGTTCTTCCAGCTGCATCAGGAATTTGTCGACGACCCGCAGAATGATTTCCTCATTCAGGGAGGAGAAACTGATGATACCGTCCAGCCGGTTCCTGAACTCAGGTGTGAACATCCGTTTGATATCGACCATTTCGTCACCTTTTTCCTTCTGGTTGGTGAAACCGATGGACGATTTCTGCAGACTTTCAGCACCCGCATTGGTGGTCATGATGATGACGACATTGCGGAAATCGGCTTTACGACCGTTATTGTCTGTCAAGGTACCATGATCCATGACCTGCAAGAGGATACTGAAAATGTCCGGGTGGGCTTTTTCAATTTCATCGAGCAACAGAACCGCATGCGGTTTTTTCGTAATGGCTTCCGTCAGGAGCCCCCCCTGATCAAAACCGACATATCCCGGAGGCGCACCGATCATGCGACTGACGGCATGGCGCTCCATGTATTCCGACATGTCGAAACGGATCAGATCGATTCCCAATGTGAAAGCGAGCTGTTTTGCCACTTCGGTTTTGCCCACGCCTGTCGGTCCCGAGAAGAGGAACGCTCCGATCGGCTTGTCGGTCTTGCCCAGACCGGCACGTGCCATCTTGATGCTGGCCGCCAATGCGTCGATAGCGGCATCCTGACCGAAAACCACACTTTTCAGATCGCGATCCAGATTCTGCAATTTGCTCCGGTCGTCCTGATTGACCGATTGCGCAGGAATACGGGCAATCTTCGAGATGATTTCCTCGATTTCCGCCTTGCCTATCGTTTTCTTCTGTTTCGATTTCGGCAAAATACGCTGGGCGGCACCGGCTTCATCGATCACGTCGATTGCCTTGTCCGGCAACTGGCGGTCGTTGATGAAACGTGCGGACAGTTCAGCCGCCGATATCAGTGCGGATACCGAATATTTCACCTTGTGGTGTTCCTCGAAACGGGATTTCAGGCCACGCAATATCTGTACCGTCTGTTCGACGGTCGGTTCGTTCACGTCGATTTTCTGGAATCGACGTGCCAGGGCATGATCTTTTTCGAAAACGCCACGGTATTCGGTAAAGGTCGTTGCGCCGATACATTTCAGCTGGCCGCCCGACAAGGCCGGTTTCAACAGGTTGGATGCATCCAGCGTACCGCCTGAAGCCGAACCGGCCCCGATGATGGTATGGATTTCGTCAATGAACAGAATCGAGTTCGGATTGTCGCTCAACTGTTTCAACACCGCTTTCAGGCGTTGTTCGAAATCACCCCTATATTTTGTACCGGCCAGAAGTGCGCCCATATCGAGTGCATAAACGACAGCATCGTGCAAAACGTCCGGAACCGAATTCTGCGTGATTCGCCATGCGAGTCCCTCAGCCAGCGCCGTCTTGCCGACACCGGCTTCACCGACGAGCAGTGGATTGTTCTTGCGTCTGCGGCAGAGAACCTGAATGACGCGGTCGATTTCTTCTTCACGACCGATCAGCGGATCGATTTTTCCCGAAGCCGCCTGTTTGTTCAGGTTCAGGGTATAGAGATCCAGAGGCGAATCCTTGCCGGCAACGCCAGCTTCGCCCTGCATGTCGTCGGCACCCTCAGCCTGTTTGGGTGTTTCAGGCTGGACATTTTTCCTCACGCCGTGGGAAATGTAATTGACCACATCCAGACGGGTAACCCCCTGCTGGTGCAGGTAGTAAACGGCATGTGAATCCTTTTCGCCGAAAATGGCGACCAGAACGTTTGCGCCGGTTACCTCTTTCTTGCCGTTCGATGCGGACTGGACATGCATGATCGCCCGCTGGATAACACGCTGGAATCCGAGCGTCGGCTGGGTGTCCACTTCCGCGGTACCCGGGACGATCGGTGTGTTATCGCTCACAAAGTCGCTGAGCATTTTTTTCAGCTCGGGAATATTGGCATTGCATGCTTTCAATACTTCAGACGCAGAAGGATTGTCCAGCAGTGCCAGAAGCAAATGCTCAACAGTTATAAATTCATATCGTGCCTGACGCGCCTCTACAAAGGCCATATGCAAGCTGACTTCCAATTCTTGCGCAATCATGCTTCCTCCGTCGTACATTGCAATGGATGCCCTTCGCCACGGGCATGTTTCAAAACCAGTTCCACTTTCGTGTTCGCGATGTCCTTCGGGAAAATTCCGCAAACTCCCTTTCCCTCGTGATGCACTTCGAGCATTATCCGGGTGGCGGTTTCCCTGTCCTTGAAAAAATATTCCTGCAAAACGGAAATCACGAATTCCATTGGTGTGAAATCATCGTTTAACAAAACTACCTTATACATCGGAGGCGCTTTTAAAATGCTTGCCTCTTTTTCCAGTAGTGCCTCTTTTTCCTGCTGTGTAACCATTGCTTTTACTTTATACCGAATTAAAAGTTTCTGCTTGTGCGCGAACGCAAAGTTCACATTTGATGATACGTGTTTTTGCCTCTTAGTGCAGCCCGACGCCGCGTGACGGTTGCAGCGTTGCCATCAAATTTTTAGCCTACATCAAAAATCCGCCGTTTTTTGGGAAAATCGCTTGACTTTGACTATCTTTGCGCCAACAATGAAACGGTTGACAGGCGCATGGTCCAGTGCCTGGCGATAGCAACATTATAAAAAAGGACTGGTTCGGATCAAACTCGTTTTTTCCGTTGGTTTCACAAGCATAATGCGTTTTTATAGAAAGACCCTCTTTTATGGCAACTGGTACAGTCAAGTGGTTTAACGATTCTAAAGGTTTCGGTTTTATTACTCCGGAAGACGGTGGTGAAGATTTGTTCGCACACTTCTCCGCAATTAACATGAATGGCTTCAAAACCTTGAAAGAAGGACAAAAGGTTCAATTTGAAGTCACTCAGGGCCCAAAAGGCAAACAGGCTTCCAACATTCAATCCGTATAATTACCGATTGGATGAGACCTTGGAAACCCCGCGTCATCGTGGGGTTTTTTATTGCCCCTGGCACATATAATGACATAAAAACGATTTTCGCGTTTTTATGCAGGAATTCTTTTACAATGCCGCTATGGAAATGTCATTGGAAAAGATTCTTCAACGCCAGGGCTTCGGCAGCAGAAAGCTGTGCCGCACTCTTGTGGTACAGGGTCGCGTTCACGCAGAAAATGCCGTTTGCACTGATCCGGGCCGCCGTTTCGAAACGGACGCCTTCCATTTTTCAGTTGACGGTCAACAGTGGCTATACAGGGAGCACCTGTATCTCGTCCTGAACAAGCCGGCAGGCTTTGAATGTTCCCATCAGCCACAGCACCATTCCAGTGTTTTTACTCTTTTACCCATGCAATTCATCCAGCGGGGACTGCAATGTGTGGGTCGGCTGGATCAGGACACGACTGGCCTGCTTCTCCTGTCCGATGACGGCGATTTCATCCATCGCTATACGTCCCCGAAAAAGAAAGTGCCGAAAGTTTACGATATCTCAACAAATGCAGAGATCGATGAACTTCAGATCGAAAAACTGAAAAACGGCGTCCAGTTGAAAGACGAAACCGCCATAACAAAAGCACTCTCCTGCGTAAGTTTCGCTGAATGCCGGATGAGGCTCGTCATTACCGAAGGAAAATACCACCAGGTCAAACGCATGGTTGCCGCTGCAGGCAATCGTGTGGAAAAACTCCACCGCTCAGCCATAGGCGGATTAGTCCTTGATGATTCGCTCCCATCCGGTCAGTGGCGGTATCTGGACGATAACGATCTGAAAAAGCTGAACGGGCCGACTGGTTTATAGCACCCCGACATCATTGCTTTCAAAGGCATCGGAGTTCAATCATCACATTATTTTTTCTTCGGGAAATACAGGTCTGTAATCGTCCCAAGCCCGATTTCGGCCGCGAACATGACTGTTTCCGACAATGATGGATGCGGATGGATCGTCAGAGCAATATCTTCCATATCGGCGCCCATTTCAAACGCCAGCGTCATTTCGGATAAAAGTTCACCTGCATGGGTTCCGGCAATTGCGGCGCCCAGCAGGCGTTTCGAGGATTTGTCCCACAACAGTTTGGTCATCCCGTCTCGCCGTCCCATCGTCAGGTTCCGTCCCGAAGCACTCCAGGGGAATACCGATTTTTCGACAGGGATTCCTTTCTTTTTCGCTTCCTTTTCCGTCAGGCCCATCCAGGCGATTTCGGGATCGGTATAAGCGACAGACGGGACTGTCATGGCGTCGTATTCTCCTTTAAGACCCGCAATGGCTTCAGCCGCTATTTTTCCCTCATAACTGGCCTTGTGTGCCAGCATGGGCTCGCCACAAATGTCGCCGATGGCATAAATATGCGGCACGTTCGTCTGCTGTTTACGGTTGACCGGTATGAAACCGCGTTCGTCGACCTGAACACCCGCTTTTTCCGCCCCGATCAGTTTTCCGTTAGGACAACGGCCTACCGCAACCAGTACAAGATCGTATTGCCCGGATTCTTTCGGTGCCCCCTGACCTTCAAAACTCGCCGTCAGGCGATCGCCGCTCGCTTCCAGCTTCGACACTCTGGTATTGGAATAAACGGCTTCATAGCGCTGTTTGATCCGTTCCAGAAGCGGCTGGACGACATCCCGGTCTGCTGAAGGAATCAGGCCATCCGAAAACTCGGCAATCGTGACTTTCGTGCCCAGTGCGTCATATACGCAAGCCATCTCGAGTCCGATAATTCCGCCACCGATAACCAGCATTCTTTCAGGGATTTTTTTCAGTTCAAGCGCCCCCGTCGAATCGACGAGAGCCGGGTGCCCATCAGGGAAACCGGGCAATTTGGCAGCAGACGAACCGGCGGCAATGATCGCGTTTTTGAATCGCACTGACCAGTTTTCATTCAGGCCTGTCACTTCCATGTCGTTCGGGCCGGTAAACCGGCCGTTTCCCTGAAGAACCTGAATCCTGCGGGCTTTGGCCAGTGCCGCCAATCCACCGGTCAGTTTGTCCACGACACTCTGCTTCCACTGGTTCAGTTTCCCCGGATCGATTTCCGGTTTGGCGAAACGGACTCCGGCCTCATTCATTTCTTCCGCTTCCGTGATTACCTTTGCGGCATGCAAAAGTGCCTTGGATGGAATACATCCGACGTTCAGGCAAACCCCGCCCAGAACGGGATAACGTTCGACAATGACAACCTTCTGGCCCAGATCGGCTGCCCGAAACGCCGCCGTATACCCTCCGGGCCCAGCTCCCAGCACCAGCGTATCGCATTCAATGGTGTTTTCTGCGTCACCTCCCGGTGAAACGACAGGAACGGCTTCTTTCGGATGGTCGTTTTGTACACTATCGTCCTTCGGCGCTTCGTCAGAAGAAAGCGGTTTGTTTTCAGTATCCAGTACAAGCAATACCGTCCCTTCGGAAACCTTGTCCCCCAGCCTGACTTTCAGTTCCCTGATTTTTCCCGCTTCCGACGAGGGGATTTCCATGCTCGCCTTGTCCGATTCGACCAGCACGATCGACTGGTCTCTGGCGATTTCCTCCCCTTCTTTCACCATCACTTCAATGACTTCCACGTTCTCGGAATCACCTATGTCCGGTACCCTGATTTCCACTGTTTTCATCTTCTGCATTTCCCTGTCAGTTCTGTCTGGCAATACGAACGGTTATTTGTCTCACAAAAGCGTTTCTTTCATATCGCCCAGCACCTCGGACAGATAGGTGATGAAACGCGTTCCTTCCGCCCCATCGATAACACGATGGTCATAAGACAAGGACAGCGGCAGGATTTGCCGTGGCAGGAATTGCTGGCCATCCCACACGGGTTGTGTCGATATGCGTGACAGGCCGACAATCGCGACTTCAGGCGCATTGATCAGGGGCGTAAAATAAGTCCCCCCGATTCCCCCAAGAGACGTGATCGTAAAACTCGCGCCCTGCATGTCGGACGGATTGAGTTTTCCTTCACGGGCAAGCGCCGACAACTGGGCCAGTTCCCGTGAAATTTCCAGCAGTCCTTTTTTATCGGCATCCCGGATGACCGGTACTACCAGCCCATGAACCGTGTCGGCGGCAAATCCGATATGGTAATAGCGCTTTAAGATCAGGTTTTCGCCGGTTGCATCGACGGACGCATTGAACTGTGGATATTTTTTCAGCGCCGCCACACATGCCTTGATGACGAAGGACAAAACGGTCAGTTTCACGCCTTCATTTTTGTGCCTTTCATTGGCCTGTTTCCTGAAGACTTCAAGATCGGTCACGTCTGCCTGATCATATTGGGTCACATGCGGAATCATGACCCAGTTGCGGTGCAGGTTGGGACCGCTGATTTTCTTGATCCGTGAAAGCGGTTGCAATTCGGTTTCGCCGAACTGGGCAAAATCCAGAGAAGGCCACGGTGGCAGATTCATGAAATTGTCGAACCGGTTGGACGAGCCATCCTTATTCAGCATGGTTTTCACATAAAACTGGACGTCTTCTTTCAGAACCCGCTTCTTCGGGCCAGACCCGGTTACCCGCCTCAAATCGACTCCCAGTTCGCGTGCATATTTCCTGACGGAAGGAGAAGCGTGCGCCGCAACCGTATTCAGCTGGTGATCCGGCCGGGAGTCTTGCGCCTCATATACCGGGGTTTCCATCTTTACTGGCGCTTGCGCCGTTTTTTCTTCAATCGCTAAACGGGCAGGAGGAACGACGCTCCCGGTCGCGTTGACAGGAACACTTTCGGCAGGCTTTTCGGCAGGGACAGCTTTTTCAGCCTCTTCCGAATCCACTACGAGCAAAACCGAGCCTTCTGAAACCTTGTCCCCCAGCCTGACTTTCAGTTCCCGGATTTTTCCCGCTTCCGATGAGGGGATTTCCATACTCGCCTTGTCCGATTCGACCAGCACGATCGACTGGTCTCTGGCGATCTCTTCCCCTTCTTTCACCATCACTTCGATGACTTCCACATCTTTGAAGTCCCCTATGTCCGGCACCCTGATTTCCACTGTTCTCATTCTTGCATCCCTCTATGTCTTAATGCAGGAAATACGATATTCCGCTATTCACGATGGTTCGGTTACAGATCGACCGGATTCGGTTTTTCCCTGTCGATCCCGTATTTTTCAATCGCCTTCGAAACCGTTTCAGCCGGTATGTCTCCCGACCTTGCCAGTGCTTCAAGGGCGGCAACTGTCACGTAATAACGGTCGATCTCAAAGAAGTTGCGTAAATTGGCACGTGTGTCCGAACGGCCGAAACCGTCCGTACCCAAAACGGTGTAAGAACGCCCAACGGGGATATACGGCCGGATCTGTTCGGCGAACAGGCGAATGTAATCCGTCGACGCGATAACAGGACCTTTCGTGTCTTTCAGGCACCGTGTCGCATAAGGCACTTTCGGCTCTTCTCCCGGGTGCAACATGTTCCAGCGTTCGACATCGTTACCTTCGCGTGCCACCAGCGTAAAGGACGTCACCGACCAGATGTCTGCAGCGACTTTCCAGTCATTCTTCAACAGCTCGACTGCGGAAAGCATCTCGTGAGTAATCGTTCCCGAACCCAGCAACTGGACACGATGGGGCAATTCTTTTTCACCTTCTGCCAGCAGATACATGCCTTTCAGGATGCCTTCTTCCTGCCCCGGTTTCATGCCCGGTTGCGGATAGGCTTCATTCATGACCGACACGTAATAGAAAACGTTTTCCTGATTCTCGACCATACGACGTGCACCATCCTGTATGATGACAGCCACTTCATGGGCAAAACCCGGATCGTATGGAATACAATTCGGAATCGTCGCAGCCATGACGTGATTATGGCCGTCCTCGTGCTGCAGGCCTTCGCCATTCAAGGTCGTGCGTCCGGCTGTTCCGCCAATCAGAAAACCTCGCGCCATCATATCCGCAGCCGCCCACATCAGGTCACCCGTGCGCTGGAAACCGAACATCGAGTAATAGGTATAGAAAGGCAGCATCATCTTGTTGCTCGTCGAATAGCTCGTCGCAGCCGCAATCCATGAACAGACGCCACCTGCTTCGGTAATACCTTCCTGCAGAATCTGCCCTGCCTTGTCTTCCCGGTAATACATGACCTCATCCTGATCGACCGGTTCATAAAGCTGGCCCCTGGGATTGTATATACCTATCTGACGGAACAGGCCTTCCATACCGAAGGTACGCGATTCGTCCACCATAATCGGAACGATCCGTCTGCCGATGTCCGTCGATCTCAGCAGGATACCCAATGTCCGCACGTATGCCTGTGTCGTCGAAATTTCACGGCCCGGATGCGTCGGTTCCAATACAGCCTGAAAAGCCGACAGGGGCGGAACGATCAGATGTTCATCCGCCCTTTCACGGCGGTGTGGAAGGTACCCGCCCAGTAATTTTCTCCGTTCATGAAGATAAATCATTTCAGGTGCATCTTCCGGCGGCATGTAAAAAGGCACTTCGTCCAGCTTGTCGTCCGGAATCGGCACACCGGCACGATCACGCAGCGATCGGATCGTCATGTCGTCGAGTTTCTTGACCTGATGGGCGATGTTCAATGCCTCGCCGGCCTTGCCCATGCCATATCCCTTGACAGTCTGGCACAAAATGACGGTCGGCTGTCCGGTATGTTCCTGCGCCATCTTGAACGCGGCATAGACCTTTTGGGGGTCGTGGCCACCACGGGAGAGACGCCAGATTTCATCATCCGACATGTTTTCGACCATCTTCAGCAACCTCGGATCTTTTCCGAAGAAATGTTCGCGGACATAGGCACCATCCTTGGCCTTGTAGGTCTGGTATTCGCCGTCAACGGTTTCCATCATGACTTTTTTCAGGATGTTGTCCTTGTCCCTTGAAAGCAGTTCATCCCAGTCGGACCCCCAGATCACCTTGATGACGTTCCAGCCCGACCCTCTGAAATCCGCTTCCAGTTCCTGAATGATCTTGCCATTGCCACGGACAGGTCCGTCCAGCCGTTGCAGATTGCAATTGATGACCATGATCAGGTTGTCGAGCGTCTCGCGGGACGCCAGACTGATCGCGCCCTTGGCTTCCGGTTCGTCCATTTCGCCGTCACCACAGAAAACCCATACTTTCCGGCCTTCGGTATTTGCAATGCCCCGTGCCTGAAGATATTTCAGGAAACGGGCCTGATAAATCGCCATGATCGGGCCGAGCCCCATCGACACGGTCGGGAACTGCCAGAAATCGGGCATCAGTCTGGGATGGGGATAGGAAGACAGGCCGTTTCCATGAACTTCGCGCCGGAAATTTTCCAGCTGTTCCTCGGACAATCGTCCTTCAAGAAAGGCACGCGCATAAATGCCGGGAGAGGAATGCCCCTGGAAATACACAAGGTCACCGTCGAAGGTTTCGGTCGGCGCACGCCAGAAATGGTGGAAACCGGTACCGAACATGGTTGCCAGCGACGTGAATGACGCGATATGACCACCCAGATTATCGCCATCCTTGTTTGCACGCACGACCATCGCCATGGCGTTCCAGCGCATCCACCCTCTCAGTCGGGCCTCATAATCCATATTTCCCGGCGAACCCTGCTGGAGATCCGGAGGAATGGTATTTATGTAAGCGGTATTGCTGGAAAAAGGAAGATTGACGCCTTTCTGTCTCGCGACATCGGCCAGCCGCTCCATCAGGTAATGAGCGCGATCTCGCCCCTCGCTTTCGATAACGGAATGAAGCGCTTCGAGCCATTCCGACGTTTCCTGCTCGTCAGGATCAAAGGCATTGACAGAAATGTCGTCCTGCGGGTTCGTCATAAACACCTCCCAATTTAAAACGGCAAAAAAGATGCACAACTGGAGAATCAGAAAAACGCGTTTACGAATCGATCATAAACCATAAAAACAGAAAATCAAAAGACAGTCTTATGCTTGAATGACGGCTGGATATATGTCAGAAATGATAGTCAGAACGATCTCCGATTTGTTGCAAACATAAAAAAATCCTGATTCTCTTCAATAAAATGCCTTTTTCGTGTAATTTATAAGGCTTTTACTCATTCTGCGTTTTCTACCTGCGCAATAAAGAGATAAATAGTTCGTCGTATAATTATTTTTTTAATGGTTTTTATTCAAAATGACTGCCCAAATTATCAATGGAAATGAACTGGCCAAGGAAGTTCGCGAAGATATCGCTGCACGTGCAGCCAAATTGACTGCAGCAGGGGAACTCCCCGGACTGGCTGTTATTCTTGTCGGCGACAGCCCGGCTTCCATGGTGTACGTACTGAACAAGGAACGCGCCTGCAAAGCGAACGGTATTCGTTCCATTCTCGAAAAATACGATGCCGACTTCTCCGAAGCCGAGCTGCTCGAACGCATCCGTGTCCTGAACGAAGATCCATCCGTTCATGGCATTCTGGTTCAGTTACCGCTGCCAGACCATATCGATGGACGCAAGGTCATCGAAGCGATCGATCCTGAAAAGGATATGGACTGCTTCACCGTCGTCAATACGGGCCTTCTCATGACCGGCCAGCCAAGGATCAAGCCATGCACCCCGTACGGCGTCATGAAGATGCTGGAATCCATCGACTATCCATTGCGAGGCGCGCACGCCGTTATCGTCGGTGCATCCAATATCGTCGGCAAACCGATGTCCATGCTGCTCTTGCAAGCCGGCGCCACTGTCACCATCTGTAATTCCAAGACGCGTGATCTGGGCCACCATACGCGTCTGGCAGACGTTCTGATCGCCGCGACCGGCAAGCGGAACATCATTACCGCCGATATGGTCAAGCCGGGTGCCGTCGTTATCGACGTCGGTGTTGAGCGCGATGAAAACGGAAAACTCTGGAGTGATGTAGACTTTCCGAATGTCAAGGAAGTGGCTGGTTACATCTCCCCCGTACCGGGCGGTGTCGGCCCCATGACCATTACCATGCTGCTTTTGAACACGATTGAAGCGGCTGAAAGACGTCTGGAAGCCAAAAAGAAATAAACGCGCATGCGGAAAAAAAGGTACGCAATCGCGTACCTTTTTTATTTGAACCGATAAAAACTGTCCGGAAGGAATATCTGATGAAAAACCCATTGTTGAATTTCGAGGGGCTGCCCCGTTTTGATGAAATCCGGCCTGAACATATTTCCCCGGCCATCGATACCCTGCTGGAGCGCTGCAGGACGGTCGTTACCCGACTGGAAGCGCCCATGAAGGAAATCAGCTGGGACAATTTCATCACCCCTCTGGACGATTGTACCGAACAACTCTCTCGTGCATGGGGAATTGTCGGACATCTGAATGCTGTCGTCGATACGCCTGAACTGCGTGCGGCTTATAATGAAAATCTGCCGAAAATAACCGAATTCTGGACAGCGCTGTCCCAGAATCTGGCCCTGTTCGACAAATACAGGGCTATCAGCAACAGCCCTGCTTTCAATAGCCTTGATGACGCACAGAAACGGGTCATCGACAATTCCCTGCGCGATTTCCGCCTCGGTGGCGCCGAATTGCCGAAAGACAAAAAGAAACGCTTTGCCAACATTCAGGAAAAAATGGCCGCGCTTTCCACCCGTTTTTCCGAAAACGTACTGGATGCCACCAATCATTTCGAGCTGCTGGTTGAAAACGAGGCTGACCTGAAAGGACTGCCCGAAGACAACTTGCATGTCGCCCGTGCCATGGCACAAAACGAAAACAAGAACGGATATAAATTCACCCTGCATTTCCCGTCTTTCTATCCGATCATGCAATATGCCGAAAACCGCCAATTGCGCGAGAAAATGTATCGTGCCAATGCCACGCGGGCATCCGAACTGGGCGCAAACCCGGACTGGGACAACACCGGTAACATCAACGAACTGCTGCGTCTCAGAAAAGAAGAGGCTGATTTGCTGGGCTACCGCAATTACGCCGAAGTTTCGCTCGTCGCGAAAATGGCCAGAACGCCGGATGAAGTGATTTCGTTTCTGGAAAACCTTGCGAAAAAAGCCCGGCCGTTTGCCGAAAAGGATCTGGAAGAACTGAGGGCATTTGCAAAAACGGAACTGGGTATCGACGAGATGAAAGCATGGGACATGGCGTTCGTTTCAGAAAAACTCCGCCAGAAACGCTATGCTTTCTCCGAGCAGGAAGTCAAACAGTATTTCCCGGAACCGAATGTTCTGGAAGGCCTGTTCAAGCTGGTCCAGACACTTTATTCGGTTACCATCCTTCCGGATACGGCGCCCGTCTGGCACAAGGACGTCAAATTCTTCCGTATCGAAAAGGACGGGAAATTGATCGGCCAGTTCTACATGGATTTGTACGCCCGTACCGGCAAGCGCGGAGGCGCATGGATGGACGATGCACGCAGCCGCCGCGTCACAAGAAACGGCGTCCAGACGCCGGTTGCCTATCTGACCTGTAACTTTTCCTCCCCGATTGAAAAAGATGGAAAGCTCCAGCCGGCACTCTTCACTCATGACGAAGTGATGACGCTTTTCCATGAATTCGGCCACGGGCTGCATCATCTGCTGACGAAAGTGGGCGAACTGGGTGTATCGGGCATTTCAGGCGTGGAATGGGATGCCGTCGAATTGCCATCGCAATTCATGGAAAATTTCTGCTGGGAATGGGATGTCGTCCAGAACATGAGTTCCCATATCGAAACGAAACAGCCTTTGCCGAAAGCGCTTTTCGACAAAATGATCGCGGCAAAAAATTACCAGTCCGGCCTCCAGATGCTGCGTCAGGTCGAATTTTCCCTTGCGGATATGCATCTGCATTATGACTACGACCCGAACGGCAGGAAAACCGTTCAGGACGTGCTCGATGACATCCGGCAAAAATACGCTGTTGTCGTCCCGCCTGAATTCAATCGTTTTCTGCAATCGTTTTCCCATATTTTTGCAGGTGGCTATGCGGCAGGCTATTACAGTTACAAATGGGCTGAAGTGCTTTCAGCCGATGTCTACAGTGCATTTGAAGAATCACTGGCCGATGGCAATGATCTGATCTCACCTGCCATGGGCGCGAAACTGCTTGAAGAAATCCTGTCTGTCGGAGGCTCACGGCCAGCCATTGAGTCGTTCGTCGCTTTCAGGGGAAGGCAGCCCACGATTGATGCGCTGCTCCGGCATAACGGACTGGCGGCATAAAGTCTTTACTAATACAGCGAAAACGTTTCATAATTGACCCGATTTTCATTCGGGTCAATTCACGTTTTTAATCGATATCCGGCAGCCTGTATGACCAACATTGAATTCCGCACACATATTGCAGACAAAATCCACTATACCTGCCGATGGGTACGGAAAGCGTTCGCCAACTCATCCGATTGCCGTATCGTCCTTTATGCGACAGACCGCCTTTTGCTGAACCGGCTTGACGAAACCCTGTGGACTTTTTCCGATTCGGACTTCCTCCCGCATGCCGTCATCGGTGACAAACATGCCGCGCGCTGTCCTGTCATCCTGACCTCAAGCGATACCTGCGAACTGCCACACAACCAGATTCTGGTCAATCTGTCACAGGATATCCCGGCCTTTTATGCGCAGTTCGGGCGTTTGCTCGAACTGGTATCGACCGATCCGGCCGACACGGAAGCCGGACGGCAACGATACGTACATTACCGTGAACGTGGATACACCCTTCATCACGAGACTGCAAAATAATGAACAGCAATGATGACTTCATTTCCCCCGGAAAAAAAGAAGAAATTCCTGAAGATTCCACATTCAAGGAAGACGAAATTCCCGTCCTGACGGAAATAATCCCGACAGTGCCCGATCTGGTCGATTCAACAGAAAATGAAACCGCCTGGGAAGAACTGGAACAGCGCCTGACTGAAAGAATCCTGAAACGCGTTGAGGATCGTATTCAATTCGTGCTGGAACAAATCATTCAGCAAAATCTGGCAACGAGCGTTCAGAAAATGACCGGAACACTCGTGTCTGAAATCCAGAAAGACCTGAAAAGCACCCTTGACGTCGTCGTCACTCACGCCGTCACGGACGAATTGCATCGCCTTCGCAAAAAAGAGTCCTTTTCCGAAAACAATCATCATAAAATAACGGAAAAAAACGAGCCGGAACCATCCGGCCGGACACAGGATCAATAAAAAAGAGGCTAAATTGTGAAAGTCATTGTATTAGGATCGGGTATTACGGGAACGGCAGCGGCATGGTTTCTTCGTCAGGCCGGACATGACGTGACCGTTATCGAACGGCGTCCGGGCGCTGCGCAGGAAACCACTTTCGGAAACGGTTCGCAGATTTCCGTTTCCCACTCGGAACCTTGGGCGAACCCTTCTGCCCCATCGAAAATCCTGAAATGGCTGGGCAAGGAAGATGCCCCTCTTCTTTACCGTTTTCGTGCGGAAAAATTGCAGTGGGAATGGGGCGCCCGCTTTTTGCTGGAATGTTCCCCGAAACGTACAGCACACAATACGCGCCAGTGCGTTGCCATGTCGGATTTCAGCAAGAGAACTCTCCGCGCCTTGCGGGAAGAGACGAAGCTGGACTATACCCATTCAAGCCACGGCATCATGCACTTTTATACCGACAGGGAAGATTATGAATCGTCCAAGGCCGGTGCAAAACTGATGACGTCGCTTGGCTGTCCACGCAATACCATTACACCGGATGAAGTCGTCCGGATCGAACCGGCTCTCTCGCCTGTCCATGACAGGCTGATCGGCGGTGATTTCACGCCTGACGACGAACATGGCGATTCCCGTGAATTCACGATTGCCCTCTCGGAAAAAGCAATGGAAAAAGGAGTCGAGTTCCGTTTCAACACAACGGCAACACGCCTGATAAAGGAAGGAACCGGAGCGGCATCGAGAATTGTCGCCGTCGAAACCATTACACCGACCGGTGAATTCGAGGTCCTGAAAGCCGATGCTTTCGTCATTTCCATGGGCAGTTTTTCCGCACCGTTTTTGAAGCCCCTCGGCATTTCACTGATGATTTATCCTGCCAAGGGGTATTCCGCCACATTCCCGGTCACCAACCCGGACAAGGCGCCGCTCGTATCCCTGATCGATGCGGGACACAAACTGGTATTCTCACGTCTCGGCAACAGGTTGCGAGTGGGTGGAACGGCAGAAATGAATGGTTACGAACGCCCCCTGAATGAAGCGAGATGCGAGGCATTGATACGGCGTACATCCGAGTTGTTCCCTGAAGCCTGTGATTATTCCAATCCTCATTTCTGGACAGGCTTGCGCCCGATGACACCGTCGAATATTCCTTACATCGGAAAATCGCAAATCAGCAATCTTTTCCTGAATACAGGCCACGGCACACTGGGCTGGACAATGGGTTGCGGTTCGGGCCGCTCGATTGCCGACATCGTTTCCGGACGACTTCCGGAAGTCGATTTCGAATTTTTCGGAATGAAGTAGTTCGCTCATGTCGAAAACCGAACAGAAACCATGTCCCTGCGGCAATCCCTCCTATGCAGATTGCTGCCAGCCCTATCTGGAAGGGATGGCCTTTCCGCCTGACGCGGTTTCCCTGATGCGTTCGCGATATACTGCGTACGTTCTTGAAAACGAGGAATATCTCCGTTCCACCTGGGCAGAAGAAAACCGCCCTTCCGGCACGATCATTGAAAAAAAACAGACGACCAAATGGATCGGTCTCAAAATCCTGCGTCATCAGGAACATGAAGACAGGGCAACAGTAGAGTTCATTGCCCGTTACAAAGTGAATGGCCGCATGCAGAAACTTCATGAAATCAGCCGCTTTGTCAAAGAAGATTCACTATGGTTCTACCATGACGGCACTTTTTTCTGATTTTTTGAAAGACAAATTCCGTGAAAAAGTCATTTTCCCGTTCAGCAGACTGGATAGATCGCAGCCTGAAAAGCGTCTGGCACCCTTGCACACAGATGCAGCATCACGAAACGCTGCCGCTAGTCGCCCTGAAAAGCGGCAAAGGTGCCTGGCTTTACGATCAGGACGGCAATCGTTATCTTGACGCGATCAGTTCCTGGTGGACCAATATTTTCGGTCACGCCAACCCGTTCATTTCAAAGGCGTTGAAAGACCAGCTCGACATCCTTGAACATGCCATGCTCGCCGGTTGCACACATGAACCGGTTGTCGAACTGTCTGAAAGGCTGTCGGCACTGACTGGAAATACCCTCGGTCACTGTTTCTATGGTTCCGATGGTGCTTCCGCGGTGGAAATCGCCCTGAAAATGAGCTTTCACTACTGGAAAAACAGCGGCCACCCGGAAAAACAGGAATTCATTTGTCTGAAAAACAGCTATCACGGCGAAACGATCGGCGCACTTTCCGTCACCGATGTGACGCTTTTCAGGGATTCTTACGCCCCACTGATCCGCAATTCCAATATCGTTGAATCGCCGGACAGCCGACAGGCGAAAGACGGGCAAACCGCCGCCGATGTCGCCAATGAAGCGGCTGACAAACTGGAAGCTCTGCTGCAGGAAAAATCGGAAAAGATTGCCGCCATCATCGTCGAACCGCTCATCCAGTGTGCTGCCGGTTTCGTCATGTACGATCCCGTCTATCTGACACGTGCAAGAGAACTCTGCGACCGTTACAAAGTCCATCTCATTGCCGATGAGATCGCTGTCGGCTTCGGTCGGACAGGCACTTTTTTTGCCTGCGAACAGGCCGGTATCTGGCCGGATATGCTTTGTCTTTCAAAGGCGATTACGGGAGGTTTCCTTCCGCTATCTCTCGTCATGACAACAGACGATATATTCAATGCCTTTTACGATATGGATATCACGCGGGGCTTTTTGCATTCGCATTCCTATACCGGCAATCCACTGGCTTGCAGGGCGGCACTCGCCACACTGGACCTGTTCAGAAACCACAACGTCATTGCCCGCAACCAGAATGTATCGAGACAATTGTCCGAGGTCCTGAAGCCGCTTGAAAACCACCCGAAGAACAAACATTTTCGAAATAAAGGTATGATCTGGGCTTTCGACGTCGAGATGGAAACAGAAAAGCAGGCTACTTTTCCGAGACGTTTTTTCGAGAAGGCCCTCCAGCATGAATTACTGATGAGACCTGTCGGCAATACCGTGTACCTCATGCCACCCTATATACTGAATGAAGAAGAAATCGGATTGCTGGCAAACAAAACGATGTCCGTATTTGAAGAGATGATGAAGTCATGAAACCCTTGTCCTGTTTTATTACCGGCACTGATACCGAAATCGGCAAAACAACCGTTTCCTGCGCAATCATTCGTGCACTGGTCAAAAAAGGGCTGCAGGTCGCCGCGATGAAACCGGTTGCGGCAGGCGCTTTCGAGTTCGACGGTGCTTTCCACAACGAAGACGTCGATGCACTGGCAGAAGCGTCCAACATGAGTCTTCCGCTTTCGTTGACAACACCCTATCTGCTGAAAACCCCGATCGCTCCCCATCTTTCAGCGGAACTGGATCATGTCGTGATCGACAATCATCACATCGTGTCGTGTTACCGCGAAATCTCCCATCAGGCGGACGCTGTCATCGTCGAGGGCGTTGGCGGTTTTTGCGTACCATTCACCGATTGCAGCGACAGCGCCGAACTGGCCGTACAACTGGGACTTCCTGTTATACTGGTTGTTGGTATGAAACTGGGGTGTATCAATCATGCGCTCCTGACTGCCGAAGCTGTCCGTTCGCGAGGCCTCAAAGTGGCAGGCTGGGTCGCCAACACGATTGATCCGCGGATGCCTTT
>CAJKQK010000039.1 GCA_905202055.1 uncultured Oxalobacter sp.
CACCGTTATTGTTCGGTGCTTCGCCCGTCACGTAAGAAGAGAGGGCACACCGCCCTTCCACCATCACGCACAGGCTTCCGAAGCCGAACACCTCAATTTCCACGTCGGTATTGCCGGCAACCAGTTCCACCTGTTCGATGGACAGGACACGCGGCAGTACCACTCTTGAAATACCGAAATGCCGCGCATAAAAATTGATCGCTTCGTAATTGGTCGCAGAACCCTGAACCGACAGGTGCAAACGCAAATCCGGATGCTTTTCCCGCGCGTATTGCATGAGGCCGGGATCGGCAACGATAAGAGCGTCCACACCATAACGTGCAGCCCGGTCGACCGCTGCCTTCCAGATCTCCCAGGACTCCGGAACGGGATAGGTATTCAGTGCCAGCAAGACCTTGCATTTTTTTGCATGGGCATATGCAATACCTTCGAGAATGGCTTTCTCGTCAAAATTCAGGCCGGCAAAATTCCGGGCATTCGTCGCGTCCTTGAAACCGAGATAAACACAATCGGCTCCATTGTCGACAGCCAGCCTCAAGGCTGGCAGGCTGCCTGCAGGGCAGACCAGTTCAATTTGTGAATTTTGTGTCAAATCGCTGGAAATCGGTAGAGTTTTCAAAAATTATCAAGAAAGTTTTTTTTCAAATACGTAATTTTACTCATTATGGTCAAAACTGTCGTCACATTACTTTACGGAAACGTTTTGTCCTCTAAAAGTACGGCTTAAACAAGCCTTGAGAAGAATATCTGGATATAATCACATTAATTGTATGTCGCGCTCGTTTATTTAACCGTCTCATATTTTAGCCATCCACGGGAGCTAAACAATGTCAGCCCTTTTACGTAACAAGAAACTGATTATCATCCTTGTCATCGCTGCCGTGGTTGCAGCCGTTGCATGGTACTTTCTGAAACCGCCCACAGCCCCTCTAGGCCTTGCTTCCGGCAATGGCCGGCTCGAAGCGACGGAAACCGCTGTTTCCACCAAAGTCCAGGGCAAACTGACGGAAGTCTTTTTCCGTGAAGGAGCCGATCTCAAGGTCGATGAAGTCGCCGCACAACTTGACGATATACCGTTGAAAGCCGATATCAAGGCGGCACAGGCTGTCGCCGAGCAGGCACGTGAAGAAGTGAAAAGTGCGATGAGCCAGCAGGAACTGGCCGGTGTCACCCTGAGACGAACCCAGGAACTGATCAAGAAAGGCTTCATTTCCGCTGCCCAGCTCGACAAAGATGTCAGCGCGATGAGAACCGCCAATGCCAGCCTCGCTGCCGCACGCGGTCGTGTCGCCGAAGCGGATGCCAGAGTGGCTTCATTGCAGGCCAACCTGAACGATTTGACACTGAAATCCCCCGTCAACGGACGGGTTCTCTACCGTCTGGCCGAACCGGGTGAAGTCCTGCCTGCCGGTGGCCGTGTCTTCTCGATGCTTGACCTGAACGACGTCTATATGTACATCTACCTTTCCGCTGCCGATTCCGGAAATGTACAGCTGGGAAGCGATGCCAGGATTCTTCTGGACGCGTTGCCGGATATGCCTGTTCCCTGCAAGGTCACCTATGTTTCCCCGAAAAACCAGTTCACCCCGAAAGAAGTCGAAACCAGGGACGAACGCGAAAAATTCATGTTCCGCGTCAAGCTGAAAGTCGATCCTGACTGGCTGGCACAAAATGCGACGATCGCCAAACCGGGTATGCCGGGTATCGGCTGGGTCAAGACCAATCCGGACGCTGTCTGGCCTGCCAACCTTCAGGTAAAGTGAAATGAGCGGGCCCATTGCAGCAAAACTCGAAGGCGTCACACTCCAGTATGGAGACGTGCTGGCGCTCGACGATGTTACCCTGGACATTCCGGGTGGCTGCATGGTGGGTCTGATCGGCCCTGATGGCGTCGGTAAATCGTCCCTGCTGTCACTCGTTTCCTGTGCCAAGAAGATTCAGAAAGGCCACATCGAAGTCCTTGACGAGGATATTTCCGATACCAAAATCCGCAATGCCCTTCTCCCTCGCGTCGCCTACATGCCGCAGGGTTTGGGCAAGAACCTGTATCCAACCCTTTCCGTACGGGAAAACATCGACTTTTTCGCCAGGCTGTTCGGTCAGGATTTCGAAGAACGCGACAGGCGCATCAACGAGCTGACTGAAGCGACCGGCCTTCATCCTTTTCTGGATCGGCCTGCTGGCAAACTCTCCGGTGGCATGAAGCAGAAACTGGGCCTGTGCTGCTCGCTGGTTCATGATCCCGACCTGCTGATCCTCGACGAACCGACCACCGGCGTCGACCCATTGTCGCGTCGGCAGTTCTGGGAACTGATCGATTCCATCCGCAAACGCCGGCCACAAATGAGCGTGATTGTGGCGACGGCCTACATGGAAGAAGCCGCGCAGTTCGACTGGCTTGCCGCCATGTATGGCGGCAAGATACTGGCGACCGGCACGGCGGAAGAAATGATGCAGAAAACCGGCAAGGATACGCTTGAACGTGCCTTCATCCAGCTGCTGCCTGAAGAACGCCGCGAGAATTATCATGAACTGGTCATCCCGCCATTAAAGGAAGAAGAAAATCAGGTATATGCCATTGAAGCGGATGGCCTGACCCAGCAATTCGGTGATTTCGTCGCCGTCGATCACGTCAGCTTCAAGATCCCACAGGGCGAAATTTTCGGCTTCCTCGGTTCGAACGGCTGCGGAAAGACCACGACCATGAAGATGCTGACCGGACTCTTGCCTCCGACGTCGGGATCGGCCATGACCTTCGGCAAACCGGTCGACGCCAAAAATATCGAGAGCCGCAAAGACGTCGGCTATATGTCCCAGGCGTTTTCACTCTACGGAGAACTGACGGTATTGCAGAATCTGGAACTGCATGCCCACCTTTTCCATCTTCCGAAACAGGAAATCCCCGGACGCGTCCAGAGTCTGGTCGACCGTTTCGGACTGGAAGCCTATCTGCATTCTGCAGCCGCCGAACTGCCACTTGGTATCCGGCAGCGCCTGTCACTGGCCGTCGCCGTCGTGCACAACCCGAAACTGCTGATTCTGGATGAACCGACATCCGGCGTCGATCCGGTTGCACGGGACGATTTCTGGCAGCTTCTGATCGAGATGTCCCGCGAACAGAACGTGACCATCTTCATCTCGACCCACTTCATGAATGAAGCGGAACGTTGCGACCGCATTTCCCTCATGCATGCCGGGAAGGTACTTGCCAGCGGCAAGCCGAAAGAACTGCAGGAAAGCAAGCACGCCGAAACTCTGGAACAGGCCTTCATCGAATACCTTGAAGAAGCTTCCGGATCAGAAAAAACAACGTTCAGTGAAGACGTCGAACTCGAGCCTGAAAAACACGAAGAAGAATCGCCTTACTTCAGTTTGAGACGCCTTCTGGCTTACGCATCGCGTGAAATGCTGGAACTGCGGCGCGACCCTATCCGACTTGGTTTCGCCATACTGGGCAGTATCCTGCTTTTCTTCGTTCTCGGCGGCGGTATTTCGATGGACGTGGAAAACCTGAAATTCGCCGTACTGGATCTCGACCAGACGCCGCAATCGCGCGATTACATACACAATATAGCCGGTTCACGATACTTTATCGAACAACCTGCCCTGAAAGACAGCAAGGATCTTGAGAAACGGATGGAAAGCGGTAAAATCAGTGTTGCCATTGAAATCCCCTCAGGATTCGGCCGTGATCTGACACAAGGGAAAAATCCGCAAATTGGAGCCTGGGTGGATGGAGCCATGCCTTATCGGGGTGAAACCATCAAGGGATATATTCAGGGCCTTCATTCCAAATACCTCCAGCAGCTGGCAAGCGAGTCGAGCAGTTCCGGCAAGTCAGCATCTGCCAATCTGGAACTGCGATACCGGTACAATCAGGACTTCAAGAGCCTTTACGCGATGGTTCCTGCCATCATACCGCTATTGCTGATGCTGATTCCCGCCATTCTGATGGCGCTGGGTATCGTACGTGAAAAGGAACTGGGCTCGATTACCAACCTGTACGTCACCCCTGTCACGAAACTGGAATTTCTGGTCGGGAAACAACTGCCCTATATTCTCCTGTCCATGATCAGTTACTTTTTGATGGTCGGCTGTGCCGTATTTTTCTTCCATGTGCCTTTGAAAGGCAGTTTTCTTGTCCTGACAGTCGGCGCACTCCTGTACGTCACGGCAACGACAGGACTCGGGCTCGTCATATCGACGTTTACGAATACCCAGATTTCCGCCCTGTTCGGTACCGCCATCCTGACCATGCTGCCAACCGCCCAGTTTTCAGGACTGACCACGCCAGTCGGCTCGCTTGAAGGCAGTGCTTACTGGATCGGGCAATTTTTTCCTGCCACCTATTTCCTGATCCTCTCCCGCGGTGTATTCACCAAGGCATTGGGTTTTTCCGACCTGATGGGGCCGATCCTCTCGCTGGCCCTGTTCATACCGGCCCTGACATTCCTTGCCTGGCTGTTCTTGCCCAAACAGGAGAAATAAATGTCGAAATTCAGAATACATCTCAGCAACATCTACCGTCTGGGCATCAAGGAACTGAACAGTCTCTGGGCAGACAAGGTATTGCTGTTTCTGATCATCTGGGCGTTCACGGGAGGCATTTACAGTGCGGCCAAAGGTGTTTCGCAGGAACTGCATAACGCACCGGTCGCCATTGTCGATGAAGACCATTCCCAGCTGTCGCAACGCCTGATCGGTTCGCTGACCCAGCCTTTTTTCAAAAAACCGGACGTCATTCCTCTGAAAGACATGGATGAAGCGCTCGACCGCGGGTACTATTCTTTCGCCGTCATCATACCGCCCAGCTTCCAGAAAGACCTGCAGGCCGGACGCAGTCCGAAAATCCAGCTGAATATCGATGCGACCGTGATGAGCCAGGCCTTTATCGGCTCCGGATACATCCAAAGCATTTTCGAGCGGGAGATTGCCGAGTACCTGAACAGGACGACCGACACATCAACAGCCCCGCCCATCGATCTGGTCACACATGTCCGCTTCAACCCTAACCTGACCGGTTTCTGGTTCGGTGGTGTGATGGAAGTCATCAACAACGTCAACATGTTGACCATCATTCTGGTCGGTGCCGCCTATATCCGGGAACGGGAACACGGGACGCTGGAGCATCTTCTGGCCATGCCGCTGGGAGCGACTGAAATCATGATTTCCAAAATCTGGGCAAACGGCCTGGCCGTGCTGATAGGGGCCTCGTTCGCTCTTATTTTCGTGATCAAGATCGCACTTGGCGTCCCGATTGCCGGTTCGATTGCCCTGTTTATCGGGGCGGCAGCCGTTTATTTGTTCTCCGCCGCTTCCATCGGCATTTTTCTCGGGACACTTGCGCGGTCGATGCCCCAGCTCGGCCTGTTGATCTTTTTGACGATCATCCCCCTGCAAATGCTGTCTGGCGGCACGACACCGCAGGAAAGTATGCCGGTCTGGGTCCAGAACATCATGCAATTCGCGCCGACCACTTACTTTGTGCGGCTGGCGCAATCCATTTTGTACCGTGGAGCGGGATTCTCCATCGTCTGGCCTGAATTCCTGGCAATGGCTCTGATCGGAGTCGTTTTCTTCTTTGCCGCGCTGGCGCGTTTCAGAAAATCCGTCGTTCAGGGCGGCTAAGGCTCAAAAAAATCCTGCCGTTTGCATGACCGGCAGGATTTTTTGTTGTGGTCAAATCATTTGATCGGCGTATATTCCACAGGTACCCAGCTGTACCTGCCATTGCCTTCATTTCTGACGTAGCCCAATCCCGGGAACGGCAGGTGCATACCGGCAACCAGTTCACCCTTGTCTGACGCTTCCTTCAACAGATTCTTTCTGGTCATAACAGCCTTGGTGGAATCGGAATCGTATTCAATGGCAATGTCCGGACGATTGAACTGGATAGCATGGCTGTGAACGATATCACCCCAGATCAGCAATTGCTGCCCATCGGACGATACCTGAAAAGCCGTATGGCCCGGTGTATGGCCGTAGGCAGCAACTGCCTTGATTCCCGGTACGATTTCAGCGCCCGGTTCAATGGGCTTCCATTTCTCTGCAGACAGATAGGGGACGGCAGATTCACGGGCCAGTTTGAAAAACATCTGTTTTTCCGGTGGTGCGGCAGCAGCCACCTGTTCGGAAAGCCAGTATTCGTTTTCAAGCTTGTTGGCGTACACTGTCGCATTCGGGAACAACAGGCTGCCTTCCTTGTTGGAGAGACCGCCGGTATGATCGCCATGCAGATGGGTCATCACAATCGTATCCACCTGTTCGGGCTGATATCCGGCCGCCTTCAGGTTTTCCATCATGTGTCCCTGCTTGTCTTCGCTGAAAAGCTTCCCCGCCCCCGCATCGACCAACACAAGGTGGTCGCCTGTATTGATCAGATAAGCATTCACCGCCGACTGGATGCCGTTCAATTTTCCATAATGGTGCGTCAGCACCTTGTCGATTTCCTGCTTGTCAGCATTTTTCAGCAGTTCCGGATGAAATTCGAACGTCCCGTCAAAGAGTGCGGTAACCTCAAATTTTCCCACCATCGTCCGGTAATAACCCGGCACCTGTGTCCTGACCATCGCCGGTGGCTGGGGTTTGGCCGGTTGCTCAGGAGCCGCAGCGGACTGCTGTCCAGTCGCATTCTGATCAGCCGGAGTCTGTGTTGACGGTGCAACGGCCGTCCCTTGTGCCATGACATTGGCACAAAAACCGAAAGCCGCCATCATCAGCAAGGCGCCCAGTTTCTGTCTGAACGGCATCTTGTTATCCTGCATATTTTCTCCTGTCCGTAAACTGCAAAAGATCAATTCGTCAAACAAGCTTATTATCGGATAATTTTCGCCATTATTTGCGAAAACTGAAAGAATCGTTCAAAAAAAAGAAATACCCTAATGACAGTATGGTTGAAAAACCGTTTCTTTTAACAGAAAGAAAGGTGCAACATGTTCAGGCTAGCTGTCATTATCGGAAGTACCCGCCCGGGCCGCAACGGGGAAGCGGTCGCGAAATGGATCTATGAAATCGCCCGGCAACGCACGGATATTGAAGTGGAACTGGTCGATATCATGGACTATAACCTGCCTCTTCTGGACGAGCCCCAACCTGCTTCATCCGGTCAATACACGCAGGCCCACACAAAAAAATGGGCCGAAAAAATCGACTCTTTCGACGGTTTTGTATTCGTCACCCCTGAATACAACCACTCCCCTCCTGCCTCACTGAAAAATGCGATCGACTACCTGTTTTTCGAATGGAACAACAAATCGGCGGGATTTGTCGGCTATGGTTCGATGGGTGCGATCCGTGCCATCGAACAGCTTCGTATCCTGATGGGAGCGCTGATGATCGCCGACGTTCGGGCGGAAGTCATGCTGTCTCTCTTTGAAGACTTCGAAAAACTGACAGTATTCAAGCCCAATCCGCGACACGAAAAAACAGTCAATAACATGCTTGCACAGGTCATTTCATGGGGTAACGCGTTGAAACCCCTTCGCGAGGAAGAATAATCCATTCATACACAGAAACCGAATCAGGAGATAAATTATGAAACATATCCAGATCATCATGCCGCAGGTCAAGGCCTGTACCGCGCAGGCTTGTGGCTTCAATAAAGACATGGGCTGCCATGCGCGCGCCATCACCGTCGGTGATGAAAGCAATCCGGGTTGCGATACCTTCTTCGCCGTCCCTGACCAGTCTGCCCATGCCAAATCAGTGGGACGTGTCTCCGGCGTAGGTGCCTGCAAGGTATCGGACTGCAAATTCAATGACGACTACGAATGTATGGCCGATGAAATCATCGTCGGATTCAACAACACAAAAGCCAGTTGCCAGACCTACGTTCATCAGTAATCCCGCCTGAACGATGAAAAAGCCGTGCAATGCACGGCTTTTTCATGTAAACATCACGTATTGCCCCTATAATCCTCGCGTCATTTTATGTCATCACCCCATCCAGAGGGCATTATGCACAACACTTTCACTCCTGGAAAAGCAGGCCCTTTCCACAGTCTTGCCAGGACATTCGTTCTGATTATCGGCTGTCTTTTTTCCAATCCGGCTGCTTATGCGGAAAATACCGCTGCCAGAGAGCCCATTCTCGTCACCGGACACAGTAACCCGGATACCGATTCAACCGCTTCCGCCATCGCGGCGTCCTACCTGTTGAATCAATTGGGCAAACCAGCCATACCCATCACGCAAGGGCCGTTGAATCCCGAAACAAAATACGTTCTTGAGCGATTCTCTGTTTCCTCTCCCGAACCCGTCGGCAATGTCGCCCACCGGAACGTCGCCATCGTTGACTTCACCGATACCACACAGGCCCCTGCCGGTTTCGACAAGGCCAATCTGGTCTTTATTGCAGACCACCACAAACTCGGTAACGTGACGTCCATATCCCCGCTGGAGGCATGGATATTACCCTACGGAAGTACCGCCACTGTTCTGTATCAGGTGTACACCTATTACGGCATTCCGGTTCCGAAAGACATTGCGGGTATCATGCTGGGAGCCATTCTTTCGGACACAGTCATATTCAGATCGGCGACAACCACCTCCAAAGATATTGAATCGGCAAAGGCTTTGGCCAAAGTCGCCGGCGTGCACGATATTCAGGCGCTCGGCATGAAACAGTTTGCCATCAAATCCGATATCAGCCAGACCGGCAGCGGGGAATTGCTTCTGAGAGACTATAAGGAATTCAACATGAACGGCCGGAAAATCGGCATCGCCCAGCTTGAAATGACCGATTCTACGTCTGCATTGAAACGCAAAACCGGTTTTCTTTCCGCCATGAAAGACATCAAGAAAAAAACCCGTAGCAATACCGTTTTATTCATGCTGACAGACGTCATGCAGGGCAATACAAGCCTGCTGGTTCTTTCCGACAATCCCCAACTGATCGAAAAAGCCTTTTCCAGACAAATCGTCAACGACGAAATAACTCTCCCGGGCGTCATGAGCCGTAAAAAACAGATCACTCCCGAGCTGGAAAAAGCTTTCGGCAAGTAGGACGATCTGTTCAAAAACAAAAACCGGACAGTTTTCTGTCCGGCTTTCAACCAAATCGTCCTGAATATTTTCTGAAATCGATCTGTCCAGATCAATCGAACGCTTCGTTTATGACTTGATCGACTCCAGTTTTTCCTCCAATACCTTAGGAGGGATGGAACCTTCTTCACGTGTACCGTCGGCAAAATAAATTGTCGGCGTCGCCCGTACCTGAAGCTTTTCACCCAACTGCAAAATCTCATCGTTGGGAAAAGCGCAACCGGGATTGGCGGTAGGGGGACGTTTTCTTTCCACCATCCAGTCGTCCCACGCTTTTGCAGGGTCCGGAGAGCACCAGATCGCATGCGACAGATACATCGATTCGACGGACAGGATATTGTAGGGAAAAACGTAAATCGTCATGTTATCGACCTGACGCAACCCATCCTCGAACTGCTGGCAATAATGACAGTTCGGATCGGCAAAAAGGGCAATCACCCGTTTGCCGTCCCCCTTGACGATTTTGATAGCCAGCTCTTTAGGCAAACCGATTTTTTCCATGTGAGGCCTTCTTTCTTTTTCATTGATAAAAATGTGCCCGAAGTCGCACGAAACACTAAGGAAGCAGAATGAAAATCTTAGGGAAATCGTGAATGAAACGCGTGATCTCACACAAAAAAACGAAAAACTGCCAGGACGACGACAATCGATACATGATGAGTAATAAAAGAAACCCGGGCATCTTTCCTTTGCAAGAGAATAATCAAATTGAAAAGAGATATTGAGAAAGCGTCAACTTTCACTCACAATAGAGTGATTTCATTTTGCACAGTATTTTTATCCACGTTCAAGTCATAAAAACAAGCTGACAATGCCACGACCACCAGCAAGCCAGAACCATCCAGCCGCAACAGCAGAATCCGGTTTGCCTCGTCGCACTTTCGGCCTGCGCGAAGCCATCACATTGATAGTCGGCATTGTTATCGGTGCCGGCATCTTCAAGACCCCTGCCGTTGTCGCCAGCATGACAGGCGATACGACTTCCATGTTTCTCGCATGGATCGCCGGAGGTGTCGTTTCCCTGATCGGTGCCCTGTGCTACGCAGAACTCGCAACGGCATACCCGAATGCCGGTGGCGATTATTACTTCCTGCACAGGGCTTACGGACGTTCTGTTTCTTTCCTGTTCGGCTGGGCAAGACTTTCTGTCATCACCACCGGCTCGATTGCTCTCCTGTCTTTCGTTTTCGGCGATTACATGAATCAGATCATTTCACTGGACTGGTTCGGTTCCGGTTCCGGAACGACCATATACGCTATCGGTGTCATCCTGATCCTTTCATGGGTCAACCTCAAAAACGTCCGTTCCGGAATGGCGACCCAGTCCTTTTTCACGGTTCTTCAGGTCATCTGCCTGCTGGCCATTGTCGGAACGTCCATCTATCTTTTTGCGACAGGCCCATCCGCCGATACCACTGCGCCTGTCGTCAACGCATTGCCGGAACCGGCGTCGTTCGGCTCCAGTTTCGGACTGGCAATGGTATTCGTGCTGCTGACCTTCGGCGGCTGGAACGAAGCGGCTTACATCAGCGCGGAAATGAAAGGCAGCCATCGCAACATGGTCAAAGCCCTGACCTTTTCCATCCTGATCATCACGACGCTATACATTCTCATGACCTGGGCTTACTGGCAGGGTCTGGGCTTTCACGGCATGATGCGCTCCCGGGCCATCGCCGCCGACCTGATGCAAATCGTATTCGGCCCCGCCGCCCGGACAATCATTTCCCTGATGATCGCCATTTCCGTCCTTACCTCGATCAACGCTACAATCATCGTCGGAGCCCGTACCAGTTATGCCATGGGACGTGACTGGCCCTTGCTCCACAAACTAGGCGTATGGGATACCTGCCGCGATACTCCCGCCAATGCCTTATGGGTACAGAGTATCGCGTCATTACTGCTCGTCGTATTGGGAGGATGGATAGGCAGCGGATTCAAATCCATGGTTGAATTCACCGCGCCGGTTTTCTGGATATTTTTCCTGCTGGCAGGCATTTCCCTGTTCGTGCTCAGGTTTCGCGAACCCCAAACACCCCGTCCCTTCAAAGTTCCCCTGTATCCGCTGGTCCCGCTCATTTTCTGCGTCACCTGCGCCTATATGCTATGGTCCAGCCTGTCATATGTGTATGACCAGTCACTCGGGGGCGTCAACGCCGCATGGATAGGTGTTGCAGTATTATTGATCGGTGTCATACTTCTGTTGCTGGTCAACCGGATCGCACCCGGCCAGAAACAGACCGGCACCATTCTTTCAGATTAACTATCAAGGAGAATCGCATTTCATGAGTTCGCCCAAACGCACCAGTCTGACAATCGCCGCCTTTGTATTTGTCGCCGTACTCATTCCGATCATTGTCGTCATCACCGCCAAAAACCAGTTCGGGCTCGATGAAATGATGGGCCCGGAACTCGATGCCGGATTCATTGCCACATGGCCTGAAACCGCTGACGGCATGGTCAAACTGGCAGACGTCAACAAGGACGACCTCGTTTACGATCTGGGATGCGGCGACGGGCGCATCGTCATTGCCGCCGCCAAACTTCGCGGTGCGCACGGTGTCGGCCTTGACCTCAATCCGAAACGGGTTGAAGAAGCCAAAGCCAACGCCAAAGTGGCAGGAGTCGAACACCTGACCGAATTCAAACTGGGCAACTTCTACAAGGACGACTTTTCCGACGCCACCGTCGTCATGCTCTACCTGCCCCAGAGCATCAATTACGAACTGCGTCCGATCCTCTGGAAGCAACTCAAGGTCGGTGCCCGCGTCGTTTCCAACGAATCCGACATGGGCCCTGAATGGCCAGCCGAGAAAATCGAACAGGTAGGCACCAAAACGATCTACTACTGGACCATTACCGAAGAACAGAAACGACAAGCGGCACTGATACCGGACAGGACTGATGCCTGACAAACCGGACCATTGTTGTGCTTGTCTTCCACAAACTATCCTGAAAAAACAAAGTTCGTGACAAATACCGCCACACGGTAACCGGTTCATACCGAAACGAAAGTCTGTGCTTGCCCGGGCAAGCACAGACAAAAAACCGCAAACGGTTGCCCTCACTGCGCTTGCACCAGACTTGACATCGCTTCGCCCGCCCAACCGCCGAAAAGAGTATTGACGAGCTGGTCTATCACAAATGGAATCCGGCCAGGCCGTCTGCCCATCACCTTCTCCTTCCCCAAGCCCAATCATTTCTAACACGATGTCGATGGCATCCAGTTCCTCAACCGTTTGCGCGGCATCGATAATGGCTTCAAGCTGCCATTTGAGCCGATACAGCCGCTACAAATTGACGACGATTTCTTTTCGCATCATTTTAAGCTGTTCTTTCGTCATTTCATGAAAGCTATTGCCACATATACAAAATAGCGCGCTTTCACCGGATTCAAGTACCAGCCCTTCACTGTTCCGTTTAGCAACTTCGTCGGCATTGTTCCCGAATCCGGATTATGTCACGCAAGGGGCAATTTTTGTGACTCTGGCAAACAAGTATTCCGTTCGCACATTTTGGCTATTTTTGCTTAATCCAGCGTCTGTTCCGACACGTCGACAATTTAATAATCTCTTGTCTTCGATCATGGCTGCGTTGACGTTGCATCACTGAGGCATTGCTATGTATGCTAACCGGTCAATTAAGGGTTTTTTATTTGTTTTCCGCTCATTATTTCCACATTTTCTAATATCCACATGCAAACCAGTTCCGGTTGGAGAATTTGGGAAAGCTGCAGCCGGTTAAACTCACATCAGATGGCTCGCCGGAAAGATCAATAATGGCTGAAGCGGGCGGATTAAATATACCGCCATACCAGTCTTGATTAAAATATTGAGCCTGGGAAAAACATATATTTATGGTGTCAGAAAACGGTATGTGGAAATTGATAAAGACTTTCCCATATGAACCAATACCCGTTATCGTCCCACTCTGTTCAAGCCAACCATCAGACCATTTCCTGTACCAGTTGCCATTTCCGTCACGGAAACTGTCAATGACATATTCGATATTTTTTCCATTAATGATTTTATCTACTTTTCCAGCCATCTCATTCGCCAAATCAGTCACATCGATCAGAACAGGATTCGTTACCGCATCGAAGGCTTTGATGCAGGGCAGCAATGTAAGAGATGATGGCTGGACAGTTTTGGATTTACCGTAAATCTCGTTGGATTTGTCAGCTGAAAAATTAAAACATACAGTAGAAGATGTTGTCCCTCCATAAGTCGGTGAAACACCTTCAACGGTCGTTAAAAATGCACCTGAGCTTTGATGATTTGTACCGACCATGACATTAGTGATATCACCTTCAATATTCGGCAACCCCGCTGCAGGTGTGCTGCTCCCCTGCGCAAACTGGTCAATCAGATCAGGCAGGTTGAACGTGGTCTCTCCATCCCCTTCACCGAATATCGTCCCGACAGCAGCAAATAAATCCGGATAGGTACCCCTTCTCACAGCCGTACCATCTGCTTTCAGATAACCTGCCGGAGGTATTGCCATCGCAAAATATCCGATGGTTCCAACCGGTACCCCGCTGGACGGCGTAATGCCTTTGGCCGGATTCTGCAAAACCCATCTGTCCAGGGCTTCGTCATATTGCAGCTCCAGCCAGTGTCCAGCTCCGGCGATATCACCTTCCTCAAGGCTCAGGTTATTTCCCTTGATAATGACTTTCTCCCCGATTTCATTCGCCTTGAAAACCGGCGTTTTTGTCCGGTTTTTCTCGTTGGCTCTGACATGAACCAGCGTCCCGTTTTTCAGTTCGCTGAGTTCTGGAGAAAACGAAGCGCTCAACACATCACTTGTTCCCTGTACTTCGGCAATCAACAGGGATGAAACAGCACTCAGTGCCGTTTCAAGGTTTTCCTTCAGGATGCTTACCTCCCCATTGTCCAGCATGTCCTTTCCGCTCTTTTCAGCAGTAAATTCCGCGACAGCGGCTGCGATACTGGATGCCTGACGGATCGCCTTGTTCACTTCGACCGATCGGGCCAGGCCCCTTCTAAAACCTTCACGCAAGGCTTGAGACGTTTCGTACTCTGCCTGTCCCAGAACGGCTGCATTGGATGCAACTGCAAAAGGCTTGAATTCATTTTGTGGCATTTTTAATTTCCTTGACTTCATGATTGAACAGATTTTTTTTATCCTTTAAATAACAGTTCATTTCCTCTTGTATTTTTCTCCATAAAAAAAGACCTCGCTTCGCATGAAGGAGGTCTGATTTCCAAAAAAAGGGCGCAACTTGCCCGACAAAGGAGAAGTTAAAGGAAAGAAACTCTTCTGTCAGCCCTGATACAACTTCTTTACAACAAAGTCACAACACTGAAACAGATTGAATCATGCTTCCGACAGCACAAAATCCGTTTTTTGATAAGAAAAACCCTCTTTTCCGGATATCTTAAAAAAAACGCTGACAAGAAAGGAAACCGGACAATAAATCGGGAGGAGGGGAACAGCAGAAGGAAAAATGAAACAAAAAGTCTCTGGAGGATTTTTGAGCCGTGACAGAAACCAGATATCGGCCCCTTGGGGGCCCGCATCAATAAATGATGCGGGTAACTTCACATAGCTTTACGCATTATTGGCATTCACGTTCAGCACGGTGCTTGCCTGTACATCGCCGCCATGGAAATAATCCATATCGTAAGACATATCAGCAGCGCCGCCCATTACGGTAAAACAGAAAGCGATTGCCAGAATGAACGTACCGACTACACGAGTTGTTGTTTGAGTTGACATTGTTTAGTACCTCAATTTTAAAGTGTGATATCTCCCATAAAATTTTTAATACTAACGCTCCATTAATGTTAAGTTGAACTCAAACTGCCTTTCATGGGGAAGTACATCATAAAAGGCAGCGAAATCATTAAACCCTTATATCGTTTTTTCAACAATACAGTTTTTTATACATAATTGTTCATATTTTTCTTATTTTCACTCTGGCAAGCCTATGGTATCGCCTGTTTTTCAGACAATTCAAAACATGTGCCCACTATATGCTTATGCTAAAATAATCATATGAAAAACAATAACATATGTTATCAAAAATCCGAAAATCATTAAAAAGAATCATTCCTAATGCATGAGTCAGAAATAAACGCAAAAATCTGAATGTTTCCTGAAAATCAGAAAAACATGAAGATACTTATCGAGAATTCCATGAGTAAAAAAAGAAACAAAACGGAAATTCACTCTGAAGCCGGAATAAATTCGGGCAAGCAATACCATCAGGAAAGCAATAAAACCGGCATTTTACTGTATGTCATTGATACTCTTGATCAGCATGATATTGGTCGGGGATGCATTGAAAAGGCCTGTCCTCTGGAATTCAAGGTCAATAATCGTGTACACCGTAGCGCATACTGCAAGCGAAAATATAACGACCCGGATAACGGGAAGTTTTTTCAGGTTTGACATGCCGTAGCCTGCCATAAGCGAAGCCATGATGGCCAGAATGAAAATCAGGCCATAGACAACTGCAGGGACATGGTTATTCACATCTGCAAATTGTTCGTCAACAACACCTGTCATCGTGCTGAATGCATTCAGCAACTGGTTGTTCGCAGTCGCATTGCCGGATTTCCTGACATATTCCGTCAGCTCTTGCCATATCTGTTTTTGAACAATCTGGCTGCGCGCCAGCGCTTCCCGCTCAACCGGCGAATCAATGTCCGCCTGAGTCGCTTCAAGGCGCAGATCCGCATATTCGCGCAGCGCGATTTGCAGGGAAGCTTTAGCGTCTTCCGGCAAAAGATCAAGCTTCTGATAAAAATCTGTTATTGCACTCGCTTCCCTGGTAAGCAAGTCACGATGCGAACCATAACTGCTCATGGCCCCGGAAAAACTGAATGCAAGCAGCAGCCCGAGCAATGCAAACACAACGCCGTCCATTGTGTTGCCTTTCTCGGATTCCTGCCCGCTCACACGCCATCGCTTGCCAAATATGTGTCCGATTTTCAGCCCACCCAACAGTGCGACAAGAAGAGATAATGAATATACCAGGCCAAAAGTATTGAAAATCATGAGCGACATGCCTTCACGAGGTTACGTTTTTTGTTTATCGATATTCCATTGGCATCAAGCCAGTGAATCTGTGCCGTTTTTCAAATTCTACGGGCTGAAAATTCTTTTTTATACATTTAAAGATAAAGTTGGAATATATAACATTAAACACCATGTAGAAACCGTGAATAAACAAGATTTTCGGAAAGTAACCTCCAGTACATAAGGCCATCCCGTGACAAAAACAAGATAAAGGCGCTGCAATACGGGAAAATCAAATGAAAAACGAGAAAAGACATGCAGAAAAACATGATTTAATAGTGAAAGAGACCTCCCGCAAATGAAGAGGCCTGTTTTCAATTATCGGATTTTTGACGCAAATTCAGCGTCGGGGATATCGAATAAAACAAATTCGGTCAGACAGGACAGTGGAAGCGACAGAGATTACAATTTTGGGAAGCCAGCTTTTTTGCCAGAAGCGAAAACAGGAAAAGAAACTATGTTAACGCATGATTTAACTGATCGTTCCGACCCGATTCGAACGATCGTTCCGTTCCTGAAGCCGATAACAATTTCTCGAACCGGTCGAAGGGCATTGGCCTGGCATAAAAGAAACCCTGTGCAGTATCGCACTCCAGCTCTTTGAGCAGACCCGCCTGCTTTTCGGTTTCGACGCCTTCGGTGACCACCACCATTCTTAGCCCTTTAGCCAAAGTAATAATTTGTGCAAGCACATACTTGGCGCGTTCGCTGATTTCGGCGTTATTCAGGAATTCACGGTCTATCTTGAGCACATCCACGTCAAAATCCTTGAGCATGTTCAGCGAAGAATAACCGCTACCGAAATCGTCGATACAAATCAGAAGGCCTATTCTGCGAAGCTGCCTGATAATGCTGACCAGCTCCGTCACATTGTCGTGGATGATCGTTTCCAGCAGCTCCACCTCGATTAACCGGGGCGGGAGATTGTATCGTGTGATGACGCCATACAATTTGTCTACATAATCCTTGCTGTATACCAGTGACTTGGACTGGTTGATGGAAATGGGCACAGGATGGATTCCCATATCCAGCCATTTCCGCTGCAAGCGGCAGACTTCTTCCAGCACATACATATCCATATTGACAATGAAACCATTTCGCTCGAATATGGAAATGAATTCGGAAGGCGGAATGACTTTGCCGTCACGCACCCATCGAACCAAGGCCTCCGCTCCTTCAATGCATGAAGTCGCGACATTGTATTTCGGCTGGAGATACACCAAAAATTCTTTATTCTCCAGTGCGTCATACATCATATTTTCAATCGTCTTGATCCTGATAGCGTCATTACGTAATTTTTCATCATAAAAAACCACCTTGGGATCGGCATGTAACAACTTGGCGCGTTGATGTGCCATCGCAGCACGGTCGATGATTTTGTCCACATCCATGTTTTTCGGATGGATTTTGTACGCTCCAAAGGTAAAACCCAGCTTGTATCCCTTCTGATTCTGAATCATGGCACTCTGAAACGCATCATCGAATTGCCGAATCTTGCCAACAACTTCTTCTTCGCCATGACAACTGACGAGCCAGATGAAATTATCATCACTCAGCCTGGCATGCAGGTCCTCTCCGGCATCCATGCGGCTCAACAGCCGATCTATACCGACAAGAATTTCATCACCCTCCCGATAGCCATACATATCGTTCAACAATTTGAAATTGTCGATATCAATCCGGATCATATAAAGACTTTTGCCTTTATTGCGTTCAATCATTTCAGCGGCAAGCAGTTTGAACTTGTTGAAATTGTTTCCACCCGTAATCGAATCCACATAGGCAAGCTGTTCCAGCCGGCGTCTGTTTTTATAATTCTGGACAACAATAAAAAATATCAGTGCCCCCATGACGATGACTGTGATGACTGCACTGATCACATTACGGTTGATGAGCCGGTCGGCATTGCGTGCAATCACCTGCCTCGGCACGACAGAAATCACAAACCAGTCGTTCATGCCGACACTACTGTAAGCCAGTACTTTGGGAACATCTGACTTGTCGTTTTCAAAAATGCCGCCCACATTCCGCGCCATATTACTTTTCAATTCCGCAATCAGATTCTCATCGACATGATTTTTACGCATCGAGTCAAAAAGATTGTCAAATCTGTTCAGGCTGTTTTTGAGGACGGTGTTCACGACCGGCGAACCCTCTTTTGTGATGATGTAGGAAAAACCTTCACCATCGAATGATTTGTGTTTCAACAGTTCGGACAATACATTCGTATCTTTTGTCGCAATGATCACACCCTGGATATGACCCTTGTGATAAAGCGGTACCGCGTACACATTGATAAAACTGCCACCGATCTTGTCTGTTAGCCTGTCCGACACATTGCTTTCACCCGCCAGCGCTTTTTTGTAATAGCTGCGCCCAAGCACATTGAAAGATACGTTATCTGTCGTGATGACATTTCCATCGGAAGGAACATAAGCCAGACGCTTGAAGGAATGCCGTTTACTCTCCGCTTTCAGAACATCAAGAGCATAGGCGACATCGAATTTCTCCCGGCTGCCGATGATATTGGCGATAGCCTCAATCTTGTCCAGCTCCATGGCGTATGGTATTTTTGACAAACATCGCATTTTGCACGGCAATTTCGCTCAGATATTGCTTGTTTTGCTGCCGGATATCATCTTTGGTACTGTAAATGAAATAGACACTGACATTGATTAGCACCACCGCCAGCAACAGGATCGCCAATGCAAGCTGCCTTGTTATCTTTTCTTTCAGCAATGCCGCACCTTTTTGAATCAGAATGACGATTGGCCAATTTTGAAAAAGAGTTGCGCATCTTCAACAGACTGTTTCACTAACAGGCTCGATAGCCCATCAGTACGCGCAGGGAGGAAACAGGTTTAATTATAGTTTATTTCCACATGGAAAGTTTGTTAAATCTTTTTATATCAAAGGCGTTCATAGACGAACAATGGCAATTGCAGGATCTTCCCGTTAAAAAGATTGCAACTGCCTGAACATACCTGTTCAAAATATCCATTCCGCCTGTCTGAAGAAAAACATACTGACATCCGGTCAGACAATTGATGAAGAAAAGATCTTTTCGGCGAAAGCGAAGAAAAGAGGCAACGAACCTTTTTGCAGTATAACTAAAAAGGTAAACACCTCTTGCCTTTGATTAAATTTGCCCATGCATTTATAAATGCAGTCGGGTTGGCACCACCGCAGCGACTGCAGCTAAACTTGTAATGGGTATCAAGTCTGGACGCACTCTCCCGACCCCGCAAGAGACAGAGCGCAATAGTAATTAAGGACAAAAAAATCCAGAGAAGCGGAGTAAGCAATTGATTTAATTGGCCTGCCCAGCACGATTCGAACGTGCGACCTACGG
>CAJKQK010000040.1 GCA_905202055.1 uncultured Oxalobacter sp.
AATTGCAATTGCCGGTGGTTGCCACCCATCCGGTCCAGTTTCTGTCGCGGGAAGAATTTGCCGCGCATGAAGCCCGAACCTGTATTTCCGAAGGAGAGATTCTCTCCAATAAACGGCGTGCCCACCATTTCAATGAACGCCAGTATTTTTACACACAGGAAGAAATGGCGGAGCTGTTTGCCGACCTTCCGGGCGCGCTTGAAAATTCCGTGGAAATCGCTCGCCGGTGCAATCTGGTTCTTGAGCTGGGGCATCATAAATTGCCGGACTTCCCGACGCCCGATGGCATGTCACTCGATGAATTTCTGACCAGCGAGGCCAAACACGGGCTTGAAAAGAGACTGGAAGAACTTTTCCCGGATGAGGAAGAAAGAAAAGCGCAGCGTCCCCGCTATGACGAACGTCTGGATTATGAAATCGGCACGATCATCAATATGGGATTTTCAGGCTACTTCCTGATTGTGGCCGATTTTATCCGCTGGGCGAAAAACAATGGCGTGCCTGTCGGACCGGGACGTGGTTCCGGTGCCGGATCGCTGGTCGCTTACTCATTGTTGATTACCAACCTTGACCCGCTGGCGTACAACCTGATTTTCGAACGATTCCTGAACCCGGAACGCGTTTCAATGCCTGACTTCGACGTGGACTTTTGCCAGCACGGGCGCGACAAGGTCATCCAGTACGTCAAGGACCGTTACGGCAAGGATGCCGTATCCCAGATCGCCACGTTCGGTACGATGGCGGCCAAGGCGGCAGTTCGTGACGTCGGTCGTGTCCTGGACCTCGGGTACAATTTTTGTGATGGCATTTCCAAACTGATTCCTTTCAAACCCGGCAAGCAGGTCACGATTGCCGAAGCGAAAAAAGAGGAGCCCCTGCTCGCTGAACGGGAAGAATCGGAAGAGGAAGTCAAACAGTTGCTGGCACTCGCCGAGCAGGTCGAAGGCATTACCCGTAACGTCGGCATGCATGCCGGGGGGGTACTGATTGCACCCGGCAAGCTGACCGACTTCTGTCCGCTTTATACGCAGGGAGGTGAAGCTGGCGTCGTTTCCCATTTCGACAAGAGCGACGTTGAAGCCGTCGGGCTCGTCAAATTCGACTTTTTGGGGCTGACGACACTGACGATCCTGGATCTGGCCGTGAAATACATTCGCCAGCTTGATCCTGAAATGGCGAATTTCAATCTGGATAACATTCCGCTGGACGACAAGGCGACTTACGACCTGTTGATCAAGGCAAAAACGGTTGCCGTGTTCCAGCTTGAAAGTCGCGGCATGCAAGGCATGCTGAAAGACGCAAAACCTGACCGTTTCGAGGACATTATCGCGCTGGTGGCGCTATATCGTCCGGGTCCTATGGACCTGATACCGGATTTCTGTCGGCGCAAACATGGCGAGAAATTCGAATATCCGGATGAACGCACGAAAGACATTTTATCCGAGACCTACGGCATCATGGTCTACCAGGAACAGGTCATGCAGATGGCACAGGTCATCGGAGGATATACGCTTGGCGGCGCCGACCTGTTGCGTCGTGCGATGGGTAAAAAAGATGCGAATGAAATGGCGAGACATCGCCAGATTTTCCGTGATGGTGCGGCGAAAAACGATTTGAGTGAAGCCAAGGCCGACGAGATTTTCGATTTGATGGAAAAGTTCGCGGGTTATGGATTCAACAAGTCGCATGCAGCCGCTTACGCATTACTGTCCTACCAGACGGCCTTTTTGAAACAGCATCATGCCGCCGCGTTCATGGCAGCCAATATGTCGCTGGCGATGGACGATACCGACAAGGTGAAAGTGCTTGTCGAAGATGCTGTTGAAGTCTGTGGCCTGAGCATCCTGCCACCTGACATCAATCATTCCGAATATTACTTTACACCGGTAGGTGAAGCGCCAGGCGTCAGCCATAAACCGGTTTCGGCAATCCGTTACGGTCTGGGTGCGGTGAAAGGATCGGGCGAAAGCGCCATTGAAGCGATTGTCAATGCCAGAAAAGAGCGGCCTTTTACCGACCTGTTCGACTTTTGCATGCGGGTAGACAAGCACCAGATCAATCGCCGCACGATCGAGTCCCTGATCCGTGCCGGGGCGTTTGACTGCTTTGACGTAGACAGGGCGGTTTTGCTGGCATCGGTCGGTCTGGCTATCGAAGCGGCTGAACAGGCTGAGGCGTCGGCCAATCAGGTCAGCCTGTTCGGGGATGAAGAAGCCGTGATCAATACCGTTGAGTACGTGCAGGTTCCGCACTGGACCGAAAAACATAAATTGACGGAAGAAAAAGGGGTTCTGGGTTTTTGTCTCTCAGGCCATCTTTTCAATGCCTATGCGGCTGAAGCGCGGCAGTTTGCCCGGACGAGAATCATCGAACTGGAACCTTCGCGCGATCCGAAATGGGTCGCCGGCGTGATCTCGGGGAACCGGACGCAGATGACCCAGCGTGGCAAAATGATGATCGTCACTTTAGACGATGGAAGCGGAACGATTGAAGTGACAGTATTTTCCGAACTGATGGATCAGAAACGTCAAATATTCAAGGAAGACGAATTTATTGCCGTGTTCGGAAAAGTGTCCGAAGACCGTTTCTCTGGCGGTTTGAGACTGAATGCCGACGATGCGCTGGATATTCTTGCAGCCCGGGTGCATTTCGGGCGGTATATCTCTTTCACTCTTCCGGAAAAATTCAATCTCGCAAAACTGAAGGAAATCATCATTCCGTGGAAAAAAGAGGATGGTATGCGCCTGATGGCGGATTATGCTGCTGACGGCAATACATGCCGGATCGATTTCGGGGCCAATTGTCTGTTGGGTCCGAATGACGAATGTCTGAACAGCTTGAGTCAGCAGTTCGGGGACGCCAAAGTGGTGTATTGATCCATTTATTGTTGATGGTGCCGGTTTTTCTCTTCCTCTTGCATGAGCCAGATTTTCAGATACCGGTAGTAACTGCCTTCCGCGTTTGAAATTGCCAGAGCCAGGCCCTGCCCGCCATCCATGAAACCGCCCTTGATAATGTAGCTGCGGATAAATGCCCAGATACCGTGACCAAGGGCTTTTCCCACACTGCCTTTTTTTCCTTGCAGATATTTTTGTCGGGCCGATAAATCCGAGTAACTGTCCATTTTCCGGATGACTTGTGAAAAATTCATGAAACTGTAATGCAGCATGATTGCATTCAGACGTTTCGTTTTTCCATTGACGACGAGTCGTTCATGCACTTTATCATCCGTAAAACGGGCGGTTCCCCTTTTGAAAAGACGGACGACGTAATCTTTGGCCCAGTCGCCGTGATTCATGAATTTGCCGCAATACCATCCTTTGCGCAGGATTTCATATGCGTCGGCCGGATCCGCCGATTTTACAGTCTCCAGAATTTCGTTTGCGAGCTCGGGAGTGATACGTTCATCGGCGTCAATGGACAGGATCCAGTCACCTGTCGCCGCATCAAGTGCCCGGTTTTTTTGCGGACCGAAACCGGGCCAGTCCGTTTCGATAACGGTGGCGCCAAAAGAACGGGCTTTGGAAACTGTATCGTCATCGCTTCCCGAATCAACTATAATCCATTCGTCTGCAAATTTAACGCTATTCAGGCATTCCGGAATATTGGCGCTTTCATTTTTGGTAATAAGAATGACTGATAGTTTCATAGGATGGATAGCCTGCCAGGTTTTGTATATCTGCATAGTTTATTCGAATTCTTTCTCCAGACAAAGAAAGCCTTTCGGATTTCGGAAAAAGGTTTGTCTTATTCGCCTGAAATTGGTTGTTTGATTTTTTTCGAATAAAATCATCCTTTTGTTTCCAGTGCTGAAAATGAAAAAAGGATCTGTCGGGTTTCTTTGTTGATGGAATGTCAAATCAGAAGATTTTTTTATTTTGAATTCAGACATGTTTGCGAAACGATGAGAGTTTATGAAATTATCCCTGCCTGTTAAAAGATTGCTGGAACTGGTTCTTCAATACAAGGGGCGTATGGCTCTGGTATTGATTGCCATGTTGGTTACTGCCGCAACGGAGCCGGTGTTTCCGATCATTCTGAAATTCGTTCTTGACGACGGGTTTGTCAAAAATCCTGCCTTCAGTTTCTGGCTTGTTCCATTTGTGATTATCGGTGTTTTCCTGATCAGGGGATGTGCGACTTTCCTGACGGATTACACAATGGCCTGGATAACATCGAATCTGGTGAATCAATTACGCGAAAAAATGTATGTTCGTGTCTTGAGAGTGGAGAGGGATTTTTATTCGAAGCACTCGCTGGGACAGATTGTCAATTCGCTCATGTATGAAGCGAATCAGGTCGTCGACATGCTCAGAAATGTCATGACGTCGATTATCCGGGACATTTTGACGGCAATTGGCCTTTTTGCGTATTTGCTGTGGCTTAACTGGCGTCTGACCATTGTCACGATGATTCTGATCCCGCTGGTGACCGTGATCATGAGACTGGCTGGAAGACGCCTGAGAAAACTGAACGAGGATTTCAGGGACGTCAATGCCAAATTGACGAAAATGCTGACTGAAACGACGCGTGCCTCGGATGTGATCAAGATTTTCAACGGTGAAACCTTCGAACAGAACCGCTTCAGACAATGTATATACCAGTTGAGACGATTTCTGATGAGAATGGTCAGTACTCAGGCGATGACCATGCCGTTGACCCAGCTGATCGCGGCAACAGGGGTGTCGATCGTCATTCTGATCGCCTTGATTCAATCCAGTCATAATCAGACAACGGTAGGCGGTTTCGTTTCTTTCATTACCGCCATGTTGATGATGCTGCCGCCACTCCGGCGTCTGGCAGATGTCAACAATAACTTGCAGGCAGGCCTCGTTGCGACAAAATCGGTTTTCAATCTTATCGATTCTCCGATCGAACGGCAGGATGGGGCCGATTTGGCCGAAAGAGCCAGAGGGAAGCTGGAATTCGACCATGTGACGTTCAGTTATGAAGGACAAGGCAAGCCTGCCTTGTCCGATGTCAGCCTGACGATCAATCCGGGCGAAACACTGGCACTGGTCGGGATGTCCGGAGGTGGAAAATCGACCTTGAGTCATCTTGTCCCCGAATTTTACACACCGGTTTCCGGTGAGATCAGACTGGATGGGATACCTCTGGGCAAACTGTCTTTAAAAAGCCTGCGTTCCCAAATTGCGATGGTGAACCAGCAAGTCGTTTTATTTGATGGAACCCTTGCTGAAAACGTGGCGTATGGCGATGCCAATCCGGACATATCGAGAATTGAAGCGGCGCTTGACGCAGCACATCTTAAAGAAGTGATCGAACAATTGCCGGAGGGATTGAATTCACCGGTAGGGGTCAATGGCATGAATTTTTCCGGCGGCCAGCGCCAGCGGATTGCGATTGCACGTGCCATTTACAAGGATGCGCCGATCCTGATTCTGGACGAAGCCACTTCGGCACTGGATACAGAGTCTGAAAAGGCCGTTCAGGATGCATTGAATTCTTTAATGAAAGGGCGGACAACCATTGTGATTGCGCATCGTCTTTCCACTATCGAGCATGCGGACAGAATCGCTGTGATAACCAGCGGTAAAATCGTGGAGATCGGAACGCATGCCGAACTTCTGGAAAAGAACGGAACGTATTCGAATCTTTACCATCTGCAATTCAAAGAATGATACCTTCGCGCATATTGATTATTTCGCCCAACTGGATTGGCGATGCCATCATGGCACAGCCCTTGCTGCAAATATTGAAAGGGCGGTATCCGGATGTGCAGATCGAAGTTCTGGCACCTGCATGGGCGGCACCTGTCTGGCTGGCGATGCCCGAAGTCAGTCAGGTTCATGAATCGGATTTCAGGCATGGCAAACTGCAGTTGAAAGAACGCTGGGCAATGGCGGGATTTCTGAAAACACTGGCTTACGATCAGGCTTATGTTTTGCCGAATACGCTGAAATTCGCCCTCATACCCTGGCTGGCGAAAATTCCGCAACGAATAGGCTATCTGGGTGAAACCCGCTATGGCCTGCTGAATGTCATTCATCACGACGATAAACGCTACCCCCGTCCCATGATGGCGTTTTATGCGGCATTGGCCGATAAACCTTCTCAAGACATCACAGGCAGGTTTGAATCGTTGCATCCCCGTTTGCATGTGGATGCGAAGTCAATCGGCAAGGTGAAAGACGCACTTGGTCTGGAAAAAGACAAACGGATCATCGCTTTTGCTCCGGGTGCCGAATTCGGCTCGGCGAAACGATGGCCTGTATCGCATTTTTCACTACTGGCAGAGCTGATTATTCAGTGTTATCCGGAAACGCAAATTGTTTTGCTGGGCTCTTCCAGGGATCGCGAAGTCTGTGATGCCATTCATACAAATGTCCCCGCCACATTGAATCTGGCCGGGAAAACCAGCCTTGCAGATGCGATTGCATTAATTGCAGGAGTGGATATCATGGTCACAAACGACTCAGGACTGATGCACGTGGCTTCAGCGTTCGATCTTCCTGTCGTTGCCCTCTATGGTTCAACCGATTACCGGCACACTCCACCTTTTTCCAGGCAGTCCTATATCATGTCGCTTGATCTGGAGTGTGCACCATGCCAGAAGAGGGAATGTCCACTTGGCCACCACAAATGCATGGAAGACCTGTTGCCGCAAATGATTTTCAACACAGTCGAAAAAATAATTGAAAAGAAGGATAAACTCCTTTAAAAAATGCCATGAAAGCTTTGCCGGGAATTAATATCATTTTTCATTCCATACGTCCGCATGGCGGAATGGACAGGCATGTGCTGGATGTGATCAGCGGGTTCTTTTCACGGGGCATACCGATGAGGATCATTGCCCGGGTCGTTGACTGGAAGGACAAACCGTCTTCGAATGTGGAGTATGTCGTCTTGCCGGACAGAACACCATTCGGGCGTTTCAATAATGACCGGTTTGAACGGAATGCGTTACGCCATATAAACCCGGATTGGCCCGTCATCGGGATTTCGCGTGTGACGGGTAAAGTGGATGTGGCTATTGTGGGAGGAACCCACATCGCCCATCTGGCTGATAAGGGAAAAAGAGCCGGTTTCTTTGACAAACGCGTTATTTCAAACGAAAAGTGCCTCTATCAGGAGGCCAAAGTGATCGTCACTCATTCGCAAAGAGTGAAAAACGAGATCGTGCGTGATTACCGGATCGGGCCGGACAGGATCTGTACTTTGTATCCTCCCGTGGATACCCGTGTTTTTAATGTCGGATGGCGGTCCGAACGTGAAAAAATCAGGCGGGAATTGAATATCCGGCCCGGACAGTTCATGCTCCTTTTCCCTTCCAATAACCATACCCTGAAAGGCGCGGACCTGATTCTCGAGGCGTTGTCCCGTATGGATAAACCTTTTGTTCTGGCCGTTGCCGGAAGAAAAGAGATAAACCACCCGAAAGTGCTCAATCTGGGATACAGGGAAAATATGCCTGCACTCTATGCAGCGGCCGATGCTTCCATTCTGGCGTCGAAGTATGAAGCCTTCGGTCTGGTGGGCCCCGAATCCATTTGCTGCGGAACTCCCGTTTTGTTTGCCGATACGATTGGAGCGGTTGAAGTATTGTCGCAACCTGCCTGTTTCCGTTTTTCGCGAACGGTTGAAAGCTTGTGCGTGACACTGGAAACGGTTTATGCAAAATTCCGGGCAGGTACATTACCTGTCGAAAAGCCTGATACACATATCCACTACCCCTATTCACTCCATGCCTATCTGGATGAAATAATTCGGATGATCCAGCTATGAAAATCTCCGTAATCATGACCACTTACAATCGTCCGGATGCGTTGAAAGCGGTTCTGGAAGCGATGGAGTGTCAGAAAGGAATCGATCCGGCAGACTGGGAATTGCTGATTGCCGATGACGGTTCTGCCGAGGCGACGCGATCCCTGATTGAACAGTTTTCTTCAAACAGCCCATTACATATCGAACATGTCTGGCACGAAGATAAAGGCTTCAGGGCGGCAGAGATACGGAACAGGGCTGCCGTCAGGGCAAGAGGTGACTATCTGGTTTTTCTGGATGGCGACTGTATACCGATGCAGGATTTTCTCGTCAATCATCTGAAACTGGCAGAGCCTGGCAAATCAGTGGCCGGAAACCGGATCTTACTGTCGAAAAACTATACAGGCACGCTTCTGGCATCGACCAATCCGATTGAACCGCTGGATTGGGGCGTCATGGGCTGGTGCATGGCGAAATTCACCGGAAAAGTGAATAAATCGGTAGGATGGTTACGTCTGGACCTGAAAGACTGGCGGGATCGCAAGGCATCCGACTGGCGCATTTACCGCAGCTGTAATATCGGCCTCTGGAAAAAGGATATGCTGGGCGTGGATGGATTCGATGCCGGTTTTTCAGGATGGGGATACGAGGATTCCGACCTGGCAGTGCGTCTGTTGCGTTACGGGGTCAGATTCAAGGATGGCCGTTTTGCCGTTCCTGTCTTGCATCTCTGGCATGCTGAAAACGACAGAAGTTCACAGGACGAAAACTGGAACCGGTTTGAGAAATCTCTCAATGGTGACCATATCAAGGCCTTACAGGGAATGTCGAGTCTGGAAAATGAAAAAATCTGACGTCAAACATATCGCTCTGGTTGGAGAATCTCTGGTGTACGGCGGTATTGCCACATTTACCATGTCGCTGGCCAGAGGCTTGCAGCAGTCCGGACATATTGTCGATATTATCGGACTGGACAATCATCTGGAAGTGCCTGTTCCGGAACATGTATTTATAGCGAGTTGTCCCGTGGAACGTCCGAAAGGCGGCCCTGTCAGTCATTACCTTCGGCAATCCATCGATTTCTGCAAATCCGTCATGGAACAGCGCGAGCGTGAAACAGGCAAATATGATTTGATTCTGGTATCGGGAGATCTGGGCTTGAGAGCGGCTAAAGATCTCGATTCAGACAGGACATACTTTATTGTGCATGGCAGTCCGATGCATATTCCGAAAACAAAATTCAACAAATTGATGGGCGACATTCGTTTCGGGATAAAACGCATCAGGTTGAAATGGCGTTTGCAGAAACTGCTGAACAATAGAAAACTGGTCTTTGTCTCGAAAGGCCTGAAGCAATATTTTGACGACAGTTTCGCAATCAGGGCAAAAGAGTCGCACGTCATTTACAATCCGTTCGATCTGGACAGAATTCGTCGTCTGGCCGGTACGGATACCCCTCAACGACGAAGTTTAACCAATCACTATGTGGCATGCAGCGGCCGATTCACGGATGGCAAGGCTTTCGATCAGGCTGTCAGGGCATTTGCTTTCAGCGGACTGGATGGTGATCTGGTACTCGTGGGTTATGGAGAAGAAGAAAATCATATCCGTGAGGTCGCGAAAGAAGTTGGCGTCGGGAAAAGGCTGAAAATCATTCCATTTCACGAAAACCACTTTTCAGTCATTGCCGGAGCAAGGGCTTTTCTTCATGCTTCGTTATATGAAGCGCTCGGTAACGTCATCGTCGAGGCACTCGTTTTGAATGTACCGGTTGTGGCTTATGATTGTCCCGGAGGAGTTAGGGAAATCGTTTCTCCGCATCAGGCCGGCGCGCTTGCTCCTGTGGGCGATTTTGAGGAATTGGGCCGTGTCCTGAAAAAATATGTGACCCATCCTTATGAAATCAGGCAGGATGTACTTGAGTGTTTCGGGACAAGACAAACGGTCGAAAAATATTTATCGCTCATACCGTAAAAGCGGGATATCCGGTCGTTTTGTGAACGGACGGTTTCCAATGGCGTGAAAAACCGTCACATCAGAATCACATCGTATTGCCATTGCGCATAGCCTGGTTCCACCTGAAGCGAAATCGGTTTTTCTATCAGGTCGCCCAAAGCAGCCAGGTGCTGCGATTCTTCTTCCAGAAACAGGTCCACTACGATTTGGGAAGCCAGAATGCGGAATTCTTTCGGACTGAACTGCTTGGCTTCACGCATGATGTCACGCATGATTTCATAACAGATGGTCTGGGGAGTCTTGATTTCTCCCTGTCCATGACAGACGGGACAGGGTTCGCAGAGAATGTGCGACAGTGATTCACGTGTTCTTTTCCGGGTCATTTCGACAAGGCCCAATGCCGAAAAGTCGGATACCGACACTTTGGTCTTGTCGTGAGCCAGCGTTTTCCGCAGTTCATCCATGACCGCGTTCCGATGGTCGGGATTGACCATATCGATGAAGTCGAGAATGATGATGCCGCCCAGATTGCGCAGCCTCAATTGTCTGGCAATGGCATGGGCCGCTTCCAGATTGGTCTTGAAGATGGTATCGTCAAACGTCCGGCCGTTGACGAACCCTCCTGTATTGACATCGATGGTCGTCATGGCTTCGGTCTGGTCGACGATCAGGTAACCTCCGGATTTGAGATTGACCCGTCTGGATAAAGCCAGCTGGATTTCTTCCTCGACGTTATACAAATCAAAAAGTGGCCGGTCGCCTTCATAAAAGGCCAGACGGTCGAGAATGTCGGGGGTGTACGTTTTCGCGAATTCCTGAAGTTTTGCGAATTCTTCTTCCGAATCCACCAGAATCCGGTTGGTCTTTTCGTGCACGAAATCACGCAATACCCGTTCCGCCAGATTCAGATCCTGATAAAGAAGCGCAGGAGGAGGGGTGACATACGCTTTTTCTTTCAGGGTTTTCCAGATTTTTTCAAGAAACGAAGCGTCCGTTTTCAAATCGGAATCGGAGGCATCTTCGGCCATTGTCCGGATGATGTAGCCCCCTTTTTCATCCGGTGCCATGAGTTGCTGCAACCGGTTTTTCAGTGATTCACGTTCTTTTTCATCGACAATGCGCTGGGAAATGCCGATATGCGCTTCCTGAGGCAGATAAACCAGCATTCTTCCGGCAATCGATATCTGGGTTGAGAGCCGGGCGCCCTTCGTTCCGATAGGGTCTTTTATCACGCGTACCATAATCGACTGGCCGTCGGAGAGCATTTTTTCGATCGGGATCGGCTTTTCTGTGGATGACTTGTCCGGATGTGCTTCGAAAATATCGTCGATATGCAAGAAAGCGGCCCGTTCCAGTCCGATATCGATAAAGGCGGATTGCATGCCGGGAAGAACACGGACGACGCGGCCGAGATAAACATTACCCGCCAGCCCTCGCGTCAGGGAGCGCTCGATATGAAGTTCCTGTGTCGTGCCTTCGGAAACGATCGCTATTCGGGTTTCCTGAGGTGTGATATTGATCAGTATGTCTTCTTTCATGGTACGGCTATGCCCGCTTTTCTTAACAGTTCGCTTGTCTCGTATAAAGGAAGCCCCATAATGCCTGAATAGCTGCCTTCGATATGTTTGATGAATTTGCCCGCCCGTCCCTGTATGCCATACCCACCGGCCTTGTCATAAGGTTCGCTCGTAAGGATATAAGCGTCGATATTGTCCGAAGACAGTTCGGCAAAAGTCACACTGGATGTTTGAAGAACCTGTGAAAAAAAATCGACAGACCGGATGGCGACGCTGGTCAGCACCTGATGGGTTTTGCCGGAAAGGCGTTCCATCATTTCCCGCGCTTCCTTCCGGTTTTGCGGTTTTCCGAGAATCCGGTTGTCCAGCACGACAGTCGTGTCGGCTGTCAGGACAGGATATTTTGCGATGTCCTGGGCTATCAGAAACTGCCAGGCACAGTCGGCTTTGTTGCGGGAGAGGCGGTTGACGTAGTCGGCGGCGGTTTCATTGGCAAGAACTGTCTCGTCAACCATATCGGCATTGTCTGCATCCTGTGAAGGAACATCGAGTACGGTAAATTGAATGCCGATCTGGTTCAACAGTTCCTGTCTTCGGGGACTTTTCGATGCCAGATAAATCATTTGCGTATCGGAATGGCTCATGGCTAACTCCGATGATAAGGATGGTTTTGCAGAATGGTCGATGCCCGGTATAGCTGTTCCGTCAAAAGAATGCGTACCATGCCGTGCGGAAGTGTCAGGGAAGAAAGACGCAGGAGCATATCGGCTTTTTTCTTCAGGTCGGGGTCCAGACCGTCAGCGCCCCCAATGATGAAAACGATGTCGCTGCCATCCTGTTGCCACTGTTTCATGTTGCTGGCAAGCTGGACAGTGGAAAGATCTTTTCCATGTTCGTCCAGTGCAATGATACGGGCATTTCTGGGAATGGCAGACAGGATCTTCACTGCTTCGCCAGCCATGACAGTCCGGGCAGTTTTGCTGCCTGACCGGTCGACAGGTTTCAGCTCTTTCAGGCCGAAATGCCATTCCGGCGGCATTCGTTTGGCATATTCCCTGTAACCCGCCTCGATCCAGTCAGGCATGCGATGACCGACAGCGATGACGGTGACTTGCATGCCCGTTATCCTTCGGCCGGTTTGTCTTCAGTTACTTTTTTTGTCCTTCTGCGAACGGGTTTTTCAGCCGCATCACTTTTGGCGGCAGCAGCCGGTTTTGCTTTTGCATCCGTTTTTCTGACGGCTTTCTTTTTCAGCCCGGCCGGTTTTCTGGCTGCCTCGAGATCGATGGGATGCTCGCCCCAGATTTCTTCAAGACGATAGTAATTGCGAATGGCCGGCTGCATGATATGGACGATGATGTCGCCGAGATCGACCAGAACCCATTCACCGGTATCTTCGCCTTCAATACTGATGATGTCGCCACCCGATTCCTTGACTTTGTCCCGGACTGACGCAGCCAGCGCTTTAGTCTGGCGGTTGGAATTACCCGATGCAATGACGATCCTTTCGAAAAGGCTCGTCAGATTGCAGGTATCGAAAAGGGCGATATCCGCCGCCTTCACGTCTTCAAGAGCGTCAATGACCAGCGCCTGTAATTTTTCTATTTCCATTTAATTTTTGTATAAATTGTTTTCTTTAATGTATTTCAGAACCGGTTCCGGCACCAATGTAACCGGACTTTGCCCGTTCTGCAATGCTGTTCTGATTTCGGTCGCCGATGCGTTGACTTGTACATCGCGGGCGAGATAGGTTAGACCGTACGCCGACGATTTAATTCTTTCAGGGTCGGCAAATCGTTTCGAAAATTCATCTGCAATGGCTTTTGGAATCAGGGTCAATGAATTGGACAGGCCCGGACGTGCCGATACGGCAATATGCGTCAATGAAAAGAGCTGCCGCCAGTTATGCCAGGTGTCGAGTCTCAAAAGCTGGTCGGCGCCCATAATGAAAATCAGGGGGGTGTTCCCGCCCACTTCCTCGCGGATGGCCTTCAGGGTATCGATGGTATAAGTGGCACCCGGCCGGTCGATTTCCTGTGTATCGACGGTGACCGACAGGTCAAGTGGTTCGAAAGCAAGCCGGAGCATGTCGATTCGTTGTTCCGGCGTTGCCGTCAACAGGGGTTTTTGCCAGGGGTTGCCCGCCGGTATCAGGCGCAGTTCGTTCGTCTTGAAAAGATTGCAAAAATATTTACCAAGCTCGACATGGCCTATATGAACCGGATCGAAGCTGCCTCCCAAAAGAATAATGCATCGTCTAGTCAAGTCGACTCCATTTAAGCTTGGGTCGTTTCCGCACCGTTATCGGAACGATGCGGAAACGACGGATTGAACATATCAGCTCATGATGAAAAGATCATGAACCGGTCTTATACGATTTCAATGCACGCCACCCGATGTCATGTCTGTATTGTACGCCGTCAAAATGAATGGATTCAACCGCGTCATAGGCCGTTTTCTGGGCCATGCGCATGGTATCGGCCAGGCCGACGACGCACAGTACACGGCCACCGGACGTGACCGGTTTTCCTTCACTGTCCAGTCTGGTTCCGGCATGGAAAACGATCTGGTTTTCCGTTTCTTTCGGAATGCCGGTAATGACGGCGCCCTTGACCGGATTTTCCGGATAGCCCGCTGCCGCAAGGACAACACCCAGTGCAATACGCCTGTCCCATTCGAGCTCGACTTTATCCAGCGTTCCGCTAACGGCATGTTCCATGACATAGACGAGATCGCTTTTCAGCCTCGACAGGATGGGCTGTGTTTCCGGATCACCCATACGGCAATTGAATTCCAGTGTTTTCGGGTTGCCATCCTTATCGATCATCAGGCCAGCATACAGGAAACCGGTAAAGGGAATACCGTCTTTTTTCATGCCGTTTATTGTCGGTGTGATGATTTCCCGCAGTACGCGGGCATGCAGGGCAGGCGTGACGATGGGGGCAGGTGAATAGGCTCCCATGCCGCCGGTATTGGGTCCTGCGTCATTGTCCAGCAAACGCTTGTGATCCTGGCTCGTCGCCAGAGGAAGGATGTTTTTGCCGTCCACCAGAACGATAAAACTTGCTTCTTCCCCTTCCAGGAATTCCTCGATAACGACCCGGGCACCCGCATCGCCCAGTTTGTTGTCGGACAACATCATATCGACCGCGTCATGGGCTTGCTGCAAGTTCATGGCGACGATGACCCCCTTGCCTGCGGCAAGGCCGTCTGCCTTGATGACGATGGGAGCGCCCTGCTCGCGCACGTAGGCAAGCGCGGCGGCCTCGTCGTCGAAGCGCCCGTAGGCGGCCGTGGGAATGTCGTTGGCTTCCATGAACGCCTTCGAATAGGCCTTGGAGCCTTCCAGCTGAGCACCGTCGGCGTTGGGCCCGAATACCGGGACACCGTCGGCGCGTAGCAGATCGGCCACGCCATCGACCAGCGGCGCCTCGGGGCCGATGACCACAAGCCCGATGTTGCGCTCATGCACGAAGCTCAGCAGCGCCTCGCCGTCGGCGATATCCAGGTCGACGTTCTCGGCGATTTCCGCCGTGCCGCCGTTGCCCGGCGCCACGTACAGCACGTCGGTGTTCGGAGACTTCTGCAGCGCCCACGCGATGGCATGTTCACGCCCACCCGAACCGATCAGCAGAATGTTCACATTCGTTCCTTTCAGTAATTTCTTCTAAGAAATCACAGGTCGTTCGTAACGTCAGTGCTACTTTTCTCGGAAAAGCAGGGGCTGTTGGCGGCGGAGGGGTCCGCGCGGAGTTCCGCAGCGAATGGAACAGTCCAGTGGACTGTTCCACCGAGCGAGGACTGTCTGAGCACGGCGCCCCTCCGCCGCCAACAGCCCCGAACGAGCAGAGAAGCTACTCGTCCCGCAGCCAGGACATCCGAATGATGGTCTGGTCGCGATCAGGCCCGACCGAGATGATGCTCATGGGCACGCCGCACACCTCTTCCAAGTACTCGATGTACTTGCGCGTGTTCTCCGGCAGTTCCTCGTAGGTGCGGCAACCGGTAATGTCCTCGTCTTTCCAGCCGGGCAGTTCCACGTAAATGGGCTTCGCGTGATGCAACACCGATTGCTGCATAGGGAAGTAGTCGTAACGCACGCCGTCGCACTCGTAGGCCACGCACACCTTGATGGTGTCGAAGGCCGAAAGCACATCCAGCTTCGTGAGGGCCACATCGGTGAGGCCGTTCACCTCGGCGGCATAGCGCCCGATGACGGCATCGAACCAGCCGCAGCGGCGCTTGCGACCCGTGGTGACGCCGAACTCATGACCGGCGGCGCACAGAAGCTCGCCGTCCTCCGCATCCTGACCGGTGCCGCCGTTCTCGGGGAACTTCAGCTCTGTGGGGAAGGGGCCCTCGCCCACGCGAGTGACATAGGCCTTCTGGATGCCGAGCACGCGGTCGATGGCCTTGGGGCCGACGCCGGTACCCGTGGAAGCGCCGCCCGCGCAGCAGCTGGAAGACGTCACGAACGGATAGGTGCCATGGTCGATGTCGAGCAGCGTGCCCTGGGCGCCTTCGAAAAGAATGGACTTCCCATCGCCCAGCGCCTCGTTCAGCATATGGGCCGACTCGCACACATAGGGAGCCAGAATACGCGCGTAAGGCAGGTACTCGTCGCAGATCTCCTCCACCGTGTAGGTGTGCAGACCGTAAATCTTCTCCAAGATGGGGTTCTTCTGGGCCAGCGCCGCCTCAAGCTTCAGGCGGAAGATCTTCTCGTCCAGCAAGTCCTGCATGCGGATGCCCTTGCGGCCCATCTTGTCCTGGTAGCAGGGGCCGATGCCGCGCTTGGTGGTGCCGATCTTCTTGTCGCCGAGGCTTTTCTCGTCGGCACCATCGAGATCCTTGTGGTACGGCATGATGAGGTGCGCGTCGTTGGAAATCTTCAGGTTCTTGCAGGAGATGCCCTCGGCCTCGAGCATGGCCATTTCCTTCACGAGCACGCCCGGGTCTACCACGACACCGTTGCCGATGACCGGCACGGCGTTCTCGTACATGACCCCGGAGGGCATCAGATGCAGCGCCAGCTTCTTGTCGCCGTGAATGACGGTGTGGCCGGCGTTATTGCCTCCCTGGAAGCGCACCACGTAATCGTAGTCGCTGGCGATGAGGTCGGTTATCTTACCCTTGCCTTCGTCGCCCCACTGGGCGCCGACGAGCACTGTGCTGGGCATCTTCAAGTCCTTTCGACGTTGGGCGGGGAATGCCCTGAAAACGACATTCCGCAAGGGCTCAGTATACCAGCCGCACAGGCTAATGCTTCGGAATGGAGGGCTTCGTGCTAAGATTTACGGAGTTAAGACGCTTCCGCTTGCGAAGGACCCTACATGACCGACAACCAGCCACCGCGCCGCACGCCCGCTGCGGCAGATCCTCCCCTGGGCACGCCCGAGGGCGATCGGGCCTTCGTAAGGCGCACGGCACTGCGACGCCTGCAGCGCAACCGGCGCATCTTCAGCATCGTTGTGGGGATTCTGCTCGTGCTGTCCTTCGTGGTCTTTCTGGTGACTGAGTTCATGCAGCCACACCCGTTTAATCTATAAGTTGATCACCGTCGCCGGACGTCCTGATTGCTTCGCGGCCTTCTTCAAGGCCCTCGCGACCCCTTCGTGACAGGTGAAGAGAATGACCTGGCGCTCCTCCGACAGCTCCACCAAAGCACGGGCGGCCCCAAGGCGGCGCTGCTCGTCGAAGTTCACGAGGATGTCGTCGGCGAGAATGGGAATGGCCCGCCCCACGTTATCGGCGCAGGTGAGCAGCGCAATGCGCAGGGCCAGATACAGTTGCTGGCACGTGCCGAGGGACAAATGCACCGGCTGGCGCGTGCGCCCGAGGGCGTCGGCTACTTCCAGAGTGCCCTCGCGCGTAAGGCTCACGCGAGTCCACCGCCCTTCGGTCATGAGGGACAGCAACCGGCTCGCCCGCAGATACACCTCTGGCTGGCGCTTCGATTCCCAGGTGGCAATGGCCGCCTCCAGCATGTGCTTGGCTAGAAGCAATCGCGCGAAATCGGTGCGCGCCTCTTCCAAGCGCGTGGTCACTTCCTGCACCTCAATTTTGATGCGATCGAAGTCGCGCTCCGTTTCGGCTTGGGCGAGGACAGCGGCCAACTCCCCTGCTCGCTGGTTCATGGACTCCAGCGCCTCAATGAGCCCCGTGCGCTGGCGAACGCGCCGCTTGAGCTCCTCCTCGACATCGCCTACCCCGCTTTCAGGCGACAATCCGGCGCGCTGAAGCGCCGCCGCTCGTTCAGACGCGATCTCCTGAAGGCGATGCTCGGCATCCGCTCGCCGAGCCGCCGCCGCTTGTTGGCGCTGACGACACAGCGCCATGGCCTGACGCGCCTCGCGGGCCTCGTCAAGAAGCGCCCGGGCCTGGCGCACCGACCCTTGGGCCTCGCCCAGCCCTTCCTCATCCAGCGCCTCGCGTACCTGAGCGGCCACCGATTCCTCCTCAGCCTGGCACGCTTCCAGTTTTTTCTTATCCTGGATCATCACCCAATGGACGTCGTCGAAACGGGCCTTGCGGGCGCCTTCCTCCTTATTCGGCCGGAACAACAGGGCGAAGCCGCCGGTGGCCATAAGCGCCGCGAAGACGGAGAGGAGAAATCCGATGGCCATATAGCTGAGAGCACCACGGGCACGACCCTCGATGAAAAGAGGGACACCCAGAAGAAACAGCAGCGCGGGAATGACCACGCAGAATGCCACCTGAATGCGCCTCTTCGATCGCTCGCTGCGGCGATCGGCCTCATCGTCGGCCGTTTCCTGCAGCGCCTCGTACACCGCCACGGAAGACGTGTAGTTCGCGCGAGCCACCTCCACGGCATGGGCCTGCCGCGATTGGCGGGTCGCGAGGTTTTCCAGACGGTCGCGCAAGGCCCGCTCGTCGGAGGCCGTCAGACGGGCGAGGCGACGCCCGCAGGAGCGCTCGTGAAGTTCGTAGTTGTTGGCTGCCTCTTCCTCGCTCTTGGCCAGCCGGGCGATATCCCCCTTAAGCTTGTCGCGTTCGGCATCCAGAGCCGCAAGAGAACTTTTGGCCATGGTGAGCGCCTCAATCACGCGGTTGGCCTCTTCCACCCGCTCTCCCATGGCGGCGCGCTCGGGCTCCAGCTCGTGCAGCTCGCGATCTTGGGCGCGATAGGCGTCGGCGACGTCAGCCGCGCTTTGCTGCTCGGCACGCAGGGCGTTGCGCCGGGCCAGAAGCTGGGGGATCGACTGCTCGGCCGAGGCGGCACGGGAGGTGAATGCCGCCAAGCGCTCGTTCACATGAGCGAGGGCGTGGGCCGGCGACGAGCCTGTGCCCGAACCGGCCGTCAGCAACTTCGCCGTCGTATCCGTCGTGTTGCTCAGCGAGCGCAATTCATCGCTGTTCAGGGAAAACATCGTGCGATAGGTGTCCTTGTCAATGTCTTCCACCAGGAAGGTGTCTCCCTGCAGGCCGTCGGCATTGCGGGCGCGGGAAAGCACGAACGTCTCCTCGTCTTCCCTCGCACCCGCGCTCGCGTCCGCCCCCGCCGGCCGCGCGAAAAGCAGCGAGCCCGCTCGCTCGGCCCCCTCGGGCTTGTAGGTGTTCCGGTTTCCTCGAGCCTCCTCCCAACCGAACAGCACGCCGCCCACAAAGGAGGCCACCGTCGTCTTGCCCGCCTCGTTGGCGCCCAGGACAATGTTCATGCGATCGCCGATGGGCCCGACCACGGTATCGTGAAAGCGGCCGAAGCGCTCCAAGTGAATAGAGCGAAGGTAGATGCGCGGCTCGGTCATCGGTCGTCGCCCCCCTGCAGCAGCAAGTCGAGCACAAGCCGGGCAGCCTCGTCCGTGAGCTGACGCGCCTTCTTCTCGGAAAGCGCCGCCGTAAGGGGAACGTTGCGCGCAAGGTATTCTTCCTGCAAATAGTCGATCTGCCCTTCGACATCCTCGGAGAGCCGATCAACGGTGCGAAGAAACACCGCT
>CAJKQK010000041.1 GCA_905202055.1 uncultured Oxalobacter sp.
GCAGATACCCGAAACCCTGAGCCATTCCCGAAAGGGATGAAGCCTGAGCGATATTGCTGCTACGCAAGCCGATAAACACGAGGCCGAGAACCAGCGTCCCCCCGGTACCCAGTCCGATGCAGATGCCCCATACCGGCGCCCATTGTGGAAAAAGGGCAAGCCCGGCTGTCCCTGCCAGGGCAATCCCCGACACCAGAACCGCCGCAAGGCGCTGGTCTTTCATCCACTTCAGAACCGGAATGAGAAAGAGTCCGACAATGGCGGAGGACAGCTGCATCAGGCCGTGGACGTTGCCGGCCTGTGCTTCCGTAAACCCGGCGTTCGTCAACAGGGCAGGCAGCCAGCTGATGCAGACGTAATAAGTCAGGGAAGTCAACCCGAAAAACAGCGATACCTGCCATGCAAGCAAAGAACCCCACAAGGAGACTTTGCCGGAGGGTTTCACCTGAACCGTTTCCATTTCCGACCGTCGATTGCCGTTTGCCAGCTGGGGAAGCCAGCTGATCGCGGCGACAAACGGCAATATAAACAGCGTTCCCGACGCCCATTCCCAATTCCAGCCCGGTAATTGCGAGAGCGGAACGACCAGCACCGATCCCAATGCACCGCTGATCCCCATCGTCAGGGCATACAGCGCCGTCAGTCTGGGAATCGAATGGGGAAAATCACGCTTGAGAAGACCCGGCAGCAGGACATTGCAGACAGCAATCCCGCAGCCGAGAACCATCGTTCCCGCAAACAGGGCCCAGATTGTCCCGAAAGACCGCAAAACGATTCCGACACCCGTCAGGACAAGCGCCAGACCCATCGTCCGTTCAGGCCCAAGCCGTCTGGCAAGCCAGGGGGCAAAAGGCGAAATTGTCCCGAATGCCAGCAATGGCAAGGCATTGACCAGACCGGCAGCCGCAGTGGACAGGTGAAGGGATGCCTGAATCGTTTCCAGCAGGGGGCCAAGACTGGTAAAAGGCGCTCTCAGGCAAGTCGCGATCAGCAAAATGGAAATGGCGAGCGCGACCTCGTTTTTGAATACAGAGTCCTTCAGTGTCATGGAAAACCTCATCAATCGTAGCAAAACCGTTTTGCGGAACCCGACAAGGCAAACCGAAACGGAGTGACACTATGCCCGCTTTTCTTTATGAATGCATTTGGATATGATGCCAATAAATAGTCAAATCACGCCAAAATGATCTTAAAAGACCTCCTGATCGATTATCCGCAGGAAAAATTCACTTCGCCTGTCGCGGTTACCCGCTTCGAAGCCGCGCAGAGTGAATATGAGTCGCCGATGCACCGGCACAAGACCGGCCAGATCGTCCTGACCCTGAACGGAAGCGTGACCTGCCGGACAGAGGAGGGCATCTGGCTTGTCCCGACACAATGCGCCATATGGCTACCACCCGGCACCTTCCATTGCAACCGGATCAGTCCCCATTCGGGCGTAGGCATGCTGTTCGTTGAAACGGAAGAAGTCCGCCTTCCCGAAAAAACCTGTACCTTGTCCGTCACGCCGCTGGTCACTGAACTGTTCCGGCGCATCATTGCCCTGCCGGATGGCGGGACGAAAACCGGCCATGCCCGTCGGCTGTATCAGGTTCTCCTTGAAGAACTGTCGGCCATGCCGGTCTCCGGACTCTCCCTGCCCATGTCAACGAATTCGCGTCTGAAAGCCATCGCCGAAGCCATCATCGACGCACCCGCAGTGCACAAGACCTTGTCGGACTGGGCCAAATTCACAAAAATGAGCCGCCGTTCACTCGAGCGGCTGGTCAAACAGGAAACCGGCATGTCATTCGGGCGCTGGAAACAGCAACTCCTCCTCATCATGGCCATCCAGCAATTGACGGAAGGCGCGACGGTGCAGCAAACCGCCTGGGATCTCGGCTATGAATCCATCACCGCCTTCATTACCATGTTCAAAAAAGCGGTGGGAACCTCCCCGGGGCGATACGTTCAGGAAAAAAGCGGAGATCAGGAGAGACGCCTGCACCGTACCGCATAGACAAATCGTCCTGCTTTTCCGCGGAACCGCACAAAATGGGCATAGCTGACCGAAGAGTGATGTGAGTATACAGTTAAAAAGTATCTCACGAATGACTGGAATGCTCAGGAGAAAAAAGAAATGGAAAAAGACTGGACAGGAAGTGCCATACCCTCCGTACTCAAAGGCTTTACCCTCATCGGGCAGCCCATCAAAGCGGAAGAATTCAAAAACGCCTTTGGCTATGAAATGCCTGAAATCGCATTAAACGAAGAAGAAAAAAGAAGAGTGGCGCAAATTAACGGACTGGAACCAGCAATCGGGCACGAAGAAAATCAGCCTGTCGCGAAAACAGAACAGACAGCCCTGAACTTCGGGCGCGAAGTCCTTGCCCGGATAAAGGAGGGAGATACCTTGCAGGCAGAACAAAACAAACAGGCACAGCAAGAACAGCAAGAACAGCAAGAACAGCAAGAACAAGACCCTCCCTTGCAAATCGAGATCAGGGGAGTCGGAAACAGCCAGACAGAAGAAGACAAAACCGAAACTTCCCAGACGAATAAAGACGGGAGTGGCACGATTGGAATTCACGATCCTTATACGGCAAGAAACCTTGAAATCCTCAAAAACCGGAATCAGGCCAATCAACAGGAAAGCACTGAGCAAAACAGCCTCCAGAGCTACGCCAACCAGATAGGCCAGAACGAAAACGCCGACAACATCGCCGCCCAACCCGATCCCGAAGGAAAACACCCCAACGCCTTCGTACCGCTCCAGCAGGGAGTCAACCGTTTCACCAGAGAATTCGTCGAAAAAACCGCTGACATCACCCGTCGGCAACAGGAAACCGGAAACCAGAACCATATGTTGAACTGGATAGCCGACGTCGCCAGAAATGCCCTGCAAACCCCCGTCACCCATCCCCGACTGGACTACCAGAGCGTCTATCAGGGTATCTTCGGGCATTCCGCCAACCAGAAACTGGCCGAGGCCGCCGCCGAGCCTATCAAAATCGACGTCAACGGAAAAGAAAAGCACCAGATCGTCAGTGACGCCTTCACCAACGAATACATTACCGAACCCGGTAAACTGGGAATGGCCCTTGTCTCACTTGCAGACCACGCCTTTGCAACAGCAAACGGGGGCAAGCCTATCAACCCGTCCGTCACTAAAAAAGTCGATGAAAACCTCTTCAACCTCATAAAAAAAAGCAATACTTATCTGAAAAACAGTGTCACCATCGAAAAACTCAACAAAGCTATCGTCGCCGGAGACGATGCCAAAACAGTTGAAAACTTCACCCGATTCGGATACGAACTGCTGGGAGAAAAAGGGCCGTACGCAGCCGTGACAATGATGGGAGCACCGCTCATGGCAGGAGCCGCCATGACAGGAACAGGCATGACAGCGTTCAAAATGATCAAAGACTTCGGCGTCAACCTTGCCGAAGCCAACGCCAGCATCGTGAAAGAGAAAGGAACCCACGATTGGGAATTGGCCTTCAAGATAGCGAGCATCAAGGCCGTGGGAGGAAAAGCGATAGACGGCCAGATGAAGACCCTGATAAAGACAGCCGGCAAGGGAGGCGTCTTCATCGAACAACTGGGCGATGCATTGAAAAAGCGGTTCAATTCGATGGTGGATGGGTGGATGTTGAATAAAGGTACCGAAACTGATCCAAATAAAGACAAAAATAAAACCCGGGATCAAAATTATTGAGTGATCGAAAAATTATGTTATTTTTGTTTAACGAAGATTAACTTACATCGCAATGAAAACGATATTTCAATTATTTATCCTGATTTTTTTGATCTGTTGTTTATCAACTTCAAGAGCGGATTCATGGGAAACCGGCAAAAAATTATATGATCTCGATAAATATCGGCAGGCTTATCCTTATTTAAACAAAGCTGCATCAAGTGGTAATCCAAAGGCTTCATATGTTTTGGGACAAATGTATCGTTTCGGTTATGGCGTTAAACAGGATTATCAGCAAGCATTCCTGCATTATCTTGACGCAGCCAGACAGGGTAATGTTGATGGTGAATTTGCGCTCGGATATATGTATGAGCATGGTTTATTCGTTACACAGGATTATGTCAAGGCAAGAACCTGGTATGAATATGCTGCACAGCAAGGCGAAACAGATTCACAAATCAATCTGGCTGGACTTTATCGGAATGGCTTAGGTGGGCCTCAGAATGAAAAAATTGCTTTTGACTGGATGATGAAAGCAGCTTTGGCAGGTGATTCATTCGGACAATATGGCATAGGCCTCTATTATCAACATGGCTCAGGTGTTAAGCAGGATTACACCGAAGCCAGAAAATGGTATCAAAAAGCAGTAGCACAGGAAAACAGAGCGGCCAAAACAAATCTCGGCCATTTGTATCTTGAAGGAAAAGGTGGCCCGAAAGACCAGCAAAAGGGAGTTGTCCTGATAAAAGAATCGGCCAATGAAGGATCGAAAGCCGCACAATATACCCTGGCGAACCTCTATGCCGACGGCGAAGGTGTCCCGCAAAGCGATGAGCAGGCACTCTACTGGTTTCACAAAGCCGCCGAAAACGACAGCGCGCTGGCAATGGACAGGCTTGCCAAAGCCTACCTGAACGGAAATTACGGACTGGAAAAAAGCCCGGTGAAATGGGATTACTGGCAAAAACGGGCCAAAGAGACGAGAGCCAGAACGCATGAAGTCGATCCCTCTACATGGACGATATTCGACTGGATAAAATACAAGTTAAGCAATTGAGTTTCTGTAAACAGGCAAACGAAAAAACCGGCTTTCGTTTATGCCGGTTTTTTCGTTTGATTGAATAATGATTTAAAAAAATAACGATGAAATGCCCGAATCTGTCCACTGTAAAAATCAGAATCATCGTTTATGAAAAATCATTGTTTATAAATGGTTCTTTATAAAACGTGATAATGCGGAATAATGTCCTGATAATGCCCGTCTTTCATCAGGAAACCGCCGGGAATTATGCCCAGTTGCGTAAAGCCCAGTTTTTTATACAGGCGCAAGGCTGGTTCATTGGTGCTGACCACGGCATTGAATTGCAAAATCCGGAAGCCCAGTTTTTTTGCCTGTTCCATACTGTCTTTTACCAGAATTTCGCCGATACGTTTGCCGCGCTCGCTGCCTTTCACGGCGTAACTGGTATTGCAGATATGACCGCAACGGCCGACGTTATTCGGATGCAGGATGTACAGGCCAGCCATGTTGCCCGTGCTTTCTTCAATTGCCACGCCCGTATGGGATTGGGAAAGGAAAAAATCCAGTCCGCCCTGTTTGTCCAGCTGTTCCATTTGCGGGAAGGCGATACCGTCTTCAACAATTTCATTCCAGATGTCGATAGCGCTTTCAATATCGTCAGGAGTGAATTTTCTCGCGATAATTCCCATTTTGATGTGCCTTCAATACTTTCGCTTGCGGTGTTTGAAAATTATTTAAAAAGGCAAGCATGAAACTTGCCTGTTTCAGGACGATTATTATAATCCAGACAGAAAATGTAAAAAACAGTCCTTTTCCCGATAACCTGTTGACCTGAACTCAATCCGGATTCCGGATTTCCATAAACGGCTATATCAAAAATTTTCATAAAGGATATAACCGGTTTCGGAATCGCTTATTCCGAAACCCGCAAGATGGCTTGATCCTTTTCAGGGAAAGAGGACGCTATAAAAGGATGTGCACTGCCCGTTAAATGAAGCTTCACAGGCCTGGGGATGAACCGATATGTTCACAAAGGATACCGGCGCCCACGACGATCAGGACAATGCCGCCGATCATTTCAGCGCGTTTCCCGACCATTTTGCCCAGAATCCGACCCATCATGATCCCGGCAGTGACCATTGTCCAGGTACACAAACCGATCACGATGGCGACCAGAACGATATTCACTTCGATCAGGGCCAGTCCGACGCCGACCGCCAGCGCGTCGATACTGGTCGCCAGACCGGTCAGGGCAATCGGAAAAATCCCGTTTTTCCGCAAGGTTTGCGTTTCTTCCGGCTCATCTCGCAGGGAACCGTAAATCATGTGGCATCCCAGACCTGCCAGCAGTACGAAGGCTACCCAATGGTCGATACTGTCGATATAACGTGAGGCGGCCGCTCCCAGAAACCAGCCGATGACAGGTGTCAACATTTCCACAAAACCGAAAATGAACCCTATGCGGAGCGCCTCATTGAAGCGGGGTTTGAACATACCGGCGCCTTTGCCGAGGGCGGCCGCGAATGCGTCGGTGGACATGGCCATGCCGAGCATGAAAATGGAAATCGGATTCATTGTGATAAAGCGGCCGGGACGCAACAGACAAGCAATCCATGCGCCCGACCGGGAAACATGAACCACTCGCTGGTCTCGCCAAACCGGACGGTCGCTTATACCACAGCTTAAACGGCTGAATATGTTGACATAAGCGCTTCGTACAAACGAAGCAGGCTACTCCCCAAGGAGACTGCGCGCATTTTAACAATCTGACAAAGCCGCGTCCATACTTTATTGCTTCCGGTACAAAGAAAAAACGGCCTTGCCCGGAAAACGGGACGAATCCACAGACGGTAACGGTCTATGCGTACGTCTTGAAAACGGCGGCATTTGGCCTGACAGGCGGGAAGAGGCTATTTGCAGGGTGGGGCGTTTCAGGAACACCTGACGGTGCCTTCATTGAAGGAAGGAAGTGGAGCGGCAGACGGGAATCGAACCCGCGTCTTAAGCTTGGGAAGCTTCGGCTCTGCCATTGAGCTACCGCCGCACAGCTTTTTATTATAAACCTGTTTTAAGGCACGAGCCGGTTTACAAACAAATAATCTGCCGTACGGACATAAACACCTGTCTCGAGAATGACCGTTCCTGTCGCGGCAAATTAACAGGGATTGGCATGCTTTCCCGAAAATTTATTTCAAACCGCGATTAATTGCTTCATTGCGATTTCAACTCCCCAATTTGAAATCCCTGAAGTCTGTTCTGAGCGTTCGAACACGCAATTCATATTTCCCTTAAGTAATATTTATCATCGATCATGCATAAATACAACATTTATTTATAAAAATTTGTCCCCATTTTTGCAGTAATCACCCCAAACGCAATATGGAAGCATTTTTAATTTTTTTTCATTGAATATCAGAAACTTATAACTCATCCATTCGTTTGTCCCGTTTTTTTCCAAAACCCTTTACTATCCCTTGAAAATTTCTTTTTGCCATGCGTTTTATCAAGAAAATGCAAGTCAACTGCGATTTTTAACATTTAATGATAATATCTAAACGTTAATCAATAAGGGAATTTTCCAAAAAGAAACTTTCCTGCAATTTGAATATATCAATAGATAAATTCAGCCGTTTCCGAAAAATTACCGGCAGTTAATATTTTCAGCGATTTTTGCCCGTTTGAATTTTGGAAATTTAATCCGCCAGAAGGCCTTTTAAACAATAGCGTCAGAAATGACACCGTTTTTAAAAGACCTTCTTTTCATTTGTTTTATAAAAACAAGGGCAGAAAAACATGAGAAAACCAATAAGAACACGTCCGGTCATTTTGTGTACACATCTGGCACTGGCATTCGGCATCGGATTCGGAATATCCACACAGGCATTCGCCGTCTGTAACGTTTCCCCTGCAAAACTGACGACTGACGACACGCTTTACTGGTGCGGCAATCCGGGCCAGTACGATGAAGTGGAAATCAATACCGGCCAGACTGCCAGCATCACTCCGCTGACAGGTTACGGTATCTACAATCAGGGCGGCACACTGAAAAAAGTATCGGTCAAAACCACCGGTTTGCAGGCAGATGCCATCATGCAGAGAAGCAGTGCCAACCTGACGATAGGCGATGATCTGAAAATCGTGACAACCGGCTATTCGGCCGACGGCATCAATCTGGCTGTCACAGGCGCATCACGTCTGGTTGTGGGAGACCGCGCCGACATTGCGACCACCAGCGGAATCGGTGTTCGTGCAAACCTGTCCATCCAGAATGGCGCCAATGTCATCATCATGGGAGAAGACGCAAAAATAATCACTCAGGCCAATGGTGAAAACAATTCGGCAGGATTGGGCTATGGGATTTATGCAGGTAACCGTGACCGTGAAACGGAGTCCATGCCAAAGGTCTCATCTGCCAGAGTGACGGTCGGAAATGGAAGCTATATCCAGACAGCGGGCAGCAAGGCCTATGCCGTGTATGCCAACAAGACCGGTGAAATCGAACTGGGCAGCACGACCATCGTCACGACCGGACAGACCGCTCATGGCCTTGTGGCGGAAGACGGAAGCATCACATCCGGGGCAACCTTGTGCGGCTTTGGGGGAAGGCCTCCCTGTACGACCAGCACATTTGAAGGCGGAAAAATCCATCTGGCAGGGGATACGGCCATCGACGTCGATTCCTCCAAAGGCAGTTACGCCATGTTTGCGACGGGTGCAGGTTCGTCCATCGCGTCACAAAAAGCCGATGGCACGGCCGTTTCGGGTGTGTACCACGTCACCGGAGACATTGTCGCCAACAAGGCAGGGAGAATCGACCTGAATGCCCGGGGAGCTTCGCAGTTTACCGGCAATCTCGTGTCGGACAATGCCGGATCGCTGGTTCGGGTGGCCTATGCCGACACCTCTTTCATGAACGGCAACGTCACTGCCAGCGATTCGGGTATCGTGAAGCAGCATTTCAGCGGTGATGCGACAGGAAATGGCGATCTGAATGCAAAAACAGGTGGACAGGTTTTGCTGGAGATGGGGAATCGCTCCAGCCTGACCGGAAACATGACCACAGACGCGACAGGCAGCATTGACGGAAACCTCAGCGGAAATGCCCGTTACACGGGGAGCACCGACGCTTCTGCAGGCGGTTCCATTTCCCTGAGTCTTGCCGACCGGGCAAGATGGCAGATGGTGAACTCATCCAGCCTCACCAACCTGAATGTCGCCGCCGGAACGGAAGTCATTCTTGGCGACAGCAATGACCCTCATTCCGGCAATCGGGTCGATCTGACGATAGCGAATCTCTCGGGCAACGGGACTTTCTATGTCCGTTCCGATATTGCCAGGGATGGGAATACCTTCACCAACGAAGGCGACATGATCCATATCACAGACAGCTCGAGCGGAGCGCACAAGGTCTATGTCCGTGATGTCAATCTGGGCAACATCGCCATCTCGACACTGGGATCAGAGCGCTTGCGGATTGTCGAGGATTCCAGCGGCGGGACAGCGGTTTTCGCACTGGGAGGGGATGCCGGAACCGGAGTGCAGCAAAGGAGTGTGGACGTCGGGGCGTATTCGTATAATCTCGGCAGGGAAGACAACACGATGGCACGTTCCGCAGGAAGCACCTATTGGCTTCTGGCGGCCACTCCGGGCAATGACCTGAACAGTACCGCCAAAAACTCGGTCAATCTCATGAATATCAATTACCTGCTGGGGTACGTCGAAAACCAGACCCTCCTGCAACGCATGGGGCAGCTCCGGCAAAGCAGTGCCAAAGAAGGCGACGTCTGGGGACGCGTCTATGGTGGTTCGCTCGACCATTTCGATTCGAGACTGGGCGGCATGGACATGAAATACGCCGGGATGCAAATGGGCGCAGACCGCAGGCTGGACGGCCAGGACGGGCGCTTCTATGTCGGTGCGGCTGCCGGAACGAGTAAAGGCGACGTGGATTACAGCGTCGGTACCGGCGACGTCAGGTCATACCATCTCGGCGTTTACGGCACGTACATGGCGAACAACGGCTTTTATGTGGATGGCCTCGTGAAATACATGCACATGAAAAACGAGTTCAACACCGTGACCGGCGGTGGACTGGGGGTTGACGGAAGCGGGAACACAAACGGTTTTTCCATCGGAGTCGAAACCGGAAAACGTTTCTATCATGAAAATGCCGATACCGGCTGGTACCTCGAACCACAGGGACAGTTGACGTATTCGCACCAGAACAGTGCGTCGGTGCATGCCTCCAACGGCCTGCAAACGAAACTGGGCAGTTACGATTCGACATTGGGACGTGCCAGTATCATCGCCGGTTACAGTATCACGAAAGGCAAGAACCCCATCGACGTATACCTCAAAACCGGTTATATCCGGGAGTTTTCCGGCAAGACCCATTACACCTTCAACGGTGCCGACCGTGAATCGTACGATTTCGGAGGAGGCTGGTGGGATAACGGGATCGGCCTGAACATGCAGATCAACGACCGCCACAATCTTTTCATGGACGCTACCTACGCCAAAGGCAGCCGCTTCGACCAGAAGCAGTTCAACATCGGTTACCGGTACAGTTTCTAAACGGATTTCATGGCCATGCAGCCATGTCAGACAGCCGGCATCCTGCAAATGCCGGCTGTTTTGTTATCCTGCCATCGGAGAAAGTGGTCAAGACTCATCGACCGGTTTTGCCGAAACCGTCAAAATCCGGAAAACAGGCAGCATCACTCCTATAACGGTTGGATAACAACTATGCAACAGTCAGGCTGACCGAAGAATATTTGTCACGTATCATTTTTCGTGACGCCCGAGTTGCGTCTGAAAAATACAAAAAACCAGAGACCTCCTTCACATGAGGCGAGGTCTTTTTTTTTATTCAAATCGTTAGACGGAATATCAATATGACACAAAACTACTTCAAACCATTCGCCACCGGCACCAGCGCCATCGTCCAGACACAAGAGGAATACGAGAAATCGGCAGCTTTGAAAGAAGGTTTCCGAAAAGACCTTGCCCGATCCAGCGAAGTCAACAAGGCCTTGCGGCAAGCCACCCGCATCGCCGCCGCCGTCGCAGGCTTCACCGCCGAAAAAGCGAACAGGACATACGGGACAACGGCGACATAGACACCTTGAAACAGCACTTCGAGACTGCCATCCGCACCATCAGTTCTACTCTTGCCGCCGAAGCGGAAGGGACCGCCACCTTCACCCCCACATTGAAACATCTCAGCTCCGGAAAAACCGTCCTCGTCCGCGCAAAACAGAAAAACACCAGCAAAACCCCCACCTTGCAGGCCGACCAGACCGGAATAAAAGAAATCGTCAAAGGCAACAACCTGAGTCTGGAAGAAGGCGACATCGCCGGAGCCGGGCACTGGCTCGAACTGCAATACGACAGCCAACTTGAGAAATGGGTCTTGCAAAACCCGGCCAAAGGAATCGCCCCGTTAAACGGATTCCCCGTCGGAACCGTCGAATACTTCGCCATGCCGGCCCCGCCCGCGGGTTACCTCAAGGCTGACGGAAGGGCTGTGGGAAGGGAAACCTATGCCGAACTCTACACCGCCATCGGTACCACCTTCGGAGAGGGAGATGGACAAACCATCTTCAATTTGCCTGACCTGATTGACAGGTTCGCGCAGGGGAGTGAGGAGCCGGGTGAGAAGGTGGATGCAGGATTGCCGAATGTCACGGGCAAGTTGTCTGATATCGTTGCAGGAGGAGGCGTTGCCGGTACAGGCACAATTTCTATGTCTGAAGCAGGAGGCTCAGCTGTATTGACGACAACAGGGCCGGTCAAATATACAAGTTTTTCATTTAATGCATCCCATTCCAGTTCACTTTACGGTGCATCAAGCACCGTCCAGTCCCCGCATTGACCCTGCTTTCCTGCATCAAGGCTTTCGATGCGGCAAACAATCCCGGCCTGATCGACATCACCGGACTGGCCAATGAAGTGGACGGCAAGCTGGACAGGATCATCGACAGCAAACCGGTCAGGTATGTCATCGATGCCTGTAACGATGGGACGAACTGGTACCGGAAATGGTCGGACGGGTGAAATGAGCAAGGTGGCTTGAAAAATAAAATTGGAACATATGGTCTGGCAATAATTAATTTCTTGTTGCCGTTCGCTCATACAGTGGGTTATGCCAGTGCATCTACAGTAAATTCTTCCGGGTGGTTTACAGACACGTCAACGCAAGCGCCGTTTGCTGCTATCACGGATGTTGCAGGTACAATCAGTGATTTGACGTTGACATCTATGGTGATACAAAAATTTTCGTCACATCGCTGGTATGCCTGTGGATTTAGATGGGAAAATCATGATTAAAGCGATGGTAATTAGTGAAAAATTACATGATATGAGGCATTGCTGATATCTTGAGAAGCAAAAAAGCTAAAATGCGCAAAAGATCATATACGCCTTTTCCCGCTGAACCGGCTGACGTCGATTTTGAAAACTGCCACGGCATTCAACATTTTGTCGTTGAATTCGAATGTCCGGCCACTCAGGTGCTTCATCAGGGCGTTTAAAGCGCCGGCCTTTTCGGCGTTGTCGTCCAGTTCATGGATCGACCCGTTGCCGATAATGCTCATGTAGCGGTAGCTGGTCTGGCAGGCGGTGTCGCCCTCCATGAGTTGATGGCCGGTATCCATTTCAAACGCCACGGCCGCATTGTTTTTGAAAGCCCGGACTTTGCGGCCGTCGCGGGCGGAATGGACGTATAGTGCCAGTTTCCCGCCGTCATATTCGTACCCGAAATTCAGCGGCACGATATACAGCCCTTCCTCGTCCATCGTCGCAATCCGGCAGACCTTGCATTCTTCAAGGATAAGCCGCAATTCGTCCGGATCGTCCACCATCCTGTCTTTTCGTCTCATTTCCATGTCATCCTCCCGTCAATAGGTCTCAGGCAATAAGGATAAGGGAAAAAAGCGTGCCTGTCTTTTGGCGCAATAAAAAGGGGGGCGGCAAAAAGAAAATCACATCGACAGCAGGAGGACAAGGGCATGCAACAGGACACCGATCAGGCCGCCGACCAGCGTACCGTTGATCCGGATGAACTGGAGATCGCGTCCGATGGACAGTTCCAGTTCCCTGACCATCGACCGGTTATCCCAGTGCGTCACGGTATAAACGATATGCCGGGATACCGTTTCGCGGATTTCGGCAGACATCGCATAGGTGATCAATACCATCTGGTCGTTGATCGATTCGGTGAGCGACGGGTTTTCCAGCACCCAGCGTCCGAAGCGCCGGAAAGTGCGGGAGAGGCGGTGCCGCATTTGGGAATCATTGCTCTGGATGTCTTTCAACAGCCATTTCCGGAAATGAATCCAAAGCGTTTCGAAATAGTCGGCGACGACAGGCGTGCTTAAAAATTCCTTTTTCCATTCCTCGATTCTGGCATGGTATTCAGGATCGTTTTTCAGCTTGTCGATAAAGCGGGAGGCCAGATCGTCGAACTGTTTGCGGCGCGGGTGGGTCGGGTTCTGCCCGATATCGTGCAGCCAGCCCTGCATGCTTTCCACCAGTGTACCGGAAACACGCAAGCCGAATTCGTCCGTATCCATGACCAGCCCCAGCATCCTGATCAGTTTCGGATATTCCCGTCTGGAAACTTCGATAATGACCGTTGCCAGCTGTTTCCGGGTGCCCGGTTCGTCCAGCACGGTCGAAATCCGCCTCAGTCCCACGTCAAGCATGGCCTGATGCTGGTTATTGTGCGTCAACACGTCCATCAACTGCCCGATAAGGTCGCCCAGATCGAGTTCTTCCAGCCGCTGGTAAATCGAATTGCGCAAAAGTTTGCCCACACGGGCATCGTCCACGAATTCCAGCGCACCGACCAGTACCCGGACCGTCTTGTCTGCCAGAAAATCGGCTTTTTCCTTTGAAGACAACCATGAAGCGATGCGCTGCGCCGGTTCCCAGTCGCGCATTTTGGAAACGAGCGTTTCTTTCGAGAGGAAATTGTCCCGGATGAAAACAGCCATATTCTCCGCGATCCGGTCCTTGTTTTCAGGAATGATCGCGGTACGCGGAATAGGGAGGTTCAGCGGATGCCTGAATATCGCGACGACAGCGAACCAGTCGGCGAGCGCGCCGATCATGGCCGCCTCGGCAAAGGCGCTGACCCATTCCCAGATACCGACACGGCCATTCAGGCGGGAAACCAGAAACAGGACCGCCATCGCGACCAGAAGGGCGGTCGCAACCATTTTCATCCTGAAAAGCTGGCTTTTTCGCAAATCGTTGGTCATGAACGTCCTGAAAGAATCCCGAAAAGGAGTTTACTTGCCGTCTGCAGCGCTTTTTTCCGGCTGCATCAAATGGGCATCGATCTGGTTGAGTCCTTTGGAAATCAGTTCAAAAGATTCATGGAAGTATTTGATATTCCTGGAATAAGGATCGGGAACATCGTAATTGCCATATTCTCCGACACGGATGATTTTGCCCTTGAAGTTGGGAAAGCTGTACTGGACGATATCGCTCTGTTCCTTTTCCATCGTAATGACGAGATCCACGTTTTTCAGCAGGTCGCTGGTCAGCAGTCTGGCACGATGGCGGCTGATATCGATACCGTTTTCTTTCATGACACGAATCGAAAAAGGGTCTGCCGACCATCCGGCCGTAATTTCCCTGAGGCCTGCCGAACCGATATTTTTATCCGGATAACGCTGTTTCAAAAGACCTTCTGCCATAGGGCTGCGGCAAATATTGCCGAGACAAATCACGAGGATATTCCGTATCACCGGCCGACCTTTCCAAAAGAGGGGTTACAGGACAACTTTCCGTTAGGAAACAGTTCGAAAAAGAGTTAAGGAACTCTTCTTATTTTAAGGTATAGTTTGCCACTGATGGGCATTAAATGACGCAATTGCTTGATCTTTCGGGTCACCTGTCTCGATATAGATCAATTCTCGCACACATGAAGTCCCTATCCTTAAGTTTTTGGCTTCAAAAAAGATTTTCAACGACTTTTGCCGATTCGCATCACGCCATATCGACCGCTGAAAAGGAGCGACAATTGGATAAGGAAAACATAAAATACCGGGAACGCAGCCAGCTTTTCCTGAGAGATTTGCCCTGGTATGCCATGCCCGACGATCAGGTGCTTGCCCGTCTGGAAGTCGACAGGAAAGGCCTGACAGAGGCCGAAGCCAGAAAACGGCTGCATGAGTTCGGCCCGAATACATTATCCGCCACCAAAGTCCGCAGTCCGTTCGCCCGCTTTTTCCTCCAATTCAACAATGTCCTGATCTATGTGCTGCTGGTATCGGCCCTTATCACCGGCCTGTTGAAACACTGGATCGATACCGGCGTCATTCTCGGGGTTGTCCTGATCAACGCCGTCATCGGTTTCATACAGGAAGGCAAGGCCGAAAGCGCACTCGAGGCCATCCGGAAAATGCTGTCCCTTGAAGCGACTATCGTCCGGGATGGAAAGCGCATGTCCGTTTTCAGTGAAGAACTGGTTCCGGGCGACATCGTCATGCTCGCTTCCGGCGACCGGGTTCCCGCCGATATCCGCCTGATCGACGTGCACAGCCTCTCCATCGACGAATCGGCGCTGACCGGTGAATCGCAACCCGTCTCCAAAAATGTGGAACCTGTCCAGATGAATACGCCTTTGGGCGACCGGAAAGACATGGTCTATTCCGGCACGCTCGTGACACACGGCAGTGCGACAGGCGTCGTTGTCGGGACGGGTGACATGACCGAATTCGGCCGGATCGGCCAGATGATCAACGAAGTCAGGGAAATCACGACACCGCTTCTGCGCCAGATCGCCGTGTTCGGACGCTGGCTGACGGTCGGCATTCTTGCCGTGACCGTTTTCACCTTCATCATCGGTACCGTCATACGGGATTATTCCATTGCCGATATGTTCCTGATGTGCGTGGCGCTTGCCGTTTCCGCCATTCCGGAAGGGTTGCCTGCCGTCATGACCATTACGCTGGCGCTGGGTGTCCAGCGCATGGCACGTTTAAATGCCATCGTCCGGCGCCTGCCAGCCGTCGAAACCCTTGGGTCGGTGACTGTCATTTGTTCGGACAAGACCGGCACACTGACCAAAAACGAAATGACCGTCCAGACAGTCGTCACGCCCGACAGGCTGTTTGAAGTCACCGGAACGGGTTATTTCCCCGCCGGGGAGTTCTATCTCGATCACCATATGGTCGAACCGTACAAATATCCCGAGCTGGAAGAACTTGTCCATGCCGCCGTTTTGTGTAACGACGCCGTCCTGCAGGAAAAAGACGACACGTGGAATGTCATCGGCGATCCGACCGAAGGAGCGCTTCTCTCGCTCGGCATGAAAGCCGGTATCGACCCGAACGTCCAGCGTGACCTGGAATACCGGATCGCTTCCATACCGTTCGAATCGGAACACCGCTTCATGGCAACCCTGAACCAGGATAGCTCCGGCACGAAATTCATCTTCGTCAAGGGCGCTCCCGAAACCATTATCGAACGTGCCTCCGACGAGCGAACCGTAACAGGCAAACGTCCGGTCAACTCACACTACTGGCATGAGAAAATCCGTGAAATCGCGTCATCCGGACAGAGAACACTTGCCGTTGCCGCCAAAATCGTACCCGGTGACAAGACCGACCTGACATTTGACGACGTCGAAAGCGGACTGGTCATCCTCGGCCTTTTCGGCATCATCGATCCGCCCCGCGAGGAATCGCTTCTCGCCGTCGACCAGTGCCATCACGCGGGCATCGTCGTCAAGATGATCACCGGCGACCATGTCGAAACGGCGCGTGTCATCGGCGAACGCCTGAACATCGGCGTCGGCAAACCGGCCGTCACGGGAGCCGAACTCGAAAAAATGGACGATGCCGAGCTGAGGCGGGTCGTTCAGGAAGTCGACGTCTTCGCACGCACCAGTCCGGAACACAAGCTGCGGCTCGTCGAAGCCCTGCAGGCCAATGGTGAAGTCACCGCCATGACCGGAGACGGGGTGAATGATGCGCCAGCCTTAAAACGTGCCAACGTCGGGCTGGCGATGGGTGTCAAAGGCACCGAAGCCGCCAAGGAAGCCGCCAGCATCGTTCTGGCGGACGACAACTTCAGTACCATAGCGGGAGCCGTCAGGGAAGGGCGCCGCATTTATGACAACCTTCAAAAAGGCATCCTGTTCCTGTTGCCCACCAACGGTGGCATGACGATGGTCGTCATCGCCGCCGTCCTGTTCGACTTCGCGCTTCCCATGACATCCAAGCAGATTTTGTGGATCAACATGATCACAGCCGTGACCTTGTGCCTCGGCCTGACATTCGAACGGCCCGAGGCCAACGTCATGGACAGGCCTCCGCGTGACCCGCATTCGCCGCCGCTGTCGTACTACCAGATCTGGCGGATCGTTTTCGTTTCCTTCCTTCTGATGCTGGCGGCGCTTTTGCTTTTCAATCTTGAACTCCGTCGCGGGCAAAGCATCGAAGTGGCACGTACCATCGTCGCCTGTACCATCGTCGTCGGTCAGATGGCTTACCTGCTGAATTGCCGTTTTCTCCGAAGCAGCTCGCTGACCAGACGGATTTTTTGCGGCAACAAATATATCTACATGTCGATAGGCATACTGGCAGTCCTCCAGCTCATCTATACCTATACGCCCTGGTTCCACGACGTGTTCGACACGGCATCACTCCGGCCACAGGACTGGATACTCGTTTTAGCGATGGGGCTGGCCACCTTTCTGGTCATTGAAATGGACAAGGCTTTCGAACGGTTTCTGGCAGCGAGAAAAGGCAAGCCGGACTTCTAGGACAGGCGGGACGGCCAACCCGTCCCCTTTTCATTTTGAACAAGGTTTTTTACGGGAAGTGAAATAGCGTTGACCAAATCAGACAAACCCATCGAAAAACAATCCACAGGGATGAAATTTCCGGCGTTAAAGGTTACATTAGGAAAAACAACCTCATCCACCACCATATTGCATCAGGAGGAAAACCCATGAAAAAAATCGCAAGCATCATGGTGGCGACCGATATGTCCACCTGTGCCGTCATGGCAGAAAAGCGGGCAGCCATGCTATGCACGCAGCTGGGCGTCGATTCTCTCGATATCATCAACGTACAGGACCTTTCCGTCATCGACATGTTGACACGTGCCTTGAAGAGCCCGACCGACGAAACGAAACGGGTTGTCAGGGAAGGGCTGGCTGCCGATCTGGAAAACGTCACC
>CAJKQK010000042.1 GCA_905202055.1 uncultured Oxalobacter sp.
CATCACTGATGATTTTTTCCATAAACGGAATAGTCGTCTTGAGGCCACCGATCACATATTCGGAAAGCGCACGCTCCATGATACCCATCGTTTTCTGCCAGTCATGCGAATAGGTAATCAACAGCGCACCAGCCGAATCATAATTGGACGGGAATTCATAACCGGCCGACAGATTCGAATCGAGGCGAACACCGGGACCGCCAGTTGACACATAACGGGTAATCAGTCCCGAGTTTGGCGTAAACCCATCCTGAGGATCTTCGAGATTCACTCGCACCTGCATGGACGTGAAAATCGGGCGAGTATTTTCTTCGTTAAAACGCAGCTCGGAACCGAAAGCGATAGCGATCTGCTCTTCCACAAGATCGACCCCATAACGGCTTTCGGTAATACCGTGTTCAACCTGCAAACGGGTATTGACTTCAATCATGTAAGGCGTCGAGTCCTCGGTCACCAGAAACTCGACCGTGGCAACGGAATGGTAACCGACTGCCAGAACCATCCGGCGCGCATAATCCTTGAGTTGTTCGCGCAATTCAGGAGTGATGCCCTTCCATGGGGAAGGCGTGATTTCAATCAGTTTCTGGTTATTACGCTGTACGGTACAGTCGCGTTCGTCAAAGGCGAACACATTGCCCCAACGGTCAGCGATGACCTGAATTTCAATGTGATGGACATTGGGCAAATACTTTTCGACAAACAGGCGTGGATTGCCGAAAGAAGCCTGCGCCATCGCAGACGCTTTCATAAAAGCGTCTTCCAGTTCTTCCTGATTGGTCACGCGGAAAATACCCCGACCACCACCACCACCTTCAGCTTTCAGCATAATCGGCAAGCCGATTTCCTTGATGATGGCCCTTGCCTGTTCAACGTCGACCGAATCATCCGAACCCGGGACAACGGGAACACCTACCTGACGGGCAATAATACGAGCCTGGACCTTGTTGCCCAGTTTATACATGGCATCGGCAGAAGCGCCAATGAAGGTGATACCGGCTTCTTCAGCCAGCTTCGGGAAAAGCATGTCCTCGCTGGCAAAACCCCAGCCCGGATGCATGGCCACAACATTGCGTTGCTTGGCCAGTTCCATGATCTTCTCAAGATGGAGATAGGCGCGGGGATCAGAACCCAGAAGAATCAGTTCCTGAGCGGAAGCGGCTGCAGGCTGCGTCTTGTCGACATCGGTTACGGTCATTGCAGAAACAGCTTCGAACCGTTCCCCAATGGATCGGCAAATACGACGTGCGGGGATACCGCGGTTTACTACCAGGATGACTTTGCCACGCAGAGACTCCCGGACTTCTTCAAAGGTTCTTTTTTTAAGATTCATTTCTCTTCTCAGCACAGTCGCTGATTCAGTCTGTTATTGGAAATACACCCAAAAACTCCGCCTTTTCCGGCCGAGATAAAAAAACGGATGGCAAAACCGCCTGAAGCTGGATTGATAAACATGGCGTCGTTTGATTAAACTCAGCCAGCCCTGCCTCAAAAGCCAAATATTTTAATTTTAAAGCAAATTATAAAATATGTAATGGCGTTGTTTCCCATGAAAAACTCTCGGGAAACAAAGAAATTTCCATTTCTGCACAGATTCACCACTCAAAACGCCTGGTGAATATGCCCTTCATGCTTGTCAACTGGCTCAATAACGTGAAACACAGGATAGTGTCACCTGCCCGTCAGACCACAAAAATGCGATTTCTTCCCGGAACGGCCAGCCCATGACTCAGGAAAGATGGAAAACATGTGTCAATCAGATGTTTTTCTTATCGCGCCTCTCATGAACGCCTGAATTCCTCGCTCGGTTGCCAGCAACAAACCACCCCTTTCGTCAATACCGACCAGTACGCCCGTAACAAGCGATCCATCTATATCAAGGCATATAGTCTCATTCAACCACAGGAGCCGGGAAAGCGCCTCGTTACGCCACGATCCTGAAAAACTGCGGAGATCAAGTTTCGCCAGTCGGGCAAGCAGGTTTTCAACAATCATTTCCGGGGTCATGTTTCCCGCTGCCTCCGGATAAACCTTATTCAGACTCGTCGCTGGAAGTGCCGTATTTTCACGAAGGGAAAGAGTGTCCGGAGAAGAAACCAGATTGATGCCGACACCGGCGATCAGTTTCTCCCCTTTTTGCTCAAGGAGAATACCGGCGACTTTACCCCCCTCGATGACCAGATCATTCAACCACTTGATTTTGATGTTGAACCCGAAATCGGCAAGTGTTGCAGCAATGCAACAGGATAATGCCAAAGCTGCTTCCGTATTGTTAAAAGGAGCGGTATATGGAAGCCGGATAGCAGCATAAACGTTGCCTCGAGGACTGATCCATGAACGTCCGTATTGTCCCCTGCCGGCTGTCTGCTCATACGAAATGAGCGCGTCAAAAACGGAAAAACGGGAATCAGCCACCATTTTCCATGCAGCATTCAAAACCGAATCGGTACTTTCAAGTACGGTAAGCATAATCTATGATTTGAACAATATCTTTTCTGCCTCATTCCCCTTGTGAACCGACGGGGCAACTGCCTTTTTGGATAACGCCTGTCGAAAAAAGCGACCGTTTCACGGTCGCTTCTCAAATTGTATCGGCGAAACGGATTACAAACTGTCGCCGAAATCTTCCCTGAACTTCGCGACCAGTTTCTGTGGCCAATCAGAAGACGCTTCCAGCCGACCGACGAAGAAACGAAGCACTTTCGGTTCTTCGGTGAATTTCAGGCCTCCGATCAATTCGCGGTTCTTCCACAGCCATTCGATGCGGTCTTCCGCATACTTGACCTGAGACAGGGTGAATACACGACGCGGGAAAGCGAGGCGCAGCAATTCAACTTCGGACGGTACATCATTGCCCTGTTCGTCACGGTCCATCGAAATCGTGCCGCGCTCCATACCACGAACACCGGAAACGATATACAAGGCAGCGGCCAAGGCACCGGCTGGATAATCGAAAGAAGTCAGATGCGGCAGAAAGCCTCTGGCATCCAGATGGCAACCCAGACCACCGGCTGGCGTAATGACAGGAATACCTTTTTTATCCAGACTGTCGACCAGATATTTGATGAATTCAGGCGAGTGACGGATAACATTCCAGTCAACCGCTTCACGCATACCGACCGCCATCGATTCGATTTCACGAACGGAAATGCCACCATACGTCAGGAACCCTTCGAACAGAGGAATCATGTCCCGCATCTTCAGATACAGCTCCTTGTTCTTCGTAGCGATGCCACCCCCACGAGAACAGCTGATCTTGCGGGCGGAGAAGTAAATGACATCAGAAAGATCACAGAGCGTGCGCAGAATCTCGGCAGGGCTCTTGTCCATGAATTCCGGTTCACGCATCTTGATGAAATACATGTTTTCGCAAACCAGACTGATATCCAGAACGATCATGATACCGTTCTCGTCAGCGACCTTGCGAACGGCACGCATATTCTCAACCGAGAAAGGCTGACCACCGATCAGGTTGGTACCGGCTTCCATACGGATGTAGGGGATACGTTCCTTGCCATAAGTTTTGATAACGTCTTTCAGCTTGTCGATATCCATATTGCCCTTGAAAGGCTTGTCGGATTTGATTTCAAGCGCGTCATCCGTGAACAGTTCAGCCACTTTGCCGCCAGCCAGTTCAATATGGGCTTTTGTCGTCGTAAAATGGAAATTCATCGGCACGACATCGCCCTTTTTGACGAAAACCTGCGAAATGATATGTTCGGCAGCACGCCCCTGATGAGCTGGCAGGAAATATTCCGTACCCAGCACTTCTTCAATAACTTCCTGCAAACGGTTGAACGATTCGGAACCGGCATAAGCGTCATCGGCAACCATCATCGAAGCGATCTGCTGGTCGGACATGGCATTGGTACCGCTGTCTGTCAGCATGTCCATGAACACATCGCGATTCTGAAGCAGGAATGTATTGAAACCGGCGTCTTTCATCGCTTTCAATCGTTGTTCGATCGGCAAAAGATTAAGTTTCTGAACGACACGCACCTTATGCATTTCAATAGGAACGTATTCACCGCTGGTCATCTTGATTGTTTCGTTGGACATAGAAAATCTCAGTAGGTTGGATCGTAAAAAAATAAAAGACTTCCCGTCTGGACAGCTAAACAGCAGGAAGTCGGCTTTTCTGGAAAATCAATACTTCATTGCCTCTGTTGCATGACAAATACGTCGATTTTATTCCATTTTTATATCAAAAACGCAATTCGATATAAGAAAAAAACGTTTTATTTGCAGCAAAAAAACAAATTACTCACACAGGAAATTTCAGGGAAATCTCTCATCAAGACGAGCATGAGAAAAGTATTCACAAAGAGCAATTCTTCAAACGCCCGGCTGACGAATAATAAAAATGAAATATTGCGCGAAATAAGGGCGTTTTCCTCAACAGAAAACAGCTGAAAAGGGCGGGAAAAAACAGAGCGGGAAAATAACTTGGAAACTGGTCGGGGTGAGAGGATTCGAACCTCCGGCCTCTACGTCCCGAACGTAGCGCTCTACCAGGCTAAGCTACACCCCGCATTGAAAAAGCGGAAATCAATAATTTCTTTCCGCTGAGAAGGTCGATAATTTTATCAGAGATTCCTTGTATTGGCTATCCTGCAAAGCGGACAAGGCCTGTGCCGCTTCACTTGCGGCATCCTGGGCCTTCTGCGCGGTATACTCGAGTGCATCACTGGCCTTGACCGCTTCCAATATGGACGAAAGCAGCGTTTCGTCATGATTTTCAATGCACTCGCGAATCGTTTTCCTGATATTCTCCTTGCAATGGGACATCAGGAAAATAAGCGGCAACGTCATCTTGCCTTCGCGCAAATCGTTTCCCACCGTTTTGCCCAACACATCCGTTTCACCGGCATAATCAAGCAAATCATCGACAAGCTGAAAAGCGATCCCGAGAGAACGTCCATACCGTGCCGCAGCGTCAATCTCTTTCCCGGAAGCATTCGCAATCAAAGCGCCCAGTACGGCGGAAACTTCAAATAACTTGGCCGTCTTCGCATAAATGACCTCCATATACCGTTTTTCATCAATATCCGGATTGCGGACATTGACAAGCTGCATTACCTCGCCTTCCGCAATGAGATTCGTTGCATCGGACAAAACCGGCAGAATGCGCATATCGTTGACGGCGACAATCATCTGGAATGCACGGGTATAAAGAAAATCACCGACAAGAACGGAAGCCGCATTCCCGAAAAGGGCATTGGCACTCGATTGGCCTCTGCGCAAATCCGCTTCATCCACAACATCGTCATGTAGCAACGTCGCGGTATGAATGAATTCGATCATGGCGGCAAGCATCCGATGCTGCGTTCCCCGATACCCGAAAGCCCTTGCCATCAATAAAACCAAAGCCGGGCGGATCCGTTTGCCACCGGCATTGATGAGATATTCCGCAATCTGGCTGATGAAAGGAACATTTGAATGCAACTGTTCCCGGATAATCCGGTTGACGCCATCCATATCGGACGCAATCGTGTTCAAAAACGAATCGTGGGGACCGGTACTTTGATGTTGATTCAAGGGAAAATCCGTTCAGTTTTGTTTTTATGGACTCGCTGCGATTATACGATGAGACGGTTAGTGAAGCTAACCCATCTTGAAGAAGATAGCGGGATGTACAACAAAGCAGCCATCATGGCTTTGCAAACCCATCATTTTCAGGAGGGCTGTCGACTTTGGAAACCAGCACTTTATCGACCCGGTTCTTATCCATATCCATCACCTCAAATCGCCAGCCATCGATTTCAAAATTATCGGCCGGGGCAGGAATTTTTCCCAGCATATACATGACGAATCCACCAACCGTATGAAAACGATGCGTTTCCTCTCCCGGCAGCGTTTCTTTTATACCCAATTCGTCCGTCAACCGTTCCATGCTCATTTCGCCATCCGCCAGCCAGGAACCGTCTTTTCGCTGAATCAGGTCGTTTTCAGCCATGATTTCAGGACTGGAATAGTCACCGACAATTGCCGCCAGAACGTCCGTCAGGGTCACCATCCCCTGCACTTCGCCATACTCATCGACAATCAGGGCAAATGAATTGTTCGAACGACGGAAGTTTTCCATCAGCTGAATGGTACTGACGGCTTCAGGCACATATGCGGGAGTTCGCAAAACCTGCCGGATATCTTCGAAAGTAACAGCGTTCCCGTTCACCGTCTTTTTCAACAAATCTCCCGTTCGGAGAATGCCGAGAACATGTTGTAGCCCGTTTTTGCATACCACCAGACGCGTATGATCCGATTCCGCAATCCGGTTTCTCACTTTCTCGATCGGATCTTTCAGATCGATTATCGCCATATCGTGTCTGGGCGTCATGATTTCCACAACCGGTTGCTGATCCAGCCTCAGGACATTGGAAACAATTTCTTCTTCACTCTCGTGAAAAACACCCGCCCGCGTTCCCTGCACCATCAATGCCTTGATTTCGTTATCGCTGACGGGAGGCTCATTGTCCTTCTTCACGCCAAAAGCTTCCAGCAGCCACTCACTCGATCTCGCCAGCAACAGCACCAGAGGGCGGGAAACAAAAGCGACCCAGCTCAAAGGCCTCGCCATCAGCGAAGCCCATCTTTCCGGTGCCAGCAAAGCCAGATTTTTCGGAACGAGCTCACCGATAACAACCGTAAAATACGTCAATACAATGACGGTCAGGGCCAAAGCGATACCATGGGCATACGACTGAAGAAACGGAACTCCGGAAATCCATCTTGCCAATGGTGCGGACAAAGCCTTCTCCCCGATTGCGCCGCTCAATATGCCGATGGATGTAATACCGACCTGAATGGTCGAAAGAAAACGGGAAGGAAACCGGTACAGTTCAAGCGCCTTTCTGGCACCCGCGCTGCCGTTATCCGACAAATTCTGCAAACGGACTTTTTTCGAGGAAACCAGCGCGATTTCCGACATGGCAAAAAGACCGTTCAGCAAGGTCAACGCGACCAGCAACACTATCTCTGTCAGTAAACCGTCCATATCCACCACCTGTCAAAACCAACGGGATCATGGTAACGCAGTCGATCGACCTACATTTTCAAGATATTGATTCATTTGATAAAACTTAAGGAGTATACTGAGAAATATTCAATGGCGGTGTTTCACTACCGGAAGAAAACGTTCAATTGACGCAATGATTTCGCTTGAGACAGCTTGAGGGCGTCGTGTGACAAGATCCCTATATGGCTGCAAAACCAGATGGCTGGCACCCAGTTCCATCAGCTGTTTCGCCATTTTTCCCGCATTGTCGGGATTGAAGAAAAGAGGATCGACAGTACAGCGCAATTCATAATCCTTACCGGAATCCAGAATCCGGATAAGGGAATCTTTTGCGCGCTGTCCATTGCCTCCACCGGTAATGAGCTCATACTCATCAAAAGGAGCCTTGATATCCAGTCCGACCCATTCAACCAAAGGCAATACCCTGGACAATCTTTCCGGGTAAACACCTGAAGTATGAAGGGCGACTTCAAAACCGTTTTGATGAATTTGCCCGATCGCTTCAGGCAATTGCCTTTGCAACAAGGGTTCACCGCCGCTGAAAACAACCCCCTCAAGCAGTTCCCGTCTGGTTTCAAGCCATCGCAGGGTATCGTGCCATGAATATTGCGGCGTCCCTCCCGGTTCCAGCAAATGCCGGTTATGGCAGTAACGACAATGCCAGGGACATCCCTGACAGAAAATGACGGCAGCCAGTCTGCCGGGGAAATCGATCGTCGTAAACGGCGTGATTCCCCCGACGCGAATATCGATACTATCGACCGCAACCACAAATCTTGTCCAGCTCGGCAACGGGAATTTCAGCAAAATGAACCCGATCGTGATGTTCGCTTTGCTTTCCCGGATTGAATTCGGAAACCGGTCTGTGATAGCCCATCACGCGCGTCCATACTTCACAGCGCTGTCTTTTTTCCTGTGGCAATTGTGATTTATCCATTTTCATTCCTTTCATTAAAAATCATTGCGGGTTCTTCGACAATTCAGCCATAAGCTCTTCATCGCAAACCGGACAGAATTCATGTTCTCCTGATAGATAACCATGTTTCGGACAAATCGAGAACGTCGGTGTTACCGTCAGATAAGGGAGGCGATAATTCGTCAATGCCGTTTTCACCAGTTTTCTGCACGCTTCCGGCGAGGAAATCTGTTCCTGCATATACAAGTGAAGCACCGTACCGCCGGTATAACGGATCTGCAGATCATCCTGACGATTCAGGGCTTCAAACGGATCATCGGTATAACCGACTGGTAACTGGGAAGAATTCGTGTAATAAGGATGTTCTTCCGTACCGGCCTGCAAAATGTCCGGATACCGTTTTTTGTCTTCGCGGGCAAAGCGGTAAGTCGTCCCTTCCGCCGGCGTGGCTTCCAGATTGTAAAGGCTGCCGGTTTCTTCCTGATACCCTTTCATCCTTTCACGCAAATGATCCAGCAGGCGCAAGGCCAGAGCATGGCCAAATTCCGTCGTGATATCGTCCTTGTCATCGGTGAAGTTACGGACCATTTCATTAATACCGTTCACACCGATTGTCGAAAAGTGGTTGCGAAGCTTGCCCAGATAACGGCGTGTGTAAGGAAAGAGACCGTCATCCATCAAACGCTGAACCACTTTCCGTTTGATTTCCAGACTGTCTTTTGCCATATCCGCCAGATAATCCAGACGAGCCAGAAGTCCCTTTTCATCGCCTTTGAACAGATAACCGAGACGGGCGCAATTGATCGTCACCACGCCAATCGATCCGGTCTGCTCCGCGGAACCAAACAGGCCGTTACCGCGCTTGAGCAATTCTCTCAAGTCAAGTTGCAAACGACAGCACATGGACCGTACCATATTCGGTGAGAGATCCGAATTCAGGAAATTCTGGAAATACGGCAAACCGTATTTCGCCGTCATGGCAAAAAGACGCTCTGCATTTTCCGATTCCCACGGAAAATCGGAAGTAATGTTATAAGTCGGGATCGGGAAAGTGAATACCCTGCCACGCCGGTCACCTGCCGTCATCACCTCGATATAGGCCCGGTTCAACATATCCATTTCTTCCTGCAATTCACCATACGTGAACGGCATTTCCCGACCGGCGATCACCGGAACCTGCTCGCGCAAATCTTCGGGGCAAACCCAATCGAAAGTCAGATTGGTAAATGGTGTCTGCGTTCCCCAGCGTGAAGGCACATTCAGGTTATAAATAAATTCCTGCATGTTCTGGCGAACCTGGTCATAAGAGAGCCGGTCATTCCGTACATAAGGAGCCAGATACGTATCGAAGGAGCTGAACGCCTGGGCGCCGGCCCATTCGTTTTGAAGCGTGCCCAGAAAATTGACCATCTGGCCCAATGCCGTCGAGAAATGCTTGGGCGGGTCTGCCTCAGGTTTGCCTGTAATACCATTGAAACCTTCATACAGAAGCTGCCTCAGGGACCATCCGGCACAGTAACCGCACAGCATATCCAGATCATGGATATGATAATCGGCATCCCGATGTGCCTGTCCGATTTCGGGGGAATAAACATGGCTCAGCCAGTAATTGGCCGTCACCTTGCCGGACACGTTCAAAATCAGTCCACCCAGCGAATAGCCCTGATTGGCATTGGCCTGAACGCGCCAGTCGGCACGATCGACATATTCTTCAACAGAAGAAGCGACATCCACCAGCGTCCTTCTGTCCTGACGCAAACGATGGCGCTGGTCACGATATGTGGCGTAGGCACGGAAAGTCTTGGTGTGATTCGCATCGACAAGCATCTGCTCGACGACATCCTGAACCTGTTCGACCGTCGGAGGTGCTCCGACAAAACGATGGCGCAAAACCTTCAACGTCCTTTGCGTCAGCAACTGGGCCTCATCTTCACCAAAGTCTCCGGTTGCCCTGCCTGCTTTGGTCAGGGCGACAGTAATACGATTGGCATCAAAAGGAACATCGGCGCCGTCACGTTTAATAATACGTTGCGGCAATGGCGGCAATACGGATGGTGTCGGCGATACAGGATCCCTGTCGATAACGGCGCTTTCTTCCGCTTTCATTAAATAACCTCTGTTCGTTCTGGACAGGGAGCGCAAAGAAAACAGAACCGGAGCGCCTCAAGATCAGACAACAGAAAGGCGGTAACATTCCAGAAAAACAGTTTCCTTCAGGGCACCCCGCCCTGGTTTCGGGAAATTCATGCAATGGCAGGTCTCCTGGCTTGCGGATTAACGCAATACATCTTCCTTCCCGGTTTCCCAGTGGTTTACGGATGTATCACTACCACACACAGTTGCGGGGGCAGCTTCGGAATAGTCTCTGTATGGACGGAACCGAATTCCCTTTTATCCCCTTTTTGGTGGGGAACCATTACTTGATCAGTATATCGCAAGTTTGACGATTGTGCAGTTGGTTAAAATCAATTCAGGTACCAGTCTTCCTTTCCGCCCATTACCACCATGGACAAAGATCGGAAAACCATCAGCAATATATAAGCAAATGAAATAAAATGCGTTTTCCATAGTCAATTAGGTTATTATGGTAAACATATACCGTTACAGTATTTCCCTTAAGAGGGCTCATCATGACACCATCCATTTCGGTCATTGTTAGCACCCAGAATTCACCCGATTGGCTCAAAAGGGTTTTATGGGGCTATGAAAACCAGAACTATAAAAACTTCCAGCTGATTATTGCCGACGACGGGTCAGACGATCCGACACAGGAATTAATTGAAAATTTCCGGAAAACATCAAGCATGAAGATCGAGCATCTTTGGCATCCCCGTAATGGTTGCCAGAAAAGCCATATGCTCAACCGTGCCGTCATGCACGCCGATGGAAATTACCTTATTTTTACTGAAGACAACTGTATTCCGCGTTTCGATTTTGTAAAGACACATAAAAACTCGGCAAAGCCAAATCATTTTTTATCAGGCGGCCACAGCAAATTACCAATGTGTTGCAGCCAGCAAATCGGTGAAGACGAAATCACGTCGAACGAAGCCTTCGACATAATGTGGTTACAGTCACACGGATACCCGACTTATGCAAAGAAACTGCGATTGATAGCACGATGGCCTTTTAACAAACTGCTCAATCTGATCCCGACGGATAACAGATGGAACGGACACAATGCGTCCGGATGGAAATCCGACATCATCAAAGTCAATGGCTTTGATGAACGGATTATGGAAGGGGGAGAAGATCTTGAATTCGGCGATCGCCTGAAACAAGCCGGTATCCATGCAAAAAGGGTTCGATACTCAGCCGTATGCGTTCACCTGTCCCATGCATTCGGGTTTGACGACAGTCTGGTAACCCAAGAAACCCGCGTCATGCAGCAAGAAACTCTGGCAAGCAAAAGCATATACACCCTGTTCGGCATCGTCAAAGGCTGAGCCTGCAGCCTGATCAGAAAACGATCACACGAGATCATCCAGAACACGGCGCCTGAACTTGACGCCCAGCTCCCTTGCAATCGCTTCACATTTGGCAATATCGACTCCTGGCAAACCATCTATAGCCGTCACCGTCACATCACCACCGGCCTTTTTCGCACTTTTGATAAAGTCGATCACTGCCGCATAAGTCCCCGCATTTTTGGGACGACAATGGCGATCGTAAGTTTCTTCATCCTGCGCATTCAGTGAAACGGAAAGCGTCGGAATCGCAGCGACCAGTTCCGCAGCGATATCACGGCCATTCAGCATACTGCCCGTGCCATTCGTATTCAGGCGCAATTTCGCGCCCTTTTCTTTCAGCTGCTTCGCCACTTCCAGCATGACGTCGAGACGCATGGTCGACTCACCCATACCGCAAAAAACGATTTCCCTGTAATCTGCAGGATTGCCTGCCGCTTCAATCAACTCCTCTACAGAAGGATTATGGTGAAGTCGCATATCGTATTCCTTGACAGACCATGCGCCGTTGAATTTCGGACAAAATGCGCATCGCAAAATACCGCAACGGTTCGTCACGTTCAGATATCGGCTGCCATGCAGGGTGTAACCGATCGTATCCTCGTACTGGCCTTTTTCTTCTGCCATAAGATAACCTCGATTCTTTTTTCAAAAAAAGTGAACCGGGGATATCCCGGTATTTCAATGATAACTCAACGGGCGGCAAACCAGCTGATCAATAACATGACAATACCGATATTGACAACAATATTCAGCTTTGGCATGACCCTGCCGTTAGCCCGAAGGAGATTGACGAGTGCCCAGGAACTCCACAGCACGATTTCTCCCACCCCTCTGAAAAGATCCCATCCGTTTTGGGCAATGACGATACCGTAAATACCCTGTATCGCCAGCAAAATACAGAACGCCGCCAAAACATAACGGACACTCCGCCTGTTCACAAATTCCCAAAAAGCATCCATAGATACTCCTTGCTTCAATTCAGGCAAGCAAACCGGACAAATCGGCGCCGGTTGACTGCCTCTTTTATTCTACCGTAACGGATTTGGCCAGATTACGGGGCTTGTCGACATCCGTTCCGCGAACCAGTGCCGTATGATATGCCAGTAACTGCAATGGAATCACATGGAGGATCGGTGAAAGCAAACCATAATTTTCCGGCATACGGATAACGTGAATACCCTCTTCCGAAATCATTTGCGTATCCGAATCGGCAAAAACATAAAGTTGGCCGCCACGGGCACGAACTTCCTGCATATTCGACTTCAGTTTTTCCAGCAGGTCATCTTTCGGGGCAATCGTCACAACCGGCATCTTGTCCGTCACCAATGCCAGAGGTCCATGTTTCAATTCTCCGGCAGGATAGGCCTCCGCATGAATATACGAAATTTCTTTCAGCTTCAAAGCCCCTTCCAGAGCAATCGGATAATGAATGCCACGACCGAGGAAGAGCGCATTATCATATTTCGAAAACTCTTCAGCCCATGCAATGATCTGTGGCTCCAGAGCCAATACCGCAGAAATGGCCACTGGCAAATGACGCAAGGATTTCAGGTGCTCCGCTTCCTGTCCGGCGGTAAGCTTGCCACGAATCTTGGCAATCGTTAAAGACAGAAGAAAAAGTGCTGTCAACTGGGTGGTAAACGCTTTCGTCGAGGCCACCCCGATTTCGACACCGGCCCGCGTAATATACGAAAGCATGCATTCGCGCACCATGGCACTGGTCGACACATTGCAAATCGTCAGTGAATTCAACATGCCCAACTCATTGGCATGACGCAATCCAGCCAGCGTGTCCGCCGTTTCCCCGCTCTGTGTGATCGTCACAACCAGCTTGTTTTCATCGGGAACGCTATCGCGATATCGGTATTCACTGGCAATCTCCACTTCAACCGGAATTTTCGCAATCGACTCGAGCCAGTACTTGGCCGTCAGTCCGGCATAATAACTGGTCCCGCACGCCAGAATCAGAAGCGAGTCGATTTTACCGAGAACGGCAGCCGCTTTTTCACCAAACAGTTCCGGACTGATCCCTTCAATACCCTGCAAGGTATCCGCAATCGCCCGTGGCTGCTCGAAAATCTCCTTCTGCATGAAGTGGCGATAAGGCCCCAATTCGGCCACACCTGAAAAAATGCTGACAGTCCGTATTTCACGCGATACAGCATCTCCATTTTCAGAATAGATCTGGCAATTATTCAGATGAATATCGACAACGTCGCCTTCTTCCAGATAAATGATCCTGTCCGTCATCCCGGCAAGCGCCATCGCATCCGATGCCAGAAAATGTTCATTTTCACCAACCCCGACAACAAGTGGCGACCCCTTTCTCGCACCAACCAGCCTGTCCGGTTCATCCTTGCAAATAACCGCAATCGCAAAAGCCCCGCGCAAACGACGAACAGTCGCTTGTACCGCTTTCAGAAGATCGTCCTGATACAGCCGGTCGATCAAATGGGCAATCACTTCCGTGTCGGTCTGGCTCGAAAAAATATAACCCTGCGAAATCAGCTCTTCACGCAACTCGGCATGATTTTCAATAATCCCGTTATGAACCAGTGCAATCCGCTTGCGTGAAAAATGGGGATGGGCATTATCCGTTGTTGGAGCCCCATGCGTTGCCCACCGTGTATGGGCGATTCCCAGAAAACCCGACAGGTTCTGGTGATCGACCTGCTTTTCCAGTTCCGCGACGCGCGACGTACTGCGCGACCGTTCAAGATGCCCGTTCGTAAACAAGGCAATCCCACAGGAATCGTATCCCCTGTATTCCAGCCTCTTCAAACCTTCCAGCATGACCGGAACCACATTTCGTCTGGCAACAACCCCAACAATCCCACACATGAAAAAAACCTCATTCAGAATTCGTACACAAATACAAAAGAGTGATTATATCGCTCTCTATCGTTTCAGAACCGACAGACACCCGATCCACGGTTCAATAGACTATCACAAGCTTGCTTCATACGCTCGAAATTTGCGTTTCGAAATCAACAGGCAAAAAGAACGCCGAATCGATCAGGCATAAAAAAGGCACACATGCAAGCATGTGTGCCTTTCGTTCTTTCTTATCAGACTGCAATCCCGATCAGATCGGGATCACATTCCGCACAATTAGAACTTGTGGGTGATACCGACCTGAACACCGGTGACGCTGTCACGGTTGTTTGCACCGTAGAAGGTACCCATGGCTTCGTCATCGTAGTTGGTGTAGGCAACGTTACCATACAGGGAAGTACGTTTGGACAGGTTATAGGTATAACCCAAAGCGTATTTCCACAATTTCTTGTCGTCGCCATTCCAGTTTGCTACGTCTTTAACTTTATCCCATTGTACGGAAGCATTCAGACGGCCTGGGCCAAGAGTCCATTCCAGACCCAGCAACCAGTTTTGCTGTTTAGACTGCTGAGCAGGATAGAAGTCACCCAGATACCAGCCTTTATCCTTGGTCTGTTCGTAAGCCAGAGATACACGTGCTGGACCGAATTTGTATGCAGCGCCCAGATTCCAGACGGAAGACTTGTTGGAATCAGCCAGACGGCTCCAGTTACCTGCCAAAGCCAGAGGACCATTGTCATAGCCCAGAGAAATAGCGTAACCGTCGTTATCAGCACCAGCTGCACTAACCTGCTTCCATGCCGGAGTTGCACTGTCGTTATTGACGTTGCCACCCAGAGAATAGGAAGCGCCAAAGTGGAAGCCGCTCCAGTTCAGGCTGTCGTAACGAACGGTGTTCGAAATACGGGCAGAACGCTGGGTGCTGTAAATCATGCTACCAACACCATACTGATAGAACGGGTCGAATTTACGGATGGATTCGGTGGACAGTTCATTGACACGGCCCAGACGGACGGCACCCCAGTTGCTGCCTTTCAGGCCGACGTTGGCAGCGCCATCCCAGTCAGCTTGCTTGTTTACCGAGTTGGTATAAGGGACACCGTTATAGGTACCGCTCTTGGATGCATAGCCCTTGCTCGTGCCATCAGCCAGTTCGAAACGTTTTTCCAGTTCGAAGGTAGCTGCCTGACCGGATCCCAGGTCTTCTACACCACGGAAACCGATACGGTTGTTGACGTTTTCACCCATCTTGACGTCGGAACCGGATTCCTTGATGAAACCGGTATCGACGATACCATAGATAGTTACGTTGGATTGTGCATGGGCTACGCCTGCAGCAGCACCCAACACAGCCAATGCGATTAGAGTTTTTTTCATTTTGCCTTCCCTTTAGAAGTTTCTTAAATCTGTCGATTCAATTCATGCCAAGCTCAATTAAGCACTCGGATAAGCAGAAGATACCTTTTGATGAAAATCAATGCCACTATTTCGTTACAAAAACGGCAGAGATGCTGTTCTAATAGCTTTTCAGAATCAAAATTGTTGTATTTTCATCACACCCAACACATTTCATTCATTCCAGACAAATGAAATGAAGGGAAACATTTAACTTTCTGTAACTCAACATCATTTCTTTTTTCAGACGAAGTTCCGAATCCTGAAAAAGAAATATGGCAACCGCCAGCATCCCGGAAAAGACCGGTTCCGTTTCTGATATTGAAGAGACCCACTACCGTCATCTTCCGGACATTTTCAACCATACCAATACGCCAATCGAACCGTTCATCCACTTTTATCCAGCTTTAAACCTGACAACCTTTTCCAGGGCATTCAAAATGTTGCGTTTATGTCGCAAAAAAGTTTCCAAAGTTGCAGAATAGGGTTATATATCTGTCTGACCAACACAAAATTGTTAATTTGAATATTTCTCTTTCCAAAACCGGAGAAAAAATTATCGTCCATAAACCTTGTAAGAAAGGAATTGGAAACGGTCAATTGGTTTCTCATTGTTAAATGGCTAATCGAGAAGAGTTGCAACTGTTGCGCGAAGCGCGCTCAAACCATGCTGAAGCCCAGCTCCAGTTGGGCCAGCTGTATTTGTTCGGGACAAAAAGTCTCCCGCAAAGCCTGACCACTGCCCTGCACTGGTTAAGCCGTGCGGCGACACAATCCAATAAGGAAGCTTGCCTTCTGATTGGCGACCATATTCCTTATGAAATTGCCAGAAATTTTCCGGATCAGGTGGCGATCCAGTCCTGGTACCGGACTGCCCTGACAGAAGGGCATTATGAAGCCGGTCTGGTACTGGCACGGCTGATCCTTTCAGACCCGAACCAGATTGATGACAAAAACTATGCCGAAGCCATTCGCATTCTGGAAACAATAGCCGATCATGATATCGCCGAAGCGCAATGGTTACTGGCTGAACTGGCAAAAGATCCAAATGCCAGGCCATCCATCATAAACAATGCGCTTAAATGGACAGCACGCGCAGCCGACGCAGGCATTATCGATGCACAGATCGCCCTGATTGAACATGCATGGGAAAACGGGGATTACCCCGTTTTCCTGCAACATGCCTTGCCGATTGCACGCTCGATCACACAGGCAGACCAGCAGGGCGATGTCAGTAATGTGGACGAACAGTCTTCACGTTTGCTGTTCCGCTGCGGACAATTACTGCGAAAACAGGATGATCATGCACCCGAAGAGATCCAGTCAATGTGGGAACTGGCTGCCCGACAAAAAAATGCCGAAGCCGCTTTTTCATTAGGGTTATGGTATGCGCGCATGAACGAAGACGGCATCCGCGTCAGTTCCGGAGCGAGCGCCACCAGTTTCAAAAAAGCGATACGATGGCTCACACAGGCAGGTGAGCAGGGTCTGGCCAAGGCATGGTATGCTCTTTCGCTCATTTACCAGAAGGCGGAGTTTTCGCAAAGAAACATGAACGATGCCCAGCGATATCTGGAACTGGCAGCCGATCTTGGGCATGCAACGGCACAATACGAAAGAGGCATGCATGCATGGCGTGCGCGCCGGGATGATGAATCCAATGACATTCAGGCTATTTACTGGCTCCAGAAAGCAAGCGGAAACGGCAAAACGGAAGCGTCAACTGTTCTGAATAAAATCGCCGTAAAAGCGAATCCTGCATCGTGGGCCGTTGCCGCCAGAGAATGCCTGACACATGAAATCTTCAGCAGCCATCCATTTCTGGCCGCCCGCATCGAGCTGGCCGCCGTATTCGGACTGACACGTCCGGAAGCACTCTTGCTCGATATCCACAATGCCGACAAAGGCCATTGCCTTTTAGTCGATATTCGTGAATTTTACAGACGCAGCAAGCGCAAGCTCATTCTGATTCAAACCGGCCAGGAACGCCAGGTTCTCTCCCGGATCGGGCGGCTTTTCGAAAAAGTGGATTGCGGCCTGAATGGTCCCGAAGGAAATTACAGGCAACGTCAATATCGTCTCAAAACAATATTACCCCCGGCATATCAGGAAATGAGCGATGATGAAGAACATCAGGAAACGGTT
>CAJKQK010000043.1 GCA_905202055.1 uncultured Oxalobacter sp.
CCGTGAACAAATCTCGAAAATCCATCCGGAAAACCGTGCGACCATCAGCATCCTGTCCGAAGACTGGCATCAGGGCATCATCGGCATTCTGGCGTCCCGCATCAAGGAAAAATATTTCAGGCCGGCGATGGCATTCGCCCGGGACAAGGACGGTAAAATCCGCGGTTCGGGCCGTTCCATTCCTGAATTCCACTTGCGCGACGCGCTGGATCTGATCGCGAAACGCCAACCCGGCCTGATCGTCCAGTTTGGCGGCCATGCCATGGCTGCTGGCCTGACACTCCAGCCAGACGGTTTCGACATGTTCACGGAAGCGTTTGAGGCCGTGGCAAAAGAATGGCTGACCCAGACACAGCTGGAAAGAATTATCGAAACCGACGGTTCGCTGGACGATGACTGCTTTACCCTCGACTTCATCAGCCTGCTGGATACGCAGGTCTGGGGACACGGTTTTCCGGTCCCGGTTTTCTGCGATGAGTTCACCGTCGTCAACCAGCGTGTCCTGAAAGAAAAACACCTGCGCTTGCAACTCGAAAGAAACGGCAAAAATTACACCGCCATCCAGTTCGGCAACAATGCCCTGCTCCCCCGCCGCGCCCGTCTGGCGTACCGGCTCGACGCCAATGAATTCAACGGCAGAACGACTGTCCAGCTGATTGTAGAGCATTCGGAAGAAGTTTGATCATTCTCACACGCTTGAACAAATCGGAATTTCGTCCCATTCCCGACGTTTTTACCAGTGAACCTATTTATTCAAATAGTTTTTCGATGTTGATGGATCGGGCTTTTACAATTTCATCTTTGCTTGGCTTTTTTTCAAGATTTTGCCGTTCTTCCATAGCAACTTCCGTATAAGGAGATGAGTGTAAATAAAGTGCATAAGCCAATACCTTGTTTTGCTTTACGCCAATCCCATTTTCATAACAGGAAGCAAGCATACTTCGAGCCGGATAATTACCCTGTCTCGCTGCTTTTTTCAACCATGAAACCGCTTTCTGAGGATTTTTTTTGACACCTTCTCCATGATAGTAAGCCATCGCCAGATTGTATTGCGCCATGCCAAGCTCTTGATTAGCAGCTTTTGCGAACCATTTCACCGCTTCCGGATAATTTTTTCCGACTCCAATACCCTCGTAATAAACGGTTCCAAGATTATGCTGCGCCTGACCGTACCCCCCTTCAGCAGCCTTGCGCAACCACAAGATCCCTCGTTTCGGATTCTTGCCAACACCTGCTCCAGTTATATATAACATTCCAAGATTGTATTGGGCCAATACAAATCCCTGATTTGCCGCTCTCTCATACCACTGGACAGCCGAATCAAAATCCTGTTGGATGCCCAAACCATTTTGGCAGATTACGCCCAAGTTGTATTGAGCCTGTGCAAATCCCTGTTCTGCTGCCTTTTTGTACCATTCAATAGCTGCTTTCCTGTCTACCTCCAGACCATCGCCATCGAAATACGCTCGTGCCAGATTGTACTGCGCTTCAGGCAGTCCTATTTCAGCGGCTTGTCTGAAATAGGAATTGGCTTTTTTACGATTTTTTTCGACACGACTGCCTTTTGCATATTCCACGCCCAGATTATAGAGCTTGATAGCCGTTTCTCTCTTTGCCTCTTCCCCCGACCGTTCAATTTCCGGAAACGATTCATTGATTTTCGTTTCAGCAAAAGAGACTGAAGCTGTAATAGAACAAAATAAACAAATGAAGAAGAACAGTTTTCTACGCATAACAGATCGGTCTGAAAAGAGAGGGGATAAAATCACACCAAATACAAAAATCTTCAGAATCAAAAAATTACCATAAGGAAATTTTCTAACACCGACTGTTTAAAGTGTTCCAACTATTTAATATCAGTTATCTTTTTTAACATGGTTGAGCGTATACGGAAGGAAACCGTATAGACTGTTCAATACACTATCAATGCGGAAAAAAAAGGCTGAAAAGATCACTTTTCAGCCTTTTCCACAATGAATAATTCAGGGTTTAATCCGGTTTTTTGAACGCTGCATCGACGGCATTCATCATGGCGATACGCAAGCCCCCTTCTTCCAGCGCTTTTACGCCACGGATGGTGATGCCGCCCGGTGAACAGACGTCGTCTTTGAGTTTGCCCGGGTGTTGTTTGGTATCCAGTACCATCTTTCCGGATCCGATGACAGTCTGGCTTGCCAGTTTGTAAGCGATATCACGTGGCAGGCCGTGATAGACAGCTCCGTCTGCCAGCGCTTCGATGACCATGAAAACCCATGCCGGGCCACAACCCGACAAGGTGCCTCCGATCCCCATCAGATCACTGGAAAGCTCCTCGACCTCGCCAAGGCTCTTGAACAGCTTTCGGGTAAAGATCAGTTCTTTCGGGGTCAGGTCGTTTGTCGCCTCGATGATGGTCATGCCTGCCCCAACCATTGCCGGAGTGTTCGGCATGATGGCGCAGATGTGCGTGGACGAATCGACCAGACGGCGGAGACGGCTATACTGCCAGCCTGCGGCAATGGACAAGAGCGTCTTGCCCTTGAGCGCTTCCCGGGCTCCGGAAAGAACGCCTTCGACGATTTTCGGCTTGATCGCCAGCAGGATGATCTCACTGTTTTCGATCACTTCCTGAGTGGAACCGGCTTTTGCCATACCGCATTCCCTGTTGAGCTTGTCCAGCTTGAAAGCATTGGTGTCATAGGCAATGGTATCCTCACCTTTCAGAAAACCTGACTTGACGGCACCCAACAGGATGGCCGATGCCATATTGCCCATACCGATAAATCCCAGTTTTTTCATAAAGCCTCCTGCAAGTCAGGTTGAATATCGCGTCAGGCACACGACACCATATATGACCCGTCCCGTTGATTTTTGCCGATAGTGAAAGGGGAGCGGGCAAATTTTCAAAACTGTCTTTCATCAACAGTATGACGTCTGGACAGCTTTTATGATTGACAATTTTCTTTCATTTTACGTTTACTGTTTTCATACCGGAACCGCTTTCGTCCGATTCGGTCGTATTTTCTGTAGAAGGATCGTTTTTTGTCTTTTTTTTTACAATATTCAGGGAGACGAGGATGCTTTATACCATAGCGGTAATTCTGTTTATTTTATGGCTGCTCGGCCTGGTGACGACCCATGTGATGGGCGGCTTTGTGCATTTGTTACTGATCGGGGCGGTTATCGTGCTGCTTTTCGGCATCCTGTCGGGCAGGCGTTCATCGCAGTAAATCCGGCCGGAACCGGAAACCGGCAAAGTGTCTTCGGCGCTTTCGCCGTACCAAAGTCAGCCGTTTCAGTTTCAAAACACATGACGAATCGTTTTCAATGGAATATAGTGTGATGTTATCCGAACAACTTCATCCAGTGAAAAAGCCATGAATTTTGACGTCGTCATCGTCGGCAGTGGACTGGCGGGTCTTTCCGTTGCCCTGAGATTGCCCAGAACATATAAAATCGCGCTGATCTGCAAACGGACGTTATGGGAAAGCGCCAGCAATTTCGCCCAGGGGGGGATCGCTGCTGTTCTCGATCCCGTTCTGGACAGTATTGAAGAACACGTGGCGGATACCATGACCGCCGGTGCCGGCCTTTGTGATGAAGAAGCGACCCGTTTCATCGTCGAACACGGCGGGGAAGCCGTTGACTGGCTGATCAATCAGGGCGTTCCCTTTTCCAAAGACACATCGACCCAGACAGGGTATCACCTGACGCGTGAAGGCGGCCACAGCCAGCGCCGTATCATTCATGCCGCGGATGCGACCGGCCACGTTGTGCAACAGACACTGGAAAAAATCATCCGCAGTCGCCCGAATATCCACTTATATGAAAATCATTTCGCCGTCGACCTGATCACGTCGGACAAGCTTTATGAAGACAAGCAACCTCTCGAATGCTACGGCCTTTATGTCCTGAATGAAGAAGAAGGCGTCGTCCATACGTTTGCCGCCCGGCATACTGTGCTGGCAACGGGTGGTGCAGGCAAGGTTTACCTTTATACCACCAACCCCGATACCTCGACCGGGGACGGGGTTGCCATGGCATGGCGTGCCGGTGCCCGCGTATCGAATATGGAATTCGTCCAGTTCCACCCGACCTGTCTTTACCATCCCTACGCCAAGTCGTTTCTGATTTCAGAATCCGTTCGCGGTGAAGGCGGCCTGCTGAAACTTCCGCCTGACGCCGGAGCGGAAGGCGGCATGCGTTTCATGCCGGAACATGATCCGAGAGCCGAACTGGCCCCCCGCGATATCGTTGCCCGCTCCATCGACTTCGAAATGAAAAAACGCGGTCTGGATTATGTTCATCTGGACATCAGCCATCAGGACCCGCAATTTTTGAAAGAACATTTTCCGACGATTTATGCCCGATGCCTTGAACTCGGGATCGATATCACCAAAGAACCGATTCCCGTCGTTCCGGCTACCCACTTTACCTGTGGTGGCGTGGTGACCGACACAAAAGGACGGACCGATATCAGGAATCTGTATGCGGTCGGCGAAACGGCCTGTACCGGCCTGCATGGCGCGAACCGCCTTGCCAGCAATTCTCTGCTGGAATGTCTGGTCATCGGGAAAACAGCGGCGGAACATATCGCCAGCCTGCCGGAAGAGCCCTTCCACATCCTGCCTGAATGGGACGAAAGCCGCGTATCCAACGCCAATGAGGAAGTCGTCATTTCACACAACTGGGACGAATTGCGGCGCTTCATGTGGAACTACGTCGGTATCGTCAGAACGACGAAACGTCTGGAACGCGCCCAGCGCCGGATCCAGTTGCTGAAAGAAGAAATCGACGAATACTACGCCAATTTCATTATCAGCAACAATCTGCTGGAATTGCGCAATCTGGTGGACGTTGCCTCCATGATCGTGGAAAGCGCCCTGCTCCGAAAGGAAAGCCGCGGGCTTCACTACAATTCGGATTTCCCGACCACTTTCCCGAAAGCGATGCCCACCGTACTGACGCCGGACAAAAAACGCGTACGTACCTGAACCCGTTTAAAACGGGAATTTGGGCATCAGGTTTCTTTTTTTCTCCAGTTCGGCTTCCCTGTCGATCAGGAAACGAAGCCCTTCGACGATTTTGGAATTCTTGTTTTCTTTCGCAAAGTCGCTGGCGGTATATCCGCGCTGGTTTTTGATGGTGGGATCGGCGCCTGCATCGTAGATAAGCTTGACAGCATAAATATGGCCACCTCGCGCCGCCATCATCATGGGTGTCGTGGCATTCGGCGAAACAGCATCGACGAACGCATCCTTGTCCAGAAGCATTTTGACAATTTTCTCGTTGCCGTTGGCGGCAGCATAATGAAGCGGCGACCAGCCATCCTTATTGACACTGGCACCATGATCGAGCAAGGCTTTCACCGCTTTCCCGTTACCATTGAACGCAGCGATCATCAGTGCATTGTCCCCGTTGAACGCTTCTGTATCCAGTTTCGTTCTTTTGTCCGCCAGTAAAATTTCCATCACATCCAGTGAATTCTCACGCATTGCCATGATCAAGGGCGTATCGCCTCTTTCCTGTTCCTGCGTATTGGGGTCAAATCCTTGTGCAAGCATTTCCCTGACTACCCCAACCCGATCATTTTTCACTGCAATGAAAAAATCCTTGACGGTGTCGGCCGTAGCGGTGGAAAAAACAAACAGGCCTAGACAAACAAGCGCCATATAACGGCATTTACTGGTGACAGAAATAAGAAAATGACTCATTCTCGAATAGTAATCTGGATAGAGGGAACTCAATGAGACTGCCTTGCAATAAGTATTATCCGGACATTTTTACAGGTGTCCAGTCCTGACAGACTGTAAAGAGCGGCTTTCCCGCTTATCGCTCTCTTATTGTCCATTATCGTACCCACCGGGCAACGCAACTCACGCAGAACGTGACGCGAATTCGACAGGCTGGAAGAAAATTCGTTCCCCGACCGCAAACACTGCCTGCCTCCATCCGGGTTTCTCTACAGTCATTCCGGTACAGGCTGATCCGCAAACCGGATTCCTGCCGCGTTTGAAAATGGAAAATTAAATATTCACCCCGAGTAAAGAAAAAACAAAAACGCGAACTTCCTCTTGTCCCTGAATACAGGCTCATCCATAAAAGTATCAATCTACTGTTTTTTCGGGGTTTTTTTATGATTTTTTCACATTGAAAATGTGGAATGCTTATGCTTGTTTATGCATATGATCATTATGAATAGATATGTTTATTTTGACATATGTAAAAAATGAGTAGTTATGCTTTTTATTTCATATAAAAAATAAGAAAACCGGCAGAAGTATTGTTCACATTGCTTTCAAAATATGCACGGAAGTGAAATTATCTTGCCGAAAAGAAACCGAACAGACGGCCATCAGATGTCGAAAGACAGAAAAAACAGCAATCCCGGAGGGGAAAAGCGAAAATTCAGGAGGGAAAAGAAGAGAAACCGGAGGGGGGGGAAATTCTGGGAGATCGCAAGGCAACCTCCCGTTGAGCATCGGATATTAAACCGCCTGGAGCCAGAGGGTTGTAACAACAATACCGGCGATAACAATAACCAAAGATCTCAAGACCATGCTGTTCATGATTTACCTTACGCTTTCTATAATGAGTGAGAGAAATGCACCTTTTTAACTATCGGTCTTTTATTGTGGCCAGTCCCGTTGGTGCTCACGTTATAAAAGATTCTACTCTTCTTTTTTTTAAAAGTCATATGGCTTTTAAAATAAAAAGTAATAAGTATAAAACAAAAAGTTATTTGCCTCTTTGTATTTTTGCGAGATCAGGTTTTGAAAACAGGATTTAATCAGGATGAAACGGCATTATTTTCAATACCGAATAATCTGAAATAATTTTCGGAAGTGTGGCGCGCAATACGCTCGACAGGCATGCCTTTCAAAACGGCCAGTTGTTTGGCCACTTCGATGACATAAGCCGGTTCGTTTGTCTTGCCGCGATAGGGCTGTGGTGAAAGATAAGGTGAATCCGTTTCGATAAGAAGGCGATCAAGCGGAATGAGACGTGCAACCGATCTCAGGTCTTTGGAGCCGGGATAAGTCAGGACACCGGAAAAAGAAATGTAAAACCCCATATCCAGTGCCGCTCGGGCAATGTTTCCGGGTTCGGAAAAACAGTGCATGATCCCGCCGAAACCGCCCTTGTCCAGACCTGCACCTTCGTCTCTCAACATCTGGATCGTGTCATCTGCCGCCTTGCGGGTATGGATGATCAACGGTTTTCCGCATGCACGGGAAGCGGCGATGTGCGTGCGGAAGCGGTCCATCTGCCATTTCTGGCGGGGTTCGACGTGGTGATAATCGAGACCGGTTTCACCGATAGCGACGATCTTTGGATGCATGGACAACTTGACGAGCGTTTCGACGTCCGGTTCCCTGACGTTTTTCGGGCCCGGATGAACACCGACCGTGCCGTGAAGATGATCATGTTTTTCCGCCAAAGCTTTTACCTGCGGAAAATCTTCAAGACTGATCGTCACACACAGGGCGTGACTGACCTTGTTTGCGGCCATGTTGCGCAAGACTTCATCCTGACGGTTTTTCAGGTCACGAAGATGAATATGGCAATGGGAATCGATGTACATGGTGCAAATGAATCTTTAAACGGATTGAAGGCCGGTATTGTACCGAATTTGAGCCTTATTTGCTTGCGGATGATGAAAATATTTTCCGGTAGTCGAGCAGCATGTCTTCCAGAACCAGTCTGGGAACGAGCGGATGGTCGGCGACGCGCTTGCGGTCGTTGACTGTCTTCAGGACTTTCAGCAGCCTGTCCATATCGATACGGTCGGCCATACGGGAAAGCTGCTGGCGATACCGTGGGTAATATCGCTCCCTGCCCGTCAGACGAATCGCGAGCAGGTCGTACAACCAGCGCTGGTGCCACGTGATCAGGTCGGAAAGCGGCACTTTCTGAAGTTTTTCCGCTGTCCAGAGCAATCCCGAATCGTCAGGTGCCGCCAGTTCGGCAAGAAACAGGGTCATTTCTTCCCTGCTGCCATTTTGGGATTCCACCAGAGCCGTGACAGGCGCACCGCCCTGTTCCGCCAGCCAGCTTTCAGCGTCATCCACTCCCTGCTCTTTCAGCCAGCCGATAGCCATTGAGGTTTCCGGCATAGGAAACGCCAGTTTGGAACATCGGGAAAGAATGGTCGGCAAAAGTGCATCCAGATGGTTTGTCGTCAGAATAAACAGTGTATTGGCAGGCGGTTCTTCCAGCATTTTCAGAAGCGAACTGGACGACTCTGTCGTCATGGCTTCGGCAGGATAGACGAACACGACCCGCAAACCGCCGCGATGAGTGGAAATATTGATAAAGTCGGCCAGCGACCGGATTCGTTCAATGCCTATTTTTTTCGATGGTTCTCTGGTTTTTTTCTCTGACACGCCACCATCGTCATCCGTTTTCCTCTCCGGATCGTCCAGTCCTTTGGCGATCTCCAGTGTTTCAGGCAAAATCTGCCGGAAATCGGGATGGGAATTCTGGTCGAACCAGTGGCACGACTGGCACTCACCGCATGCGTTTCCATCAGGCTGACGGTTTTCGCACAACCTGGCTTTCGCGAAAGATTCGGCAAAGGTTTCGACACCTGTTCCGGCGGGACCGTAAAACAGGAGCGCATGCGGCAACTTCGACTCCAGCCGGACAAGATATTCCCGGTTTTTGCGATGCCAGGGATAAAGTGAATTTTCCAGTGGGGAAACCAATGTCTGTTATTCCATTAAAAAACAGGTGTATGTACAAACCGGTGAAACGGGAATCAATCCAGCTCGCCTATCAATTCCCTTATTGTCTCACGAATGGCCTCGATACTGCGGGAACTGTCAATGATTCTGAAACGGCCGGGAAATTCTTTCGCCCGGCGCAAATATTCGTCACGCACCTTGTTGAAAAACGCCGATTTTTCCCGTTCGAACTTGTCAGGCGAACGGGCCGCCTCAAGCCTTGTTTGCGCCACTTCCGGCGAGACATCGAAAAGCAGTGTCAAATCAGGCTGCAAATGCGGGTGTACCCATGCTTCGAGCTGGCGCATCTTGTGCAGGTCAAGCCCTCTTCCGCCCCCCTGATAGGCAAAGGAAGCGTCGGTAAAACGGTCTGAAATGACCCAGTCGCCGCGCTTCAAGGCAGGTTCGATCACTTCGGCGATATGTTCCCGGCGGGCGGCAAACATCAGGAGCGCCTCTGTTTCCAGATTCATTTTAATGTGAAGGAGCATTTCCCTGAGTTTTTCCCCCAGAGCGGTTCCTCCCGGTTCACGGGTGACGACGACCTGCCTGTTTTGCGCCCGCAAAAGATCGGCCACGAACTGGATATGGGTGGATTTTCCGGCACCGTCGATTCCTTCGAAAGTGATAAAACGGCCGGAATGGTTTTTTTGTTCCCTGTTCATTTTTTCTTCAGAATGAAATCCCTGACAGCCTGATTATGGTCGTCAAGATTGCTGGAAAACTGGCTGGTCCCGTCGCCACGTGCCACAAAATAAAGGGCATCGGTGGATGCGGGATTGAATGCCGCTTCCAGCGCTTCTTCACCCGGCATTGCAATCGGTGTCGGTGGCATGCCGTAGCGTGTGTAGGTATTATAAGGGGTATCCCTCAGCAAATCGGCCTTGCGGATTTTTCCCCGAAAACCGTGTCCCATCCCATAAATGACCGTCGGGTCTGTCTGAAGTTTCATGCCGATGCGCAAACGGTTCAGAAATACCCCGGCAATCATTTCCCGGTCGTCCGGGTCGGCCGTTTCCTTTTCGATCAGGGACGCCATGATCAGGGCATCGTACGGCGTTTTATAAGGTAACCTCAGATCGCGCCCGGCCCACAAGGCATTGAGTCGTACCATTTGCGCCTCGTAGGCGCGGCGATAAACCTGCATATCGCTTGCCCCTTTCCTGAACATATAGGTGTCCGGATAGAACAGGCCTTCCCCGCTGTGATGGTGTACACCCAGCTTTTTCAGGATTTCCGCGTCCGACAGATCGACGGTATCGTGTTTCAGGGTTTCGGCTTTTGCGATAGCGCGGCGCATCTGCCGGAAATTGTAACCTTCTATAATCGTGACCGATTCGAGTGCGAAAATGCCTCTGGTGATTTTTTGCAGCAGCCTGACGGGCGTTTCGCCCGCTTTCAGCTCATAAGGGCCAGCCAACAGGTTCGAACTGTTGCCCGTCAGGCGGACAAGGATGGAAAACAGGGTATTATTCAGGAAAACGTCCTGTTCGTTCAACTGGACGGCCACGCTTTTTACCGAGCCGCCTTTGGCAATTTCAAACGGGACGGGTCTTCCCTGCGTAAATACAGGTGAATAAGCCCAGTATGCGCAAAAAGAAACCAGCGCGACGAAGATGGCGAACACCCATCCCGCGGCAATACACGTTCTTTTTTTCGGAAGACGACTTTTTGAAATAAAATTCATCGAAACAACGGCAGTTTGTCCCTTGCCATAAACCTGACGAAAAAAAAGACTATACTCGACTTGAACCAATCCGGAAACAGTTTTATTACATACCATGAATTCTATCGCACTCCCTCACTCCTGTTCATCCACTACGCTTGAATCGGGTCATGTCGTTTTGCTCAAACAGACCGGTCTGCTCGTTCTTGAAGGTGATGATGCCGTTTCTTTCATTCACGGCCAGCTTTCCAACGATATCGAACATCTGGGAAGCGATCAGGCGCGTCTGGCGGCTTACTGCAATCCGCAAGGCCGCATGCTTGCCCTTTTCCACGCATGGAAATCGGCCGGGAAAGTCTGGCTGACTGTTCCCCTCGATATCCTTTCAGCCTTGCAAAAACGCCTGCAAATGTACATTTTGCGTGCAAAAGTGACACTTTCCGATGAAAGCGGCAACATGGCCGTTCTGGGCATTGGCGGCGAAAAAGGTGGCCAGGCCCTGTCGAAATGGTTTGAAACACTGCCTTCCGACCCCTTCGGCAAAATCGAAAACGAACACGGGGTACTGGTACGCGTTGCCGACGCATTCGGTTTTCCACGTTATCTTTTGGTTATCACCGAAGAACGATTGCAGGCTGTCGAAAGCGAACTGTCATCCACGCTTTCCGTATGTGATGAAAACGGCTGGAAGTTGGGTGACATCAAGGCAGGCGTTCCTCAAATCACATTGCCCGTTCAGGACAGGTTCATCCCGCAAATGGTCAATCTGGAACAGGTGGGCGGCCTCTCTTTCAAAAAAGGCTGTTATCCGGGACAGGAAGTGATTGCCCGTAGCCAGTACAAGGGGACGGTCAAACGGCGTATGGTTCATGGAATGGTCGAACTGCCTTTCGAGGATAATCCCCCTGTCGACGTCAACATGACGGCAGGTGCGGACATCGTCGATTCCGCCGGACAGGCTTGCGGCACAGTCGTCTGTTCAGCCCGCAGGGACAATAACCGGGTCGATTTTCTGGCCGTCGTACAAACCGATGCGATCGGCAGCCAGGCCTTGCATGCCGAAAAGGCGGACGGCCCCCTGATCACATGGATACCGCTGCCCTATTCCCTGCCGTAAAAACGAAAAAAATGGATTCAAAATTTCATACGAAACTTTAAATTCATCCAATAACCAGCTGATCTATAAATATATTTCCGGCTTTTAAATTCCTTTACTTCCATATGGCATGGAAGTGATGAACCGGACCATGACCGTGGCCCACGTTCAGCTTGCCCGAATCCGCGAGCGCTTTCGTCAGATAATCTTTTGCCATTTTCACGCTTTCCGGCAGCGGCATGCGCGTCATGAACGCAGCAATGGCCGCAGACAAGGTGCATCCGGTACCATGCACGTTTTTCGTTTCAATACGCGGCGCATGCAACTCGGTCGTTTTTCCGTCTCCATACAGGAAATCGACGCTGTCATATCCCGGCAGGTATCCTCCTTTCAGCAAGACCCATTCCGCTCCGAGGGCATACAAGCGCGGCAAAGCCGTTTTCATATCGATAACCGAGGCGGGGATGTCCGAGGCGAGAAGGACGGATGCTTCCTTGAGGTTAGGCGTGATGATGTCTGCCATGGGAACCAGCCTGTCACGAATGGCTTCGATGGCATCGGGTTTCAGGAGCGTATCACCGCTTTTGGCAACCATGACGGTATCCAGAACGACAGGACATTTCGGATATTTCGCCAGCCTGTCGGCGATTACCCCGGCAATGGCGGCCGTCGCCACCATGCCGATCTTGATGGCGTCAACCTTCACGTCCTCGAAAACCGCATCGATCTGATCCCCTACAAAGGACGGGTCAAGCGGCTGGAACGAACGCACGCCCATTGTATTCTGCGCCACGACGGCGGTTATCGCCGCCATGCCGAAGGTTCCCAATGCCGAAAACGTTTTCAAATCGGCGGAAATCCCCGCACCGCCACTCGGATCGGTACCGGCTATAGTCAGGACATTGGCAATCATTTCGCTCTCTCTTTCTGGTTGGACAGACAGGTGCAAATCATATTTTTATTGTACGGCAAGCAGGGATCGCTTTTTTATTATTATTTCAGTTTATGACGAACAAATGGCGGTATTGCAAAAAAAGAAAGAAAAATACGCTATTGCTCTGATTAAAGTAAAAAAGTCCTGATGAACTTCAGGGTATGGTTTTCTCCAGATGATCCGGCACAGTTTGTCATTTTACGGATCAAAACAGACATGGAGAATCGGGTGATGAATCGTCGTTCAATAGCCAGTATAGTCGCTGCAGGACTGGTATCCCTGCTCATTTTGGGTTGCAGCCAGAAAATGGAAATTCCGAAGGCCGGAAAGCCGCGTGTAACGACTCTGACCATCAAAGCCCAGAATATTCCCATGTCACTGGAATATGTCGCCCAGACGGCCAGTTCCCGTCAGGTCAACATCAACGCCCGCGTCAACGGATTTCTGCAAAAACGACTTTATCAGGAAGGCTCGATGGTCAGGGATGGTCAAACACTCTTTACGATCGATCCGCGCCCGTTTCAGGTTCAGGTCAATGAAGCCAGGGCCGCACTCGATTCCAGCAAGGCTGCCCATGCCACAGCCAAAGCCAATTTTGACCGCATCAAACCACTGGTCGCCCTGAATGCTCTCTCGAAAAAAGACCTCGACAATGCCAAAGGACAGTTTCTGACGACACAGGCTGCCGTGCATCAGGCACAGGCGCAGTTAAACGCCGCCAGACTGAACTTGTCATACACAACGATCAAATCCCCGGTTGACGGGCTGGCCGGTTCGGCCAGTGTGGCGGAAGGAACGTATATCGACGCGACGAACAACCAGCTCACGACGGTCTACAGGATGTCGCCGATGTGGGTGAATTTTTCCATTTCGGAAAACCGTCTGCTCGAATTGCAAAAACAGATTCAGGCAGGCCAGCTGATCGTACCGGCAAACAACAATTTCACGGTTGAAGTCATCCTGCCGGACGGATCGGTTCTCCCGAATACGGGCAAACTCGTTTTCTCGGCACCGGACTACAACCCGACAACCGGTACCAATATGATTCGCGCCAGTGTCGACAACCCGAAAGGTACCCTGAAACCGAATCAGTTCGTGCGTGTGCGCATGATCGGCGCCACCCGGCCTGACGCCATTGCCGTTCCGCAAAAAGCCGTCCAGCAGGGATCGAAAGGCCACTTCGTCTGGGTCATCAAGGATAACAAGGCACAGTACCGTCCGGTGACTGTCGGCGACCAGACCGGAACGAACTGGGTCATTACGCAGGGATTGCAAAGCGGGGAACAGGTCGTCATCGATGGCGTCCAGACTCTTGCCGCCGGAGCCGATGTTGACGTGTCGCAAAATTCGGAACAGCAGATTATCGGCACATCCTCTCCCGACGACAAGGCATCGACAGACCTGCAACCGGCTGCAGCCGCGGCAGATTCGGGAACCGTCACTGCCCCGAAAGAAAACGGAACGGACAAAACCACCCAACCTGAAGCTGCCAAACCATAAGGGGTGAATGATGTTTTCCAAATTTTTCATTGAACGCCCCATCTTTGCGATCGTCGTCTCGCTCATCATCTGTCTGGCGGGCGGCATCGCCATGACCCAGTTGCCGGTCGAACAGTATCCGGATATGAGTCCGGTACAGATTACCGTGTCGGCCCAGTATCCGGGCGCAGACGCGAAGACGCTGGCCGATTCCGTCGCCGCTCCGCTGGAAAACCAGATCAACGGTATCGACAACATGCTGTACATGACATCGTCTTCCTCGTCGTCCGGACAGCTCCAGTTGACCGTATTTTTCAATATCGGCACCGATCCGGATATTGCGCAGGTTCAGGTTCAGAACCGCGTCAATATCGCCACACCGCAATTACCCGGCGAGGTGACTCAAAACGGCGTGCAGGTCCAGAAAGAGTCCTCGTCCATGCTGATGCTGATCGGGCTCTACGGTGATCCGAAAATGTACAGCCAGGATTATGTCTCGAATTACGCGAACGTTTACGTTCTCGACGCGATCAAGCGGGTTCCCGGTGCCGGTCAGGCGACCGTGATGGGCAATGCCGACCAGGCCATGCGCATCTGGCTGAACCCGGACAAGATGGCGTCGCTCAAAGTGACGACTACCGATGTCGCCGAGGCGGTATCCTCCCAGAACAAGCTCTTTTCCGCCGGTCAGATCGGCGGTGAACCCGCCCCGGCAGGCATCGTCCAGACCTACCCGGCTATTACCCGCTCCCCTTACCAGAACGCGGAAGATTATGAAAACATGATCATTCGCGCCAATAACGATGGCAGTGCGATTGTCCGGCTGAAAGACATCGGACGCGCATCGATGGGCAAGCAGACCTATTTGACCGATACCCGGATGAATGGAGAATATTCAACCTTCATTCAGGTTGTCCAGCAACCGGGGGCCAACGCACTGGACGTATCGAAGGCCGTACGCGCCGAACTGGACAAATTGCAGGCCGGTTTTCCGGACGGGATACACTACGTGATCGGGGTCGATACGACCGATTACGTGCGCATTTCGATTGAAGAGGTGATCAAGACCCTGATCATCGCCATCTGTATCGTGATCGGCGTTATCTACGTTTTCCTGCAAAAATACCGTGCCACCCTGATCGCCTCGACCGCCATATTCGTTGCCCTGCTGGGTACCTTTGCCGGTATGTACATCCTGAACTTCACGATCAACATGCTCACGCTGTTCGGAATGGTACTGGCGATCGGGCTTGTTGTGGATGACGCGATTGTGGTGGTGGAAAACGTCGAGCGCAATATCGACAACAGCGGGATGGACCGGAAACAGGCGACTATACAGGCGATGAACGAACTGGTCAGTCCGATTGTCGCCACCGTACTGGTACTGGTCAGTGTTTTCGTGCCCGCCGCGTTCGTTCCCGGTACGACAGGCCAGCTCTATAAACAGTTCGCCATCACCATTGCCATTTCAGTGACGATTTCCGGTTTTGTCGCCCTGACGCTGACGCCCGCCCTGTGCGGAAGCTGGCTGAAACAGACCCCTGCCCCCACAAAAGGGCCCTTCGCCTGGTTCAATAAAAAATTCGCCAGCCTGACCGAGCATTACGGGCGCTGGTCGGCCGCTGTCATCAAACATTCGATGATCGCCCTGATCTGTTTCGGCGTCATGATCGCCGCCATCTGGCTCCTGTTTGCCCGTTTGCCGACGAGTTTCGTGCCTCAGGAAGATCAGGGGTACCTGATTACCGCTGTCATTCTGCCTGATTCGTCCAGTCTGGAACGGACACAAAACGTCATGAACAAAGTCTCGGATATCGTCGAAAAAATCCCGGGCGTCGAAACCCGGGCAGGCATTGCCGGTTTTTCGCTGCTCGATAACGGTTTCAAGACTTCCTCAGGGACGTACTTCATGGCCTTGAAGCCCTTTGACGAGCGCTACAAGAACATCAAGACCGCAAAAGCGCAGAACGCGGGAACGATCATGCTTGAATTGTACGAAGAAACCCGAGCCATCGAGGAAGCGATGATCCTCCCGATCCTGCCGCCCCCGATTCCCGGGCTGGGCAGTACCGGCGGCTTTGAATTCTGGCTGCAAAGCACCGGCTCGGCAACACCTGACCAGTTGCAGGAAGTACTCGACAAAATCATGGCCGAGGCAAGAAAACGGCCTGAACTGACCAGCCTGAACACGACGTATCAGGCACGCTCACAACAACTGAGGATCGCCGTCGACCGCGACAAGGCGCGCCTGTTGGGGCTGGACATGGACGACATCACCAGTACCCTGCAAACGCAATTCGGGTCTTCGATCGTCAGCCAGTTCAACCAGTATTCCCGCGTCTGGTACGTCATCATGCAGTCGGAACCGGAATTCCGCGCCAGCCCGGACGATATCGCCAAACTCTATACCCGTAACGCACAGGGTCAAATGGTTCCGCTTTCTTCTGTCGTGACGACTTCTTACACGACAGGCCCCGATCTCGTCCCGCATTTCAACGGTTTCCCGGCAGCGGAAATTACCGGTAACGCTGCAGCCGGATATTCGTCCGGACAGGCGATGGCGGCTATCGAAGATATTGCCGATGCCGTCATGCCGAAAGATTACACCTATGGCTGGTCAGGAGTGGCTTTCGAGGAACAGAAGTCCGGCACGTCATCGATGATCGTCTTCGTTTTCGGCGTGATTCTGGTATTTCTGATTCTGGCGGCACAATACGAAAGCTGGGCACTCCCTGCCGTGATCCTGATGGCTGTCCCGTTCGGCCTGATCGGTTCCCTGCTGGCGACATGGGCGAGAGGGCTGGATAACGATGTCTATTTTCAGGTCGGCTTGCTCGTCATGGTCGGTCTGGCGGCGAAAAACGCCATCCTGATCGTTGAATTCGCGGTCGAACTGGCGCGAAAACCGAATACCACGCTGGCGCAAGCCGCCGTGGCCGCAGGCAAAATCCGTTTCC
>CAJKQK010000044.1 GCA_905202055.1 uncultured Oxalobacter sp.
CTCAGCTGGGAGCAGATCAGGGAAATGGCCGATTCCGGCCTCGTCGAGCTGGCTTCCCATTCTCACAATCTGCATGAAGGACATCAGGGCAACCCACAGGGAATGCAGCTTCCTTCTGGCGCCCATAGATGGTACGACCCGAAAACCGGCACCTATGAATCGGTCGATGCTTTCAAAAAAAGGGTTCGAAACGACTGGAAGCGTTCTGCCGACGTCATCTATGAGAAAACGGGCCGTCGGCCGCAGGTCGCTGTATGGCCTTATGGCCGTTACAATCAGGTCGGCGTTGCTGCCGCACTGGAAGCAGGATACGAACTGACGGCTTCGCTGGCTTTCTATGCCGACTGGCCGACCATTCCACGGCTCATGATGCATGAAGAAATCGACCTGCCGAAAATGATGCGGAAAATGGAAGCCGGCGTCATGGCGGGAAGCACCCTTTATTCACGCCGGAACGCATTGGCACAGCTCCCCGTATCCGATCTGCCGGTACAGCGCGTCATGCATGTCGATCTGGACATGATTTACGACGACGACGCGCAGCAGCGTGAAAAAAACACCTCCCTCCTCTTCGACCGCGTCAAGGCATCCGGCGCGAATGTGATCTACCTTCAGGCTTTTGCCGACCCGGACGGAAACGGCACGGCAGACGCCATGTATTTTCCGAACCGCCACCTTCCCATGCGGGCCGACTTTTTCAGCTATATCTCATGGCAGCTGGCCACACGATACAAATGCGAGGTTTACGCATGGATGCCTGTACTGGGTTTCGATCTGCCGAACCGTCCGGTCATTACCGCCGTTTCTCCCGACAGGAAAGTCTTTTATACCCGCCTGACCCCCTTCGATGCGGAAAACCGGCGCATCATCAATGAAATTTATGAAGATCTCGCCAGCCACGCGCCTTTTATGGGAATCATTTTCCGTGACGACGCCATCATCGGCGATTACGAGGATGTCAGCCCTGCCGGGAAAGCCTGGCTCACCAGTATTGGATTGCCTGACGACCCGGAACTGATCCGCAAAGACCCGAAAATGATGCAGAAGTTCACCCGTGCGAAAAGCCGTGCACTGATCGATTTCACGAAAGAACTTCAGACAACTGTCGAAAAATGGCATCCTCCCGTTTTCACGTCCCGGAATATCTACGCTCCGGCCATTCTTTCGCCGTATGCGGAAGAATGGATGGCCCAGAATCTCGATGATTTCCTGACAACGTACGACTATACCGCAATCGAAGCGATGCCCTACATGGAAGGCGCCGCCGACCATGCCGGGGAATGGATGGAAACACTCATCGCAAAAGTCGCCGAACACCCTCTCGGACTGCGCAAGACGGTATTTGAATTGCAGGCAAAGGACTGGCGCCCGGATCACCTGAGGCCCATGCCGAACGACATCATGGCAAAACAGATGCAGCAGCTGTCAAGGCATGGCGCTTTCAATTTCGGCTACTATCCTGACGATCCCATTCTCGGTCATCCGGATATCGGGATGATTTCCCACTGGTTTTCCATCCGGAACTGAACAGGAGAGATATGCTTGACCGCCTGACTGAACTGCTGTTCGATTTCGCCTTCTTCTATCCGCTTTTGATGTCGTACCTCTGGATGACGGGAGCACTGCTTTATTACTGCCGCCACGAAAGGGGCAGACGCTATACGAATCCGCCCCGACTGCCGGAATATCCGCTGGTTTCGGTACTGGTACCGTGTTACAACGAATCCTCGAATGCCATCGAGACATTCACGGCACTGGCTGACATGCATTATCCCAATTACGAGATTCTTGCCATCAATGACGGCAGCTCGGACGATACGGGATATCAGCTGGAAACGCTGGCAAAAACCATTCCCCGGATGCGGGTTGTCCAGCTGGCGACCAACCAGGGCAAGGCCGTTGCGCTGAAAGCGGGAGCGATGGCCGCCAAAGGGGAATTTCTGGTCTGTATCGATGGCGACGCCATACTGGATCACTACGCGGTGACCTGGATCATGTCTCACTTTATCCGTGACCCTCGCGTCGGCGCGGTAACAGGCAATCCCTGCATCCGCACCCGCAGCACGCTTCTGGGCAGAATCCAGGTCGGTGAATTTTCAGCCATCGTCGGGCTTTTGAAACGTGCCCAGCAGATTTACGGCCGCCTGTTCACGATATCCGGAGTGATCGGTGCCTTCCGCCGGCGTGCGCTGCACAGTGTCGGATACTGGAATGAACTGACGATTACAGAGGATATCGACATCAGCTGGCGGCTCCAGCTCAACAATTGGGATATCCATTTCGAGCCCCATGCCCTTTGCTGGATACTGATGCCCGAGACACTGGGCGGCCTGTTCAAACAGCGGCTGCGCTGGGCCGTGGGTGGCGCAGAGGCTTTCAAAAACTATTGCCACTACCTGTTCAGCTGGAAAGCACGCCGTTTCTGGCCGATCTTTATCGAATATATCGCCAGCATCGTCTGGAGTTACACCATTCTCCTGCTGATGGGAATCGCACTGTTCAAACTGGTCGCCCCTTTTCCGGAGCCGTTTTTCTCATTTCCCTACACCGGGCTGGTTCTGGGCGTGACCTGCCTCTTCCAGTTTGCCGTCTGCTTTTTCATGGCCCGGAAATACGACAGCAATCTGGGCGGCATTTATCTGGAAATCATCTGGTATCCGCTTTTTTACTGGTTGCTGAACTGGATCGTCTCGATCATTGCCTTTCCGAAAGCCATGTTTTTTTCCGGTGGAAAGAAACGGGGCCGCTGGCATACGACAGACAGGGGAATCGGCAGCGAACCGGACAATATCACCTCACTTTTGCAAAACGATAAATCAAATGAAATCAGGAAAACAAAATGATAATTGACCCAGGCAATCTGATCATCTGTTACAAGCACAAACAATCAACCCGACAGAGGGCATTGGGAATAATCCTGCCTGTTCTGTTCTGGGGCATCCTGCTATAATGTCCTGTCCACATTGTTTGCCCTTGGCAGCTCGATAATCGATTACCCGCGGTTCGGGAGCTGGATCGGTTATGAGGACATTCTTGCGATAAAAAAGATCATTTCAAGGTACTTTCCCGTCATCGGCGGATTTGTCTGCGCCTTTTTGCTGTGGGCGCTCTACAATACGCTGCGATTGGCGGAACGCCCTGACAGATACATTCCCTGTCCGCAACCGGTCAGCCTGGAAGAAACGGCGGGATTCTGCCGTCTGGAAACGGGGAATATACGAAACATGCAGCAGGCGAAAATCCTGACCTGCATGTTCGACGATAACGGAAACATTGTCGGAGTCAGGCACGACGCCATGATATCGCCCGTCAAAAAACAGCGGCCTGTGGATGTTCGCACCATCCGCAATGATACCGTACAGGATGAAAAAATCGCCGCCTGACCGGTTCCGGAAGGTTGAATTTTCCTGTGTGAACCAGTCCTGGGCGCGAAACCCGCGACAGGACTGTGAGAACCCCCTCCATCGAACCGTTCGGCCGGTATGGAAACAGGTCTTTTTCCCACCGTTTCCTGCGCCATCCCGGCGACATCTATCCTGCCGGACGATGTTCCGGACCGGCGCCCCAAAAGCGCCAAACCTGAAAACCGGCGAAAAGGCATGTGATGCATCCTTTTGCCTGCAATGGGAATGATGTGAGGACCAGGCGTTTTCCAATTGAAAGCCAGAAGTCATCTGCGACTGGAGCTGTGTGCCACGGCCGGCAGAGATACTTCAGATGAAGCGTTACAGGCGAATTCGGTTTTATGTCACAGGGGGCGTTCACGAAAAAGCCTCATGCCAGATGGGAGAGGTTGTCCGGCATGAGGGGAAAACCGATGCATATTTTTCAAGTGTCCGGGGCATCCGGGCAGATTGCGGCTGCCTGTTAACCATCGTGGAAACGTATTCAAAGCCGATACCGCATATCTTAGTCCGCAGGCCGACACAGACGTCGGGGTACCTTGAAAATCCTCGCTGATTCGGCGAACACCGGAACATTGCTCATCGATGTGTGGCCGTCGATACCGGTGACACGCCGAAGAGCATTGGGGAATAGTACCCTGTAAACCTGACAGCGCAGTTATCCGGCATCAAAAGTCCCTTTTTTGAGTCGTGCCCAGCCATTTTCCGGATATTCCCATCCTTGTTATTTCAGGTCGAACAGCAGAAAATGCGATTCCTTGCTGGCGACCAGCATCAGGTGATCGACGTTTTCGACCGACGCGCCATCCCCGTCATATATGGTTTTTTCATTATTGATCGAGAGTTCCCCCCCGATCATCTGTATCCATACGCCACGACCCGGGGCCATATCGTGATCGATCACACCGCCTTCTTTCAGTTTGGCGGCATAAACGTCGGCATCCTGATGAATGGCAATCGAATTGTATCGCGCCGTTTTGCTGGCGATCAGAACCATGTTGTCCGGTTCGATATCGGCAAAAGAAGCCTGAGCATATTCCGGACGGACATTCCGTTCGTCCGGCATGATCCAGATTTGCAGAAAATGAACGGGTTCATCCTTCGAACCGCAATATTCACTGTGCATGATGCCGGAACCGGCGCTGATGCGCTGGACATCACCGGCCTGCATGATTTCATGGCTGCCCATGCTGTCCTTGTGTTCCAGCACCCCGGAAATGACATAGGAAATGATTTCCATATCATTGTGTGGATGCAGCCCGAACCCCTTGCCAACGGCGACACGGTCTTCGTTGATCACGCGCAGGGAACGGAATCCCATATAGCGCGGATCGTAATAATCGGCGAAAGAAAACGTATGGTAAGACTGAAGCCAGCCGTGATCGGCATAGCCCCTGTCCTGTGAATTTCTGACGGTAATCATATTCGATCCTTTACAAAAATTGCCCCCATCAATCCGGGTTTGGTTTCCAAACCAGTCGGAACCTTTTCTGCGGTTTCAATAAATCCGGTTTGTTATTCATTCATGTTAGGGATTTAAAAAAAACATGCACTTGAGTGATCGTAAAAAAAGGATCATTAATCCGGGTAGTTTTTTTAAAGAAAAACAATTATCTGAAAATATTTCTTCCATACAACCGGAATGCCTGTTCATATTGAACAGATCCGCCATCTGAATTCTTTCCCTTCAGTCCCGTTATTCATTCCACCGGTTCATCGTTGTTCCCCGTTTCCCCTTTTTTGATTTGTAGCCCCTTTTGTGAAACAATTTCGGGTTCATGATATCGTTACAGTCTCCTGTTTTTCTTTTCTGACTATTTGTCGATGACGCATCCCATCATACCCATCCTGCGACAGGGAAACCCTGACAATTCCATCAGGCCAGCCATCGTGTTGCCCCTGACGGACTCGCCCGTACTGGACAGGCTGGGACGTCCCCTCAGAGACCTGCGCATCTCCGTTACCGACCGATGCAATTTCAGGTGTGTCTATTGCATGCCCAAACAGGTTTTCGGCAAGGATTTCCGCTTCATTCCCCATTCGGACATGCTCTCCTTCGAGGAAATTTCCCGGCTCGCCCGTCTTTTCGTGGGTTGCGGCGTCGAAAAGATCCGGCTGACCGGCGGGGAGCCGCTTCTGCGAAAAGATGTGGAACGCCTGATCGAACAGTTAGCCCGAATGAAGACACCCGAAGGCCAACCTGTCGATCTGACCCTGACGACGAACGGTTCCATGCTGGCGAAAAAAGCAAAAACGCTTTTCGACGCAGGCTTGCAACGCATTACGGTATCGCTGGACGCCCTCGACGACACGGTTTTCCGCCAGATGAATGACGTGGATTTTTCCGTCAAAGACGTTTTGCACGGCATCGAAACCGCCATTGCCGTCGGATTCGACCCGGTCAAGGTCAATACCGTTGTCAAAAAAGGCATAAACGAACATCAGGTTCTCCAGCTTGCCCGCCATTTCCGGAACTCGCCAGTCATCGTCCGTTTCATCGAATACATGGACGTCGGTTCATCGAACGACTGGGAAGAAAGGGAAATCGTTCCCTCTGAAAAGCTGATCAGCCTGATCGACGCCGAGACGCCGATCGAGCCGATAGACAGGCATTATGCAGGCGAAACCGCCGAACGCTGGCGCTATCGTGACGGTAGCGGTGAAATCGGTTTCATCGCCAGTGTTACCCATGCGTTTTGCCGGGACTGTACGCGCCTGCGCCTGTCAACGGAGGGCAGACTGTACAAATGCCTTTTTGCAACGGATGGCTACGATGTCCGTGCGATGCTCAGGGACGGATGGTCGGATGACGAAATCTCGACCGCACTGGCACGGCACTGGCAAGAGCGTGACAACCGCTATTCCGAACTGAGGGCGAACAACGCCTTGCCTGCCTCTGGCGGCAAAAAAATAGAAATGTCCTATATCGGAGGTTAACCCCTTGGCAGACCTGATACATCAGACCGACACTGTCACCACCCCGTTCAAAGACCGGGTAACGGGTGTCATTCTGGCTGGAGGCCAGGGCAGGCGCATGGGCATGGCGGACAAGGGCCTGCAGCCATTCGACGGCAAACCGATGGTCAAACACGTCATCGACCGTATTGTTTCACAGGTTTCCAGACTCATCATCAATGCCAACCGGAACGGTGAAACGTACCGGTCCTTCGGTTATGCGGTTTTTACGGATAAGCCGCTCGACTATTCCGGCCCCCTAGCCGGTTTCCTGACCGGACTGCGCCACTGTAAAACGCCTTATCTGGTCACCGTGCCGTGTGATACCCCTTTCCTTCCTCATGAACTGGTCGAAAAACTGGCTGGTGCACTGGAAAAGGAACAGGCCGATCTGGCGGTTGCCTGTGTCCGTTCTGGCGACGTGTGCCGCGTCCAGCCAGTATTTTCCCTGATGAAAAAATCGCTCAGGCCACATCTTGAATCTTTTCTGGAAAACGGCGGTCGAAAAATAGACGGCTGGACTTCAACATTGAAGGCCATTGAAGTATGCTTTGACGATACGCACGCGTTTGAAAACATCAATACGCCTGACGATCTGGAAAAATTCCAGCGAACTTTAGCCCAACCGGAAAAACGCTCATGACCCAACAAGCTTCCGCCCTTGATGAACTGACTCGTGGCCTGCCTTCCTATAATCCCGATTCCCTGCCGGTCAAACTGGCCCACGACCTCATCCACAGTTTCGTTTCCCCGGTCGGCGCCATCGAGCGGGTTGTTTTGAAAAACAGTCTGGGACGCGTCCTTGCCGAAGACATTATCTCGTCCTTTTCCGTTCCCGCCTTCGACAATTCGGCGATGGATGGTTACGCCTTTTCCTGCAAAAACCTCGACCTGTCCCAGCCTTTGACCCTGAAAGTGGCCGGCTATTCCTATGCGGGGCATCCTTATACCACCCGTGTCGGCTTCGGCGAATGCATCCGGATCATGACCGGCGCGATGATCCCGCAAGGCTGCGATACTGTTGTACAGCAGGAAAACGTCAAGCTGCTCGATGAAACGCATTTGACCATCCCGCCGAAAACCGCCGTGTGCGGCGACAACATCCGCCGCGCCGGGGAAAATCTGGCCGCCGGTGCAGTTGCCCTCACCGAAGGGACGGTTCTTCGCCCTGCCCATCTGGGTCTGCTCGCCTCGCTGGGCGTGGCCGAAGTTCCCGTACGCCGCCGTGTACGGGTCGCCCTGCTCTCGACAGGGGACGAGCTGCGCCCGACCGGCATGGAACTGGACGATGGCGCCGTTTACGACAGCAATCGCGCGACTCTGGCCGCCATGATGGAAAGGCTGGGCTGCGATGTGATGGACATGGGGATTGTGGCCGACGATCCGGCCGAACTGGAAGCCACCCTGAAAACTGCCGCTGAAAATGCCGATGCCATCATCACATCCGGTGGCGTCTCTGTCGGCGTAGCCGACTACACCAAACAGGTCATGGCCAACATGGGTGACGTCGCCTTCTGGTCGATCAGAATGCGCCCTGGCAGGCCGATGGCATTCGGGAAAATCCGTTCCGGCAACCGGAGCGCCATTCTCTTCGGTTTGCCCGGCAATCCGGTCGCTGTTATGGTCTCGTTTTACTTTTTCGTACGTGATGCGCTGTTGCACATGATGGGGGCAACGCATTCACCACTCGTTTACGTCAAGGCACAGGCAGCCTCCAATCTGTCAAAAAGAGCGGGACGCACCGAATTCCAGCGGGGTGTCGTGACCGAAAACGCGGATGGCGGCCTGACAGTCAGGACAACCGGCGAACAGGGTTCCGGCATCCTGCGTTCGATGGTGGAAGCCAACTGCATCATCGTGCTGCCTGAAGAACGCGAACAGGTACGTGCGGGTGAACAGGTCGATATCGTCCTTATGGAAGGCCTCTCCTGAACTTTACCAATATGCTTGAAATCGGTTGCCATCTCTCTGTTTCAAAAGGTCTTTTCCGAATGGGAAAAGATGCGCTTTCCATTGGCGCCAATACTTTTCAGTGCTTTTTGCGCAATCCCCGGGGCGGCGCGGCAAAGAAGCTGGATCCGGCCGACGTCCTGGCGTTGAAACAACTGTTGGACGAAAACGGTTTCGCTCCGATCGTCGTTCACGCCCCTTATACTTTAAATGCCTGTGCCCGAGACGAACGCCTGCGCGAATTTGTCTGTGAGACCATTCTCGACGATATCGATCGCATGGCGCTGCTTCCCGGGAACCTGTACAACTTCCATCCGGGCAGCCATGTCGGTCAGGGAATCGAAAAAGGTATCGAACTGATCATCGCCCTGTTGAACCGTGTTCTTGAAACCGATCCCGAACCGATGCTCCTGCTGGAAACCATGTCAGGATCCGGAAGCGAAGTCGGCTGCCGTTTCGAAGAACTCAAAGCCATTCTCGACGGCTGTGGCAATCATCCCAAAACAGGCGTCTGTCTCGACACCTGCCATGTCTGGTCTGCCGGATACGACATCGTCAACCGGCTCGACGAGGTACTGGAAGAATTCGATGCAACCATTGGCCTGAAGCATCTCCATGCCATTCACCTGAATGACAGCCTGACGCCCTTTGGCAGCCACAAGGACAGGCACGCGACAATCGGTGAAGGCACCATCGGCATCGACGCCATTGCCCGGATCATCAACCATCCGGCATTGAAAAACCTGCCGTTCTGTCTGGAAACGCCCAACGAACTGCCGGGCCATGCCGAAGAAATCGCCTTCCTGAAAACCCTTTACCGGGACTGAGTCCGGCTGGTGACCGTTCAGTTTTTCAACTGGGAGCGCAAGTTCTGGATACCGTAATAACGGGCATCGACAATATCCTCATCCACCCCTTGCTGCTTCATGATGTCCTGCAAGGTATCCAGTTTTCGCCCGAAACGGTCGATCTCGACCAGAACGCCCGACATTTCTTCCGGCGGGATTTCCAGGCTGTCCAGAATATCGTTCCAGTTATCGAGAACGTCCCCTTTTTCATCCATCCACTCCATCGACCGTTCAATATCGTCCGTCAACAGATAGGAAGGCGAAAAGTCAAAAATGGGAGTTAACCCGATTTTGCCGTCCACGATCCTGACGGCTTTATTGAAAGGATGGTTATCGATGTTCCCCATCGCCATGTTCAGGATATCCCGTTTCAGGTATTCCACCGTCGTGGCAAAAGGATCGGACACATACTCCCGCAAGGTCTTCAACACAACATTATGGGAAGGCCTTTCGGATGAATCGGCCAGCTGGCACAGTGAGGCAATACTTTCCTGATGATGCCGGATTACACCGGTTTCCGCTACCGCCCGGTCGAAACGGGGAATGAACAGCATGTCGCTTTGCCACTTTGGCAATTCACCGACACCCAGGCCCATTTCTCGGGCGACACGAACATAAGCCGCCTCGTTTTCCAGAATCTTCCAGTCCGCCAGATTGCGTCCGCGTGAAAGCTTGACCAGAAAATGACGCGCCGCTTTGGCGTCCGGCAAAGCGGCATCGGCATACCAGAGGTCATCCTTGCCCTGCGTCATCAGGAATTTGGGTGTTTTGCCCTGAACACACGTCGTTCCCGCCGAAAGCATGCCGTGCTCTTCAAGGTATTCCACGAAATTTTCGCTCCGTTCAAGGATTTCCCTGATCGTAAACCCCCTGTTGACCCAAAGCGGCGCTTTCCTGCCCATAAATTCGCGGTAAAACACATTCGCTTCGGCAATCCGCAAATTGCCGATCGGATTGATCGCTCCGTAAAGCATCAGTTTCCAGTCGGTCGCAACCTCTTCCGGAATATGGCATTCATAAAGCAGGTATTCCCTACCCTCCCCACGCGGCACCATATCCAGCAGGAAAGAAGGCCAGTGAGCCAGATGGTACGGTTCCCCGCGCACAGGAAAATGAATCGAGACGGGCAGGCTGCCGTTTTCGGCATAAGCAGGCAAATAGGTCAGAACGGAAGACGATTGCGACCCGGCCGACAGATTTTCCGTTTCGACAATGCAGCATGGCTGCCATTGACCCCGGTCGAAAATTTCAATCGTGCTTTGCATGGATCACTCCGCTTGAAGAGACGTTCCTATCTTATCAGATAGGTAAAGTCTGACATAGTTTCATCCCCGCGTCCGGCTGGATTTTATTGCAAAATACAAATGCCCTGGCAATGAAAACAGTTTTTCATATATTCGCATAAAAAAAGGAGCACGACTGGCGTGCTCCAAACAAAGTTTCTTTCTTCCTTTTTACATCAAAAACTATGCGTAATGCCAACCTGTACACCGGTAACGGATTCCCTTTCCGCCCCGTTGTTATTGTAGATACTGCCTACAAAGCTGTTATCGCTGTCGGTATAGGATACCATACCATATAGTTGCGTCCGCTTCGACAGGTCGTAGGTGTAGCCCAAAGCGTATTTGTTGACGTCGCCATCATGAGCCGTTTTATCGACGGACGCACGATTGTACGACGCATTGATGGTGCCGCGCCCCATGTGGTACTGGACGCCCAGCAGCCATTCCTTCTGGTTGATCGGCGTATCAAAACCAAGATCGAGATCGGGGATCGAGGACAGGTTTTTCAGCTGGCTTCCCTGATACCCTGCCGAAAAACGCCAGTCGCCCAGCGTGTAGGCGCCCCCGATATTCCAGACGAACGACTTGTTGGAATCGGCCTGCCGATTGTAGTTGGTCATCAGGGAAACAGGGCCGTTATCGTAACGAAGCGACCCGCCAAAACCGGCATTGTAGATATCGCTGCTGACTCCCACGGGTTTTTTATGGTCGTCCGCAGAGAGGGTGTATGTGAGACCGACAACGAACCCGGCGAATTCGGGACTGTCGTAGCGAACCGTGTTCGAAAGCTGTTCACTGCGCAAAAGACTATATTTGGCAAGTGCCGATCCGGTCGCCGCCTGCAAAAACGGATCGAGTTCGGTAAAGTATTCAGACGACATTTCATTGACACGACCCAGACGGACCCAACCCCAGGGCCCTTCAAGGCCGACGTTGGCCGCACCTGTCCAGTCGATTGTCTGTCCACGGTTTGCAAGCGCCCTTGAGATGGAATCGTCAAGGCTGTAGGTTACCTTGTTGGTGCCGTCCGGCAGCTGGAATTGCCGTTCAAGCTGGAAAGTCGCCTTGATACCGTTTGCCAGCTCTTCCGATCCGCGAACCCCGATCAGATTGGCGGCACTTTCATCCATCCGCGTGCTGCTGCCTGTTTCCTTGACGAAGCCGGTATCGACGGTACCGTAAATAATAACGTTGGTCTGTGCCTGCGCGGACATGAGCACACCAAGTGCCGAGAAGGCAATCATTCTTTTAAACATAGGTGAAACTTCCTGACTTGAATTTATGCACGAGCCAGTGCATGGGCTCGTCTTGTGGATTGAATTATAAATGCAAATTCATCAAATGAGAATAATTATCATTAACTATTTATTCACATTTATACTTAAAGACAACAACATGAAACTGGCCGTTTCTTTATGTGTCGTTTTTCCTGTCTTTCTTCGGGGCACAAACACCCCGCTTTTTGATATGAGAGCGCCGATGCAAAAAACGGAATAACAATGAGATTCATCCTGTCGTTAAGATAGCTATATATATTTTTACGAGACATCCCCCCTTTCCGGCATCCATTTGTAGATGAAGGAAATCAGCATGAAATAAAATGTGAAAAACAGGCCGTCAAGAATCATCAGCCCCCAAAAGTTATTGAAAAGCTCTCTCATGGTCTCACCTCATAAATAATTAAAAATCCATTGTGACGAAAAGGACGGTAAAAAACCTTTAACACCGCCCCCTTTTTTTTAAAAGACGAGCCTGTTTATTGCGCGTCGCTATCCGGCCGATTCTTTTTTTGTGCGAAACGACCGAACCGATGGCGAGTACAAACATGACTACAATCAGAATAACGATCAAAAATCCCATAACGTCTTGACCTTTGAGGATGGGGAAGACTCCTTCATCCTGTCTTCCCTGAGTTGAAATACACTACCAGCCGGCCTGATCAGGTTTGGGGCACGATGAGGCGATGATTCTGTCCGGACTACATCGTGCCTTCCTTTTTTTTCAGCGATTTCCGCTCAGAGCCAGCGTCTGAAGCGACGGATATACCAGTCCTTGATGAATTGGGTCAGGATGCAATAGGTCAGCAGCGTGCCGATGAGCCAGGGGAAATAGCTCCAGGGCAGCGAAACCATTCCGAGGCTTTGTCCAAAAGCGGAAAACGGGATCCAGATACCGATACCCATAATCACGATCGTAAGAAGCGTGACCGGTGCCGATGCAATCGACTGGATGAACGGTATTTTCCGTGTCCTGATCATATGGACGATCAGTGTTTGCGACAGCAAACCGACGATAAACCAGCCGGACTGGAAAAGCGGTGCCATTTCCGGTGTATTGCACTTGAAGATGTACCACATCACGATAAAGGTCGAGATATCGAAAATGGACGAAATAGGACCGATCCAGATCATGAAACGTGAAATGTCCGAGGAATCCCATTTGCGTGGTTTTTGCAGGTATTCTTCATCAACACGGTCAAATGGAATGGCTGTCTGTGAAATATCGTAAAGCAGGTTTTGCAACAGCAGATGAATCGGCATCATCGGCAAAAAAGGCAGAAATGCACTGGCAGCCAGGACAGAAAACATATTGCCGAAGTTCGATGATGCCGTCATCTTGATGTATTTCATGATATTGCCGAACGTCATACGACCTTCTTTAACCCCGTTTTCCAGCACCATAAGGTCTTTTTCAAGAAGGATGATGTCAGCCGCTTCCTTGGCGATATCGACGGCGGAATCCACCGAAATACCGATATCGGCCTGACGAAGCGCTGCGGCATCGTTGATACCATCCCCCAGAAAACCGACGGTATGGCCGATGCGCTGGAGCGATAAAACGATACGTGCCTTATTCATCGGCGTCAGTTTTGCGAAAATCTGGGTTTCATGAACTACTTTGTCCAGTTCGTTGTCACTCATGACATCGACATCGCTACCAAGTACGATTTTGCGGTCATTCAATCCCACCTGTCGGGATATCGTCCGGGTCACGACTTCGTTATCCCCGGAAAGAACCTTGATGTCGACTCCAAGCCCATACAAGGCGTCAATCGCTTCGGAAGCGGATGCCTTGGGCGGATCGAGAAAAGCCAGATAACCGATCAGGACCATGTCCTTTTCATCGTCTACCGAAAAACTCCCTGACATTTCTCCGTACCAGTTTTTATGGGCAATCCCCAGAACACGAAGGCCTTCACTGTTATATTGTGTGCTTCTCCTGATGAGTTCCCTGCGTAAATCATCCGTCAGTTCACATACTTCACCACCGATTTCGGCATGCGAACAGGCGGACAGCATTTCTTCAATCGCCCCTTTGGTGACGATCTGTTTTTTGCCTTGATCCCCGGCAACGACAACCGACATCCGCCGCCGGTTGAAATCGAATGGAATTTCATCGATCTTTTCATACTGTCCCCCTGTTTTATCCAGACCGTATTCATCGCAATGGGCCAGAATGGCCTTATCCATCAGATTTTTAAGCCCTGTCTGGAAATAACTGTTGATGAAAGCGTGACGCAAAACCCGGTCATCCTGTTCGCCGTCGACATTCATGTAACGTTCCAGCACAATCTTGTCCTGAGTCAGTGTTCCCGTCTTGTCGGTACAGAGAATGTCCATCGCACCAAAGCTCTGTATCGCATTCATATTTTTGACGATCACCTTGCGCTTCGACATGTATAAGGAACCTTTCGCCAGATTGGACGTGACAATCATCGGAAGCATTTCAGGCGTCAGGCCGACGGCCACGGAGACCGCGAAAATAAGGGCTTCGAGCCAGTCGCCCTTGGTGATTCCGTTCACGAGAAAAACAAAGGGCACCATGACGAGCATGAAACGGATCAGCAACAGGGAAACCTTGTTGATTCCCCGGTCGAAACTGGTCTGGGCACGCTGTCCGGTCAGTGTCTGCGCGATGCGTCCCAGATAGGCATGCAGGCCGGTTGCCACGACAATGGCTTTGGCCGAGCCGCTGACGACGTTCGATCCCATGAAACAGATATTGCGCAGTTCCGTCACGCTGCCGGTTTGTGTCGCCTCTTTTCCCAGCTCGGGATATTTTTCGATGGCATCGGATTCCCCGGTCAATGTCGATTGCGAAACGAACAGATCCTTGCTTTCCACAATCCTCATATCGGCCGGTATCATGTCACCGGCAGCCAGATGAACGAGGTCACCGGGAACCAATTCGGAAATGGTCAATTCTGAAGTCGTGATCGAAGGACGCCGGTAAACCGAAGCCGTATTCCTGACCATTTTTTTCAGGGCTTCTGTCGCCTTCAGCGATTTTCGTTCCTGGATGAAACGAAAGAGTGCAGACAGGATAATCATCGTCGCCAAAATGATGATCGTCGTCCAGTCACGTTCCGCGGGCTCGGCAAGTAACACGTCGATCACCATTGAAACAAGTGCGAGAAAAAACAGAATGCCGATAAAGGGATTGATGAAGGTTTTGATAAACGCGATCAGCCACTTATCGCTTCTTTCCCGTGCGACGATGTTTTCACCGTATTTTTTCCGGCGCTCCGCGACTTCTTCCTCGTTCAGGCCGCCAGACGTCGTCTGGCAAAAACTGAAAATATTCTGCAATGGCTGGCGTGCAGCCAGAAAAATGCGTTCGCTGTCGTAAGTGAACCCGATTTTTTTTGTCGTTTTTTGAATAGTGTGAAAGCCATACCTCTGCTCCTTGGGCGTTCGGGTTTAAGGATGGCGACACTATAAGACCTGCCCTTGCAGGAGGTCGTTAGGATGTTCTTAAGGGGAAATTAGAATTTCGTTAGAAAGTCAGATATGAGGCAATTTGACGATAAATGTCGTGCCGGAACCGACATGCGAACGTATTTCGACGCTTCCGTCATGAAGCGCGACGATACGGTCGACGAGTGCCATGCCGATACCGTTTCCGGAAGCATAACGGCTGTTTTTGCCGCGATAAAACGGTTTGAAGATATGCGGCAGTTCCTCATCGGCGATCCCGATGCCGGTATCCGAAAACGAAATGACGGCATTTTCCGCGAATGAGGAAATCTGCACGGTCGATGTTGAATTGGGAGAATATTTGCAATTGTTTTCGATCAGGTTGGCAAAAGCGATCTTCAGCAGATATTCGTTGCCTGAAACGGTAAGGGCACGGTCATCCTCTATCTCCTGCTCGTAAAGGATATTGATCGTATAGTCCGGTTCGTTTTTCATGACCATGTCATGGGCATCCAGCAACAGCTCGTCCAGCCTCACGTCATGTCGGGCAATCTGGGTGACGTCATAGTGCGCTTTTGCAAAGTCCAGAAGGTCGGAAGAAAGGCTTGCCAATGATAGTGCGTTGCTCCTGACATCCTGCAGGATTTCCCTGTATTCGTCAGGTCTTAAATCTTTTTTGAGGGCGATATCCAGTTCGGCGACCAGCACGGTCAACGGCGTGCGCAATTCGTGGGCGACATTGCCTGCAAACGTTTTTTGCGCATTGAACGATTCTTCCAGACGGTTCAGGAGATGATTGAACGTGATGGCGAGCTCCCCTATTTCATCTTTCGGGTTATCGACGTCAAGCCGTTTGTTCAGGTTTTTGGCCGTCAGGCGCTTCATTTCCCCGATAATGTCGGCAATCGGACGGAGCGCCTTTCTGGCCATGACATTCCCGACGATCAAAGACAGGCCGATCCCCACCAGCGAGACGGACAGGAGAACCCAGATGATCGACACAAGCTGGGCATGGCCTTTTCCGTCAAACCCGGCTGCGGTCACGACATAGTCTTTATCCCCGTAATGATAGACAAGCCCGGTCGCCTGATACCGGTCGACATAAAATTCTATTTCCTGATTGCGGACAATATCGTCGATCATTGCCGGATTTTCCTTGACGATATCGATCTCCATGGCATCGTGATACAGGAGATGGAATCCCGTATCGTAAATCGCCACTTCCACTTCATCCAGAAACTCGCGATTGTTCAGGTAAATCAGTTGCATGGTCGATGCGTCGACCTTGTTTTGCAAAAGCAGGTTGGCCTTGATAATCGCTTCCTTGCGCAAGGCATGATAAAAGGTTTTCTCCCGGTTTTTTTCCTGGACGAAAACGACCAGAAGGGAAAAAATAACGAGAATCACCACCGTCAGAAAGCTGTATTGCAGTGTCAGCCTTGTCCGGATTTTCATGAACCACCGCCCTTTTTCAGGATAAATCCCATACCCGTTCGGGTATGGATGAGCGGTATATCGAAATCGTGATCGATTTTCTTGCGGAGATAATTGATATACACGTCGATGAAATTGGTACCGGTATCGAAATTCCTGTTCCAGACGTCCCGCGCGATTTCCGTTCGCGACAGCACTTTTTCCGGATGGCGCATCATGTATTCGAGC
>CAJKQK010000045.1 GCA_905202055.1 uncultured Oxalobacter sp.
TGCACTCAGATGCTCAGTTCGCAGGTTCTTCATCAGTTCCTGCTCACGTAGAAATGATGGGATTAATCGGTATGGGTAACAACCCTATGGTTGGAGCTACAGTTGCTGTTGCCGTAGCAATCGAAGAAGCTTGTAAATAATTACACATTTATATTAAATTCTTTAAAAAGTCCTGATTAATTCAGGACTTTTTTGTTTTTTCAACAATATTATATTTAACAATATATCTATATAATAGGTTATACATTGATTTAATTCTAGATTTTGTTGCATTACCTACATTAGCTTTTTCAATCACCCCTTCTGTATGATTAGGTCTAATATCCTTAAATCTCATATTGTGCAATGGTTCTGAATGATTAAATGCTGCTAAGGCTTCATTTTTTATTGAATAGTGACCAAGTATTACTCCTCTAAGCCTTACATCATTTTTCAGCTTTTACGCATCGCCCCTTTAATTTGTAAATATTCCTATATCCGTTTGGTAATTTTATGATTTCTTCAATAACAAGTTTCACTAAGTCATTAATCATTATGCTTCAAATAATATCTAATTTAATATTTTTATTTGCAACAAAAAAAGTAGATCAATCAATATCCTCTATCTTGAAGATCAACCATCTACTTTAGTTTTATAAATATCTTGTTTTCTTGTAACTACTTTTACATAGTTTAAATACCTCTTCAGACACTTCTATGTCTTGGTTTTTCAACTTACAATAATACTTCTTCTCGCTTTTAAATCAAGACTTACTCATCTATGTTAAGAATATGAAGTTTATAAATGTAAAATGCTAAAATATATTCTATTTCGTGTTTGGTAAAAGACCTACTATAGAATGTGGTTTATAATCTTCTTCTAGATACCTGCAGTCTTCATCACTCAATTCTAATTCTACCGCTTTAACTGCATCCTCAAAGTGAGGTATTGATGTAGCTCCTACAATCGGTGAAGCAACACCTCTCTTTAATAACCAAGCCAAAGATATTTGAGCCATTGACACATTATATTTTTCAGCAAGTTCACTTACACGATCAATAATGATCGTGTCATTATCTATTGCATGATCATACTTATCACGGCGAACTTTATCGGTTTTTGCTCTCAAAGAATCACTATCCCAACCTCTATGTGTTAAATGGCCACCAGCCAAAGGACTATATGGCACTAAAGAAACAGCATATTGTTGACAAATCGGAATCATCTCATGTTCATCTTCACGATACAACAAATTATAATGATTTTGCATTACTGAAAATAGTGTCCAATTATTATTCTTCGCTACTTCCTGCATATTATGGAATTGATATCCATACATTGAACTCGCTCCTAATGCTCTTACTTTACCACTTTTGACTAGAGTATCTAAAGCTTCCATCGTTTCTTCAATCGGCGTGGCATTGTCCCAGCGATGGATCTGGTACAAATCGATGTAATCCGTATTCAGGCGCTTCAAAGAGGCGTCAACTGCATCGAAAATATGTTTTCGGGACAAGCCGCTGGTGTTTGGCGGGATGCTTTTCGAACTGGCGGAAGCCGCATCGGCCCCAATTTCATCGGAAACATGAAAATATACCTTGGTGGCGATGATGATTTCTTCGCGTTTGGCGTATTCCTTGAGGAGTTTGCCTGTCAATGTCTCAGAAAGACCGTTGGAATAAAGATTGGCAGTGTCAAAAAAATTGATTCCGGCTTCGACAGCCCGGCGAATGAAGGGGCGGGATGCTGCCTTGTCCAGAACCCATGGACGCCATTTTGGCGATCCGTAGGTCATCATTCCCAGACAGATGCGTGAAACTTTGAGTCCGCTTGAACCAAGATTGACGTATTCCATCAGTGATCCTTTCAACTAGCTGTTCTTTTTGGATGCCTTGACAGGTTCGACCCCCAATTGTTTTAACTTGCGGTAGAGGTGAGTTCTTTCCAGACCGGTTTTTTCAGCGACACGTGTCATGCTGCCGCCTTCCTGAGCCAGATGATGTTCGAAATAAATCCGTTCAAACATATCGCGTGCTTCACGCAAAGGCAGATCGAAAGACAAAAGAGACGTATTGATGATTGAGGTATTTGCGGTGGGTGAGGCGGGTGCCTGCATCTGTACATTATTGATGACGGTGCTGGTGGTCCGGATTTCGTTGACAGAAACGGACGGCATGACCGGAGTGGCGACCATACGGCTCTTTTCCTGATTACGGGCCAGTCCCTGCTGAACTGCCTGCAGCAGTTTTTGCAGTGCAATCGGTTTTTCAAGAAAATTCATCGCACCGATACGGGTCGCTTCGACTGCTGTATCGATTGTGGCGTGTCCCGACATCATAATGACCGGCATCGTCAGGTTGCCGTCCCGTTGCCACTCTTTCAGAAGGGTGACGCCATCCGTGTCCGGCATCCAGATGTCCAGTAAAACCAGATCCGGCGTTTCAGCGGCACGGGCTTCCCGTGCCTGCTGTGCATTTTCAGCAGTTTGTACGACGTGCCCTTCATCGGAAAGGATTTCCGAAAGAAGTTCACGTATTCCCATTTCATCGTCAACAACCAGGATATTTGCCATATTTTTCAGATCTTGAATATTTGTTATCCCTTTTCGACTTTTCCTGTCGCCTGACTGTCTGTTGAAGCGAGCTGGAGAAGCAGAATTGAAACTTTTGCGCCATTTGAGTCTTTTCGATTGTGCACGTCGATACGGCCGCCGTGTTCATCGACAATTTTTTTGACCATTGCCATTCCGAGACCAGTGCCTCGTTCCTTGGTCGTGATATAGGGCTCGAAAATACGACTCAATATTTTTTCGGCGAACCCAGGACCATTATCCATGACAGATAGTCTAACTGCAATGCAGATTTGATTGGAAGCGTCCTGATAGTGAACTTTTTCGGTCATTAATTCAATACCGGGAACATATTCACCGGTATTTTCGACTTCGCTGACCGCATCCTGTGCATTTTGCAGCAAATTATGGATAACCTGTCTCAACTGCGTTTCATCGCCCATTATTTCCGGTAAATCAGGTGCGAGATGAGTATGGATGATATCGTGCCCATCGTTTCCGGAATATAAATGAACGATATCTTCAACCAGTGCATTGAGATCAAGTGGTTTCAAAAGGGCTGGTGGCGTTTTGGCAAAATTCCTGAAATCATCGACCATTTGCTTCATGGCGGTTACCTGATTGACGATCGTGTCCGTACTTTTTTGCAGGATGGCCGAGTCCGACTCGCTGAGTTTATCCTGCAGTTTCATTTGCAATCGTTCGGCGGAAAGCTGGATAGGCGTCAATGGATTCTTGATTTCATGAGCCAGCCTGCGGGCAACTTCACCCCATGCAATGGAACGCTGGCCGGAAATCACATCGGAAATATCGTCGAAAACGACGATATAGCGATTTTCATTATTGACGGAATGATACGATCCCCGTGCCAGCAGGGTGATGTCGTTTTCATTTTTGGATGAGCCGGTATCATTTCCGGAATCTTCTGTCGTGTCGCGTGGAATTTCTATCTGCTTTTGCCAGTGAAGATTCTGTGGATTGGCACTTCCGGCTGTTTGCGCGGCAAATTCGGAAAAAGCTTTCGTCAATGCGGTCGAAAACGTTTCAAGGCCATCCACGTCTGACAATTCCCTGCCGATGTATGGCGTCAGGTCGTGACGAAGGACTCTCGATACCACGTCATTGCAGCCGATCAGCCTGAAATTGTGATCCAGAACGATCACGCCGGCAGACATGTTGGCAAGGACTGATTCAAGATACGCTTTGGCGGCTTCCAGGTCGGCCCGGTTTTGTTCAGCGAGAGCACGCGCCTCGGCAAGCTGGCGTGTCATGGCATTGAAAGACTGTGTCAATGAGCCCAGTTCATCGGAGCCTGAAACAATTGGACGCGGGGACAGATTACCTTCGGCCACGGCCTTTGTGCCTTGTGCCAGAAGCAAAAGCGGTTTTGCCAGATTGGAGGCGATCTGGAAAGCACTGGCGATAGCGCCGAAAATGGCCAGCAGCAAGGTCAGCGATAACGTGACGATGTAAATCTTGCGCAGACCCGATCGGGAAAGCGAACGAACCTGGTATTCGCTATAGGCAACCCGAAGCGCTTCGGCGTTGTTTGCCACGTTATCGGGCATTTTTTGCGTCAGTTGCAGAAAGTAGGGCTCGTTTCTGAGCGAAATGGCAATGTGTTTGTCAGGAATCAGCGTAATGACCCGGATAAGCAGATGGGTATCTTCCGTATTGTCATTATTTTTTTCGGATGGGGCGTCGACCTCACCTTCGATTGCTGAATAATGCGACGTCATCCGCACTTGTCGCAACATGGCATCCGTTGGCATGTCCGGTATCAAGGCGGTCCGGTTCGATCCGGATGTCGCGATCAGCTGTCCCTTGCTGTTGAAAATGCTGGCTTCGATTCCTTCCTTGTCGTTGCGGAACCGTGACAGAAGAAGGGTTTGGTCCGTCGGGGACAATCCACCCAGTTCAGCGGCCAGGTTGGAGGCTTGCAAATTCAGGTCTTCACGGGATGATTCCAGAATGGCCTGCCCGAGTTTGACACCGGAGTCCAGTGCCGATTCAACCCGGACGTCGAACCAGGATTCAATCGATCGTGAAACGAACTGAACCGAGACGACGTAAATGACAGCACCGGGCAATATCCCCATCAAGGCGAAGAGGACGACCAGTTTGGTCATCAGCTTTGAACCGAATTTTCCCCGCTTGTAGCGTTTGTAAAGGCGGATCAGCATCCAGACGACCAGAATCAGGAGTGCAGCCGCGACAAGAATATTCATGCCGAGGAGCCATGAATAATTCTTGTCGAAAAAGTCGGTGTTCTCAGATGCGGAAGCCAGAAGGAAGAGCAAAATGCTCATCATGGCACCACCGACGATCCATAGATAACGTAATGCGCGAGTCACTTTTTAAAGTCTTTTAGGGCCTGTATGAAAACCACTTCCAGTCGGAAGACAGTCTCCAGTCGCGATTATTCAAGGCGTTTATCTGAAACGGCTTGGGCAATTGGGAAACATCCAGCATTATCCGGACGCCGACATCATATTTTTCACCCGCTTCCAGATCTGAACTGTCGGCGATAGTCCAGCGGGGAGGATAACGGATAGCGGACAAGGCATCTTCCAGCGAACTGTAATTCCGTTGCAGGGTTCCCGGAATGGAAATGCTGTATTGGCGCGTCAGTACATTGTAGGAAATGCGGGTCGTCCTTGATTTCGATACCGGTACGTCATCGAACCAGAAAGCCCGCGGGCGGATAATCTCGATTTCCGTCTTGAAATACAAGGGGATACCGTGCAGAAGGGTTTCTTCCAGACTGTGATTGAAATCCATGGAAAAACTGGTGAACAGCTTGTATGTCTTTCCGGAATATTCAATCCTCGCCGTATTGATCTGGATATCGCTGCCGGCCGAAAAAGCCGGTTTGACAATCAGAAACGCTACGGCAAAGCAAAGCAGGAAATGTGAAAGTCGACGTATCACGATATCGTTCAGATAGGGTCAGGATATTCATATAATATCCGTTTATTGCTTTTTAAACAAAGCATAAAACAAACCATCATGATCCTTCAGGTTATCAGAAGCCGGAAACAGTTGCCCCGGAGCATCGAGTCTGACGGCATTGTTTCTTTTGGCGAAAGCATCGGCCTGCCATTCGGATTCAACCGGCCAGATGGAACACGTCGCCAGTAACAGTTTTCCGCCGGGCTTCAACACTTCCCATAAATTGTCCAGGATTTTTGCTGAAATGGCGGCAAGTTCTTTCGCGTCTTCCGGACGTCTGAGCCATCGGATGTCAGGATGTCGTCTGATAATGCCCGACGCCGTACAGGGAACATCCGCCAGAATGCAATCGAATGCATTGCCGTCCCACCAGTTTTTTCCGGAAGCATCGCCTGCCATGATTGTTGCGTGCAGTTGGAGGCGCTTGAGGTTTTCATCGATTTTTTTCAATCTTTCCGGTTCGCTATCAAGAGCAAGCAAATCGACATCGGCCATTTCCAGCATATGGCCGGTTTTGCCACCCGGTGCGGCACAGGCATCCAGTACCCGCATGCCATCGCGCAATTCAAGGAGGGGCGCCGCCAGCTGGGCGGCGGCATCCTGAACCGAAACGAGACCCTCGGCAAATCCGGGGATACGATAAACGGGAAGTGGATTATCCAGACGGATAGCATAAGGGCCGATCACGGTCGCCGAATGTCCAGCCGCTTTCAGGTCGGCCAGATACCCTTCGACGGTCGTCTTTCGCACGTTGACACGCAAGGTCAGAGGCGGAGCAGTATTGCCGACATGCAATATGGATTCCCAGTTTTTTGGATAGATTCGCCGGGTTTCACTGATCCACCAGGACGGATAATTCCATTTTGCCGTTAAAGAAAGAGTCGATTTTTCAAGCCATATTTCCTTTTCACGCAAAAAACGCCTCAACACGGCATTAACCAGCCCTTTTGCCCGGACAAGTAAACTATCTGCCGCTGCCGCCTCAACGGCCTGATCGACCGTTGTATACGGTTCATATTTCAGACCAGCTTCGTCATTTTCGGCAACAAGAAGAGCCAGTGAGCAGGCCAGAAGTGTTTTCAGAAGAGGTGGCGATGGGGGCTGTCTGGTCAGTTGTTCTATAAGAAATTCCGCCAGACCGAACTTCCTTTCCGTATGGTAGGCGATATCCTGAATGGCGCCTCGTGTGGCGGCATCCATTTTCGGGTGGGAAAAAACTGACGCAAGCGCGGAAGGAAGCGACTGGCCTTCTTCGACGCGTCTGACAGCATGAGCCGCTCCCAGCAATCTGAAAGCCAGCGATTCGGGAGCCAGTGTGGTTTTAAAAAAATCGGAAGATTTATCTTTTGCCACAGTGGCTCCATTTCATTAAAAAGTTTGAAGTTATTGCAGGGAACTGTCGTCCATTCCATCCTGTACCTGCTCTGCGGCACGGATGACGGCTCTTGCCTTGTTTTCGGTTTCCTGCAATTCGGATTCGGGTGAGGAATCGATAACGATTCCGGCACCGGCTCCCACGTAGAGCATATCTTTATAGATGACGCCGGTACGGATGGCAATGGCCAGATCCATTTCTCCGCCGAAAGAAAGATAGCCACAGGCGCCACCGTAAATGCCACGTTTGACGGGTTCCATCTCATCGATGATTTCCATGGCACGGACTTTCGGTGCACCGGAAAGGGTACCTGCAGGGAAAGTCGCTTTCAGAACATCCAGATTCGACAGGCCCGGTTTCAGAAGACCTTCAACGTTCGAAACGATATGCTGGACATGCGAATATTTTTCAATCGCCATTTTTTCGGTCACCTTGACGCTGCCGATGGTGGCGATACGACCGATATCGTTCCGGGCCAGATCGATCAGCATGACGTGCTCGGCGATTTCTTTCGTATCGGCCAGCAATTCAGAGGCAAGCTGCGTGTCTTTTTCCGGTGTAGCACCACGGGGACGCGTGCCAGCCAATGGTCTGACAATCACTTTTCTGCCTTCGGGAACGTTTTCCTGCCGGACCAGAATTTCAGGAGACGATCCGATAATGTGCTGGTCGTCGAAATGATAATAATAAAGATAGGGCGACGGATTCAACGCTCTCAGGGAACGGTAAAGGGACAGCGGCGAATCGGTGAACGGTTTCTTCAGGCGTTGTGCGAGCACGACCTGCATGCAGTCGCCGTTGGCAATGTATTCTCTGGTTCTTTCTACGGCAGCCAGAAAATCTTCTTTTTTGAAGTCCCTGATCACGTCGGTACGGCTGCTGCCGTCCATTGCCGGTGCAATGGCGGGTTTGTCGAGCATGGCACGCAGCTCACGCAGGCGTTGTCTGGCCTGCGAATACGCTTCAGGGCGGGTCGGGTCGGCATAAACGATCAGGTAGAGCTTGCCTGACAGGTTGTCGATAACGGCCAGTTCCTCGGTCAACAGCAGTTGAATGTCCGGGAAACCGAGATCGTCTTCCGGTGCACTTTCCCTCAGGCGAGGCTCGATATAGCGGATCGTGTCGTAACCGAAGTAACCTGCCAGACCACCGCAGAAACGCGGAAGACCGGGGCGGATGGCTACGTTGAATCGGGATTGGTATTCGGCAATAAAGTCCAGCGGGTTTCCGTCGTTGACTTCAATGACCTTGTCGTTTTTGACGACTTCCGTTTTCAGGCCGTGGGCACGCAAAACGGTAGAGGCGGGCAACCCGATGAACGAATAACGTCCGAAACGTTCTCCTCCGACAACGGATTCAAGCAGAAACGAGTTCTTGCCACCGTTGTTCTGCTGGGTCAGTTTCAGATAGAGGGATAAGGGAGTGTCGAGGTCGGCAATGGCTTCGACGATTAAAGGAATACGGTTATAGCCCTGGTTGGCCAGCGCCTTGAATTCGAGTTCAGTCATGATTTTCTCCGGTTCGCATTAGCGAAATAGCTCAAAAAACAGGCCGACGGATAAGAACGGCCGCAAACTTGTTTTACATGAATAAAGTTTGCCAGCGTCGCCACAACCCTCCGGAGATCAGAGTGGCTTGTGAAAACACGGGTTTTTTGATGAGAAACATGATCGATAAAAACTTTCAGGAAATAAGGTTGGCTGCTTGCAGCAAACTGGACACCGTGGCGTCCGGATTCATTTCATCCACAGGTTTTCCATAATTATAACCATATGGAACCATAAATAGCGAACATCCGGCTGCCCGTGCTGCCTGCGCGTCATTGACAGAGTCTCCGATCGCAACAGCCTGTGCCGGAGAAAAGCCGAATTTCCTGCAGGCCATCTGCATGGGAAAAGGATCGGGTTTCTTGACGAGAAAGGTATCTGAACAGTAAATCAGATTGAAGTATGAGTACAGTCCGTTTTTTGCCAGCAGGGGTTCGGTGAATATGGAAGGTTTGTTGGTCACGCAGGCGATATTGAGCCTTTTTTCTTTCATGGCCTGAAGGCCTTCTTTCACTCCCGGGAAAACCGTGCTGTGTTCGCCATTGACGATACGGTAATACTTGTAAAACAGCGTCATGGCGATATCCATTGTTTTTTCGACTTCATCGGATTCAAGATGAACCGAAAGCGTGCTTCTGACGAGATTTTGCGTTCCCCTGCCGACAAACATCCGTATCGAGGCGACCTCGACAGGGGGTAGTGTCAGTTCACTGAGCATGCTGTTCAATGCGACATCCAGGTCCGGTACCGAATCGATCATCGTGCCATCAAGGTCAAGAATGACGACGTGAATGTCTTTCAATGGGTTTTTTTCTGATATGGCTGTCATGGTTCTAGCTCAATCCGGGAGTGACAAAAGCCAGCTGTTCACGCATTTCCCTGATAACACGAGCGTAATCCGGCTGGTTGAAGATGGCGGATCCGGCCACGAAAGTATCGGCGCCTGCAGCCGCTATTTCAGCAATATTGCCCACTTTGACGCCGCCATCGACTTCCAGCATGATTTGGCGGCCCGAAGAATCGATCATGGCGCGCACGGTTTCGATTTTTTTCAGGGCATGCGGAATGAATGACTGGCCACCGAAACCGGGGTTGACCGACATAATGAGGATAAGGTCCAACTTGTCCATGACATGAAGCAGGTAATCCAGTGGTGTGGCCGGGTTAAATACCAGTCCGGCCTTACAACCATTGTCATGAATCAACTGCAAGGTACGGTCGATGTGTTCTGATGCTTCTGGATGGAAAGAAATAATGTTCGCACCCGCTTTGGCGAAATCGGGAATGATGCGATCGACAGGCTTGACCATAAGATGAACGTCGATAGGGACATCGACATGAGGCCGGATTGCAGCGCAAACCATGGGACCCATTGTCAGATTCGGGACATAATGATTGTCCATCACATCGAAATGGATCATGTCGGCGCCGGCTTTGACCACGTTGCGGACTTCGTTGCCCAGTTCGGCAAAGTCGGCGGAAAGGATACTGGGAGCAATACGGTATTGGGTCATGGAAATATCAAAATCGATTTCAGAAGGTTTTATTTTATACCGGTTGATTCATAAAGAACTTTGGTTAGTCGCAAATTAAGGGTTTTTGTATCAATCCATAATGAATTTTATTTTTCAATAAGAGGGTTGGGATGAGTTCTGATTTACTCGATGTCTCTGTGACGACAAGATATATAGACGATCAGTCCGCCCCTGATCGGGACAGTTACGTGTTTACTTATTCGGTAACCATCAAAAATAAAGGGCAGGTTGGAGCACAACTGATCGCGCGCCACTGGATTATTACAGATGCCAATAATCATGTGGAAGAGATTCGCGGTTTGGGGGTGGTGGGACGCCAGCCCCTGCTCAAGCCGGGAGAAGAATTTGAATATACCAGCGGTACTTCTCTGGCGACTCCGCAGGGATCGATGCAGGGAGAATTTTTGTGTGTAACGGAACAGGGCGCGCAGTTCAATGTGGAGATTCCGGAATTTCTGCTGTCTTTGCCAAGGACGCTTCACTGAGACGGTTTAGTTTGATGTTTTAAAGGGAAAAGAATGTCGTGCCTGTTTTATTTACCTATAATGGTGCACATTGGCGAACTCTGAAAAGTGGGATCGCGGTTCTGATTGAATAAGCAATGTGGATATCCATCATGTCTTTTAAACGTCTTTTTCCTTACTTCATTCTGGGATGCCTGTCCCTTTTGCTCGCTTCATGTACAACAACTCCGCCGACGACACCGGAAGAGCCTGGTCAGGTATTCACCGAAGGGCGTCATCAGGTCTCCTTTTCGGATATTCCCGGATGGAATGACGACGATGTCAGGGAAGTGTGGCCCGCCTTCATGAACTCCTGTCGTGCTCTCCGGAAAAAAGAACAATGGCGCGACATCTGTCTGGATGCAAAATCGATCGATCCCAATGACGGCCTTGCCGTCAGACATTTTTTTGAATCGAATTTCGTCCCTTATCGTGTTATCGGTGAAAACGGTTCCGATACAGGTATGGCAACCGGTTATTACGAGCCTTTGCTGAAAGGCAGCCGGGTCAGGAAAGGGGCTTTCAAGACAGCTTTGTATCGTGAGCCTTCCGATCTTTTGACGATCGATCTGGCGAGTGCCTATCCCCAGTTGAAGGGACTTCGCTTGCGCGGAAAACTGGAAGAAAATCGTGTCGTCCCATATGAAACGCGGGGTGAGCTGGAAAAATCGAACAAGCTCGCAGGCAATGAAATTGTCTGGGTCGATGACGCTCTGGATGCTTTCTTCCTTGAAATTCAGGGGTCGGGCCGTGTTTATATCCCTGAAACAAATGAAACCATTCGTGTGGCTTATGCCAACCAGAATGGTCGTCCTTATCGTTCAATTGGTCGTTATCTCATCGACAAGGGAGAGCTGAAACCGGGCCAAGCATCTGCACAGCAAATAAAAAAATGGCTCAAGAACAATCCTCGACGTTTTCGTGAAGTGCTTGACTCCAATCCGAGCTATGTCTTTTTCAGGGAAGAAAAAATCAGTGACCCTGGTGTAGGGCCCAACGGCGCACAGGGCGTTCCCCTTACGCCGGAGCGTTCCATAGCAGTCGATCCACGTTACGTCCCGCTGGGTACACCCGTTTTCATCGACACGACCAGGCCTTACAGCACGACACCACTCAAGAAACTGGTGATGGCGCAGGACACGGGAGGGGCGATAAGAGGACCTGTCAGGGCGGATTACTTCTGGGGATTCGGGAATGAAGCCGGTGAACAGGCAGGCAAGATGAAGCAGAAACTGAAAGTCTGGCTGTTGTTGCCCAGACAGCCAGACTGAGAAACAGGGAACTGACGTTGAATTAGCGGTAAACCAGAACAGGAACGTGAGCAGTCGCGAGAACTTTCTGGGTTTCACTGCCGATGAAAAGCTTGTTCAGGCCTTTTCGGCCGTGTGACGCCATAAAGATACAATCGCAATCGTGTTCATCAGCGATACGGACGATTTCTTCATTCGGTTTCGTCGACTGCGCGACAACGGTTTCGCAGGGAACGCCGGCTTCTTCAGCCAGCTCGGCGATCCGTTTCACTCTGGATTGGGCAGAAAGTTGTTCGCGAAGCAGATAATCGGATTCGGTCGACTTTGTCAGGGCTTCAATCTGGTTGAATGAAAGAGGTTCGGCAACAGAAAGTCCAACGATTTTGCAACCCGGATGGGATGCGGCAAACTGGATGGCTGCCATGATGGCTTTTTCGGAAAGGACAGTACCATCGCTTGGCACAAGTATTTTTCTGTACATAAAACCTCCATTATCAATGATGAAAACAGGGTGCCATTATTGATGTGACGAGTCCATGATGTGAGTCAAGATGGTGCGTCGGAACAACTTTTTAAAATCCGTTGTGACCCAAAATAAATGATATGCTTTTATAAAAAAGGAGATGTTTGTATGCAAAAAATTAAAGATAAACTCGATCAGATCCAGACACACCTGTCTTCAACAGAACAGGTCGATCCTGCATTGAAACAGGAATACAGGGAACTGGATGACAATATCCGGAAAATGATGGCAGTCAAAAATGAAAGTGCAGCAAGCGACCTCGCCATTATGGATAGCGATGCCAGACGAATCGCCGCCAAATTTGAAGTGAAGCATCCGCATGCAGGCGGACTGATCCGCCAGCTGGCAGACATTCTCCAGAGTATGGGGGTCTGATACAGCAAAGGAGTGTGATCGATCACACTCCTTTTATTCTGATGTATGTTGACGGCATAAAACCTTGAAAAATAAAGACTTGAATCGCGCAGGAAAGGCGATGAGAAATGTCAATGTTTTTCTGATAAAAAAGTACACTTATGCACAAAGTCACAAAATTGAAATAAACAAAAATTTTTTATCATTATTTTTTTGTGTTTTTTAAATCATTGATTTCAAAAGAAATTTTTTTTGCATTCCGGATGAGCAAATTATTGAAAGGCGCATAAATACTAGGATGGTCAGCTGTCAATACCTGATTTTCCACAATGTTATCCACAGACTTTGTGGATAGTTGAAAAAGGCCTTACAAATTCAACGCTTAGCCTCACTCTGCAGGGTTTACATTAAGTTGATACAGCATCGCATCGTTCAGGTTGTTCTTGACACACCACTTGACTTTTATTTTGACTATCGTTACCCGGTTGAAGCGGAAAATTTTCCGGTTCCGGAAATCGGTATGCTGGTCGTTGTGCCCTTTGGCCGTCGTGAAGAAGTCGGACTTGTCGTTGAGGTGAAAGAAGAGTCGGAAATCGATGAAGACAAGTTGAAAGATGTTGTTTCCGTTATCGACGGGATTCCTGCCTTGCGAACCGACTGGATCGAGTTATGCCGTTTCGCCGCCGGGTATTACCAGCGCCCTCTGGGCGAGGTCGCCTTGCCTTCCATCCCGAAAAATATCCGTGCCAACAAAAAACTGGCCATGAAACGTGCCCTCAAATCAGCTGCCCGGACGGAGGGGGATACGGTAGCGACAACTACAGAAAAACCCGTTCTGCTCAAGGCTCAAAAAGATGCGGTTTCGGCCATTGCGCAGACTCGGGGATTCAAACCATTCGTCCTTTATGGCGTGACCGGAAGTGGAAAGACGGAAATATATCTTCAGGCCATCGAGGAAAAACTGAACCAGTCAGATGATGTGCAGGTCCTGATCATGGTGCCGGAAATCAATCTGACGCCGCAGCTGGAAATATCGGTCAGATCGCGTTTTCCCGGTGTTTCCATCGCGACTTTGCACAGTCGCCTGACGGAAAGCGAGCGTCTGAAAAGCTGGTTGCAGATTCATACCGGTACTTCCCGGATTGTTCTGGGAACACGTCTGGCGATTCTTGCGTCAATGCCGAAATTGGGGCTGATCGTCGTCGATGAAGAGCACGATCCCTCGTATAAACAACAGGAAGGCTTGCGATATTCCGCACGGGATCTGGCTGTCTGGCGCGCAAATCAACTGGGTATTCCTGTCGTGTTGGGGTCTGCGACACCCTCACTGGAGAGCTGGCAGCATGTATTATCCGGCCGATACGTCAAACTGGAGTTGCCCGAACGGGCCGTCAGGGATGCTGTTTTACCTGCCATCAGACTAATCGACGCAACGAGGGAGCCTCTTCAAAACGGTTTTTCGCCGTCACTGATCCGTGCGATCAGACGGCGTCTGGAAAAGAGTGAGCAGTCACTTCTATTTTTGAACCGGCGTGGTTATGCGCCGGTCATTACATGTGAAGCTTGCGGCTGGATCAGTGTTTGCGAACGCTGTACCGCCTATATGGTTTATCACAAGTCCCATCGTTTGCTGCGTTGCCATCACTGTGGGCTGGAACGCTCCATACCGCGCGTTTGTCCCGATTGTGGGAATATTGACTTGCATACCCTCGGAAGGGGAACGCAACGAATAGAGGAAGAATTGAACAGCACCTTTCCGGACGCTCGCATATTGAGAATCGATGCTGACTCGACACGTAAAAAAGGCAGTCTTGAAGCGGCGCTTGAAATGGTTCACAAAGGTGTCATCGATATTGTGATCGGAACACAGATGATATCGAAAGGACACGATTTCCGGAATATGACGCTGGTGGGTGTCCTGAATCCGGATACGGCCCTTTTTTCGCACGATTACAGAGCAGGTGAACGCTTGTTCTCACAACTCATGCAGGTGGCCGGTCGGGCAGGCCGCGGTGCCGTATCTGAAAATGGCAACCGGAGTGAAGTGCTGATCCAGACGCGTTATCCAATGCATCCCCTATATCAGGCAGCGTTAACGCATGATTATGGTAATTATGTATCCGATTTGCTGATGGAAAGACAAAATGCAGGATTGCCGCCATTCGGTTTTCAGGTGCTTCTTCTGGCTGAAGCCAGAAAGGTGGAAAATGCACTGGATTTTTTGCGGCAGGCGATAGAGGCGATTCCCGAGCCGGAGGCTGTCATTATCAATGAACCGATACCTATGGCAATGATGCGGGTTGCCAATGTCGAACGGGCGCAACTTCTGATTGAATCAACGTCAAGAGGCAGATTGCAGGGAATGCTTAAGGAATGGATACCGGTCTTGCGAAATATGAAGACCGGCATTCGTTGGCATATTGAAGTCGACCCGATGTCGATTTAAACGATTGACGTACCTTTACAGCAGTGCCGGGTTGTCATGAATGCGTTGTTCCTTTTTTTCCTGTGTGGACAAGGAGGAAGGGTCGATGACCTTGCGCTGGCGTGCGGAACGTTTGTCTGTCGATTTTGCCTGTGCCAGGGCGGATACTTTCGATCCGCTGGCAACGGCTTTCAGCATCTTGTATTCCCCGATAACCTTGTTGCCATATCCGTTGTCATGGCTCATCTGGGCTGCACCAACGTAAGTTTTGAGGGCGCGTTCGACGCTACCGGTTTGTCTGACATACTCTTTCAGTATCCTGGAACCGACCTTGATATTGACAACAGGATCGAGGGCGTATTGAACGCCGCCGTGATCCTCGAATTTATCGGCATGGACTTTCGCCATGACCTGCATCAGGCCCTGGGCACCCATTGAGCTTTCGGCATATGGATTGAAGCGCGATTCGATAGCCATGACCGCCAGAATCAGATGCGGATCGAGGCCGATGTCGAATGCGGTTTTATAAGCAGTCGTCACAAAAAGATTGGAAGCCTTGTTGGCAATTTTGTAGCGTTTGGAAATCCATGAAGCGACTCTTTGTTTTTGCTTCAATTCGTCCAGTTTTGAATGTTCTTCTTTTTGCTGTGCCGTCAATACATCTGTTTTGACCCAGTTTGGCGTTTCGGCAGCTGTACCGGGGGCATTGGAGGCGTGAGCTTCCCTGATGGGCAGGGAATCGGAAACGCCTTTGGCGAATTCCGGTTTGACGCACAAAAGGGTGATGCCGACAAGCATCAGGCTGGCGAAAAACATCCACATTCTGGGATGTGTATGAATAAACAGTTTTTTCTGGCCGATCAAATTGTGTGCTTTGACTTTTAAATTCTGAAAAAACAAATTTTTAAAAAAATCCTGAAACATGAAAACTCCCGCGGATGTAAAACGGTGTCAAAACGAACAAAACAAAAGTGGATTTCTTCTGTCTGCTGGCATCGTTTTTCCGAATTATTTCCGTTTATATCTTGTGGATGGTAAACGGATGAACTCAATGGAGTTGCAGTTTTCTCGAGAGGTTGAGCTTCGCAACCGTTAAACTACAAAAAAAGGCTCTTTGCCTACCTGAGAGTTCTTGATGTGTCATGATCGGATTCAGTCTGTTTCCGATATGCAATGACAGGCATCAATTTATTGAATGGTATATTTGGTTTTTGAAAAACATTTTGTTATGAAACTGGGCGCATTTTATGTGCGGTTTTATATCAAGTCAATTATAAAGAAAGCTATTTGTATTCATTATAATTATATACAAAAAGCCTGGAAATGATATAAATTTCATTAAAATCATATGCTTATGAAATATTTGTGGGCTGGAAACATCGGAAAAATTTAAGAGAAAATAAATGAAATATCGTGACTTGAGAGACTTCATCGAACAACTCGGAAGAGAGGGTGAATTGAAGGAAATTGTTGTTTCCGTATCGCCTGATCTGGAAATGACGGAAGTTTCGAGTCGTGTTCTTCATCAGGGTGGGCCGGCCCTTCTTTTCAAAAAGCCATCAGGTTATTCCATTCCTGTTTTGACCAATCTTTTCGGGACAACCCATCGTATTGCCATGGCAATGGGGGGGGAATCGATTGAAGATTTGAGGAAAATGGGCCAATTTCTGGCGTCCCTGAAAGAGCCGGAACAGCCGGAAAAATTTACTGACCTGCTGGGTATGGGATCGATGCTGAAGTCGCTGATGGATATGCGGCCAAAAGAACAGAAA
>CAJKQK010000046.1 GCA_905202055.1 uncultured Oxalobacter sp.
TGATTTACCCCATGTTTCATCATGCCTTTGATCACACCGGTAAAAAGGGAGATCAGCGCGCCTCTTTTCGCTCTCGGAACGGCTGCCCGAAATCGCGCCTGTTTTTCACTTTTTCCTTCCCGTTTGGCCTGTATGTATTCCGGATAGTGTTCCATTTGCTCAGGAGTCATATCCATGTATTTGTCCACTTCCTTATCGTAATGCTCTGTCAGTTCGCCTCGTTCCAGTAAACTCTATAACGCTCCGAAGCTGTTCACCATAAAAAAATCCTCTCCATTTAATGAAGAGGATTTCAGAAAGATAATTTTTTGTATTTGAAATTTATTATTCAACAATGAATTAATTTTGTTTTTTCTGTTTTGCTTCAAATTCCATAAACGCCTTGGCCAGGTCGTCCGACTTCATGCCCCCTGCAGCCTGTTTATAATAAGCATGGGCTTTTTCTAGATCTTTTGGCACGCCGTTTCCATTTTCGTAGCTTCTCGCCAAAAGAAATTGTGCAATCGGGTTTGCCTGTCTGGCGGCTTTTTCATACCAGCCAATCGCGGTTTTCATGTCTGGTTCAGGTGACCCATACTGGCTCAGAATCCCCATCATCATTTGTCCGGCATCGTAATTCTGTTCCGCCGATTTTTCAGCCCAGTATTTTGCTTTTTCCATATTCGTCAAAATACCCTGACCACTGTAATATTGCATGGCGAGCATTGCCTGTGAAAAAGCATCTCCTTTTTCTGCCGCTTTTTCATACCATTTGGCTGCCTCGCTGGTATCTTTCAGTGTACCCAGACCATTGTAGTACATCGATCCGATCATGAAATAGATTGTCTTGTCGTCTTTTTTTCCCTCTTCAACGCTCCTTTTATACCATTTCAGGGCAGCCTTATAATCTTTTTCAACACCGGAACCATATAAATACCGACTGCCAATAACAAAAAACGCGTCAGTGTTGCCATTTTTTGCCGCTTTTTCAAACCATTCAAATGATTTTTTCTGGTCTTTGATTACTCCTGATCCTTCATCGAACATTATGCCGAGATAGAATGGCGCCTGAGGATCTCCTGCATTGGCAGCCTTTTCAAGTAAAGGCAATGCCATTTCATATTGCTTTGCCTTATAGAGATTGACACCATTATTTTCTAAAATTCTGTTGTTTGATTCATGGCAGGAACTAATAAAAAAAGAAAGAATTACGATATAAAAAACCTGAAATATTTTATTCATCATTATCACAAATTGAATGAATCGATTTATTTTTTTTTATTGCTATTGGATTGAATAATTCTAATCGCTTTTATAGTCTTTATAAATATTTATCAGTTTTTTAGATGATTTCTCCATAATTTCATCAACCCCTCTCCCGCCCAGAAAATCCTGAACGAACCTCGTGAGAATACCATCCGTTCCCGATCCGGTCAGGTGATTTACCCCATGTTTCATCATGCCTTTGATCACACCGGTAAAAAGGGAGATCAACGCGCCTCTTTTCGCTCTCGGATCGGCTGCGCGAAATCGCGCCTGTTCCTCACTTTTTCCTTCCCGTTTGGCCTGTACGTATTCCGGATACCGTGCCATTTCCTGTTGCGGCATCTTCATGTATTTGTCCACTTCCTTATCGTAATGTTCTGTCAGTTCGCCTACCCCTCCTTCAATAGCGCTATACAAGGTTGTCCAGCCTTTTCCGGCTGACCTCAGGATGTTTCCCGCCATGAGTATGGCCGGCAGGTCTCTGGCAAATTCTCCCGCTCCCTTGACGCCCAGATATCCCTGATTGGCTGTCCATCCGGCATCTTTATAATCATCGCTCTGGGCCTGTCTGTGTTCTTCCGCTCCGGCTCTCAGGGTTTTTTTCATTTTGTACAGTTCGTAGCGGCTATCTAGTTTCTTGTCTTCCGGGAAATTCTGTTGCAGTCTGTCCAGAAGGGCGTACGGTGTGGTCGGATACGGGAACAGGACGAAAGGTTCAGGTTTGTTCATTTCGCCCAGAATGGTCAGGCCCTCATTGCCCAGTTCGTACATTCCCCGCGCCCCACCGTGATAAACATCCATCACCCCCTGCCCGAAGCTGGAGCCATTCAGGTTCCGGACGGTTTTGCCCCAATCTCCCTGCATGGCATGGTCACTCTTGCTTTTGGCTCCCATGTACATCCCGAGCATGCTTTTGTGTTCTTCTCCCGGCGCAGGAAGCCCGTTGGCAAAACGCTCTTCTTTTTCGTTTCCTTTGAAGAACCGTTCCAGAAAGGCGGCGGTTTCTTCTACACGCCTTTCGTATTCTTCTTGTGCACTGCTTTTATTTCCGATGGTAAAGCTTTCGTTGGCGCTGTGTTCGGCCAGCTTTTCCTTTTCTCCGGGGTAGCTCTCCGCATTTTTTGTCGAGGGCTGGATGGGAGGAAGAGTATAGCCTTCGTTGCCTCCATCGATTTTCAGGCTGTCTTCGTAGCTTTTTTCTCTTTTCTCTCCTTCTGTCGGACGGATATCGACGCTTTTCGTTCCGTAGCCAAAGGTATTCCCGGAACGGTTCTGACGGTCGGTATGGGTCTGTTCAGGAGGGATTTCTGTTTGGGGCTGGGGCAGGATGACGGGATCGGGTATTTTGACGACAGGCACAGGCCTGGCTATTCGTTTTGCTGCTTCACCAATACCGTTGTCGGTCTCTTGACTCTGGCGCAGGGTTTCTTCTGTGTCACGGATAATGCCGGGCGTTTCATCTGAAAGACCCAGCGGGTTTTCATACGGGTTTTTTTTACGCTTTCTTCTTGTATCACCTGTCCTGTCAAAATACGTATTTCCGTTCAAGCCATATTCATCATCAGGCATACATACCCTTTTTTCTGATTAATCATATATGGCTATTATAAACCGTTTACGGTTTATGACGAAGTGGAGGGCAAAGCCGGCCGATGTCGGAACAGGAAATCCCTGTCGTTTCGTCACAGGTCAATTTCGCTCGCAACAGTCCGGTTTCCGGACAAAAACCGTCCTTTTCCCTTGATATTTTCGACATCGCCACCGCCAGCCCATCCGTTCTTTTGACATTTCATAAACCATGACTTTGCGCTTGCGCTCAAATAAAGAAAACGGATAACCCGAAAAATCGCAATAAACCGACGGCAATCGGTTCCTATAATCGAAAACGTCACCACATCCGGGAGTCAATCATGAACCATATTCGTTCACAGGGTTTTGAATCGGACAGGGAAAAACGGGAAGTATTGAACGACGGCCTGCGGGCCACCCTCATGCAGCTCGACCATGACAACCGCATGAACGGCATCATCAGCCTGCTTGCCGATCTCGACGGCGCGCGTGAAGATTTCGAAACGGCACTCTGGGCCGCTTACGCCTTCAACAATCTGGATACCTATGAATCCTATCTCGAGGCGGAAAAATGGCTCAAGGGTGTCGAACGCGAAGGCATCCATAGCGGTATCTGGCATTACCGCTATTCGGTGGCGCTCGCCTATCAGGGAAAATACGACGAAGCCCTGAAAATCAGTGAAAAAGGCACCAAAGTCGAACCGGATTACCCGTGGGGATGGCTGCAACTCGCCCGCATGCAATACCATGCAGGGCAGAAAAACGATGCACGTTATTCGATTGAAATCGGGCTGAAACTCATTCCCGGCGATTACGAATTCCTGACCCTGAAAGACGCCATCGACAACGGACAGGACAGTGAAAGCGTACTCGGCCACTATCTGACTTCTGCCGACGACACGACTGCCGAGCGCTCCCGGCGCATTGCCCGTCTGGCACACGAAAAGAAACAATATGAGTCCAGACAGGCGAGAAAAGCCCTGATCGGAAGGCTGAACCGTTATCACGCCGAAAAGGAATTCGACAAAATCGTCGAAGAAATCCATCACATCCGTCCGGCTGAACGCGGTTACGAGCTGACGCTTCTGCTGGCCCGTGCCAACAACAATCTGGGCGAACATGAAAAAGCCATCGCCCAATTGAATACGATCACCCATCAGGGTGAAAACGATCCCGGCTGGCATTTCCAGATGGGCGCGGCCCAATATTACCTCGGCAAAAAAACCCTCGCCAAAGGCGCGTTCGAACGGGTACTGGAACTCGACCCGGACGATGGCGACGCATGGCAATACCTGATCTGGAGCTGCAAGGCGACCGGCGATACCTCTCCCCTGCTCGAAACCAATGCCTCCATTTCCGGAATCGGCAACGTGGGAACCGCCGGCCAGCTTCCCGAACTGTACAGCGAAGAAGAACTGACAGCTGTCGAAAACTACATCGTCCAGACCTTCGGCGAATACGATTTCGTTTTCCATGAAGTCTTTTCACCGGACATACACGTCGATATCGCCATCATCAACCCGACACGCGCAAGGCCTTTCCATACCCTCGTCACGATCGGCATGGGCGCACACCGCATGAACGTCCCGTCCCATCTGAAAGACAAAAAACTGGAACGCTCGGAAATGATGGTCTGTCTTCCGTCCAGCTGGGACATCGGCAACGATGACGAAAAATGGTACTGGCCGATGCGCTGGCTCAAGGTCATGGCAAGATTGCCGATCACCAACGATACCTGGCTCGGCTGGGGACATACCGTCCCGCATGACAAACCGTTTGCCGGCAATACGAAGCTGTCAGCCATCATGCTGATCAATCCGGGACTGTTTTTCATGGACCGGGAACAGACGCCCTGCCGCCTGCCCAACGGCGATGAAGTCAGGTTCTACCAGATGGTACCGCTTTTCGAGGACGAGCTGAACTACAAACAGACGCATGACGCCGACAAACTGATCGCCCTGCTGGATGAAGACGCCATCATCGTCGACGTCAACCGGAACTCGGTGTGCACCTCGTCCGACAGGAAGAACTGGAAAATCAAACGGGAGAACCTCAAACACGTCCTGACAGACTGGAAAGGGCCGGAAGGCTGCCTTGCCACCGACCGCATCATGGTTGACGGCAGCAAAATCGGATACATGTACCGTGAACAGCCCGATCCGGACATGCCGGACTCCGGCTGGCGGTTCACTGCCGGTGACGAGTCTTCCGACTACATGATGGACCCGGACAAGGCAGGCATCTATTCACTGAACACCGTCTGCAACTACGATCCGGACATCATCCCGCTGCTGAACGCCCCCTACGGGACAGCCTGGTACCGGGACGAAACGGGACAGTTCCGCCAGACGGACATGGAAGACGGCGATGATGACCCGTTGCAGTAACATCCCGCCTCCGGCATAAAAAAACCGGCCCTTCAAAAGGCCGGTTTTCTCATTTGAGCCAGCGGTTCAGGACCTGATACAGGACAGACAAATCAACCGGTTTGGCGATATGCCCGTTCATGCCGGCATCGAGCGCCTTTTTGACATCTTCCGGAAACGCGTTCGCCGTCATGGCGACAATCGGGAGCGCCGACACATCGTGACGCGGCAATTCGCGGATATGATGCGTCGCGGCATAGCCATCCATCACCGGCATCTGGATATCCATCAGCACCATGTCGTAATGTCCTTCCGGTGATTGGTCGACCATCGCCACCGCCTCGGCACCATCCTCGGCCGTCTCGACCGTCGCCTCCGTCATCTTCAGGATCTCGGCCGCGATTTCCAGATTCAGCTCATTGTCCTCAACCAGCAAAATCCGCCTGCCGGTAAAATCCGTTCTCTGCGACACGCCGGGTTCGTTTTCCGGTTCATCGTGCAACGCCGCCAGGGTGGAAACCAGAGCAGCTTTTTCCAGCGGCCATGAAAGCACCGCATCGACTTCCGGAACCCGGATAACGCCCTCCGGATCGTCCGAACACAGCACCAGCACGAGCGGATGTTTTTCACGCAAACGGATACGGCGGGCGAATTCTGACGGTTCCATATCGAAAATACCGTCATTCATGAGAACGGCGTAATAGGGATGATCCGACTCGTCCGCATCCAGGATACGGCCAAGCGCACGGCGTGCGGTATCGATCTGCTTCGCCACGACACCCAGTCCGTTCAACATGGCAACCGTTTCCCGGCCGCGTCCGGCGTCATCGTCCACGACCAGAACCGGCCGGCCCCTCAAAAAACCGGTATCGATGTCCGCCCCGGCAGGCTGATGCTTCAGATGGACGGTTACCGTGAACGTCGAACCGACGCCCCGTTCACTTTTGACATCGAACGAGCCGTTCATCATCTCGACAATCGCCTTGGAAATCGGCATTCCCAGACCGGTGCCGGAAATCTTGGACGTCATGCTGTTGTCTTCCCGTTCGAACGGCACGAAAATCTTCTTCAGGTATTCTTTCGACATACCGATCCCGTCGTCCGAAAAAACGAGACGATAGCAGCCGTAACCGGCAAACGGGGAAGGCGACTCGGACACGTCGATCCCGATATGACCGCCCGGCGGCGTGAACTTGACCGCATTGGACAGGATATTCATGAACACCTGCTGGAGGCGAAGCTGGTCCCCTTCCACCCTTTCGTGGACGCCGGAAGCCACGGACATCCGCACGGCATGCTTTCGCGACTTCAAATCCGGCATCACGATATCGACCACATCTTTCACCAGCGACACCAGATTGAACCGCTCCGTAACCAGCACAATCTTGCCCGAATCGATCTTCGACATATCCAGCACATCATTGATCAGGCCAAGCAAGTGGTGAGATGCCACGGTGATCTTGGAAAAATATTCTTTCATGCGCACGGGATCGTGACGATATTTTTCCGCAATCATCGCAAGGCCGATAATTCCGTTCATCGGTGTACGCATGTCATGCGACATCTTCGAGAGGAAATCCGATTTCGCCATATTGGCCTTTTCCGCGACCATCAATGCATCCGTCAACGTCTGGCGAACCCTTTCCTCCCTCACACGCATGTCGTGAACATCCCGCACCGTCAACAGCATGCGGTCCCTGAAGCCATTGAAATAACTGATCTTGCCTTCCTTGAAACGGGGTGGGTCATCCGTGGAACGGTAGTAAAAAGAATAACTCCCGCCTTCCCTCTCCAGTTCCTTCATCAGACGTTGCAGATCGCATTCTTCGGCAACCCGGCTGCGCTCATCCGGATGGACGAATTTTTCAATAAATCCGGCATAGCCTTCGAACAGATTGCCGGACAGAGGCATCCCCCTCTTGTCGACATTATCCGAAAAACGCATCGAATACACGTTCCTGTCCACATCCCCCACGCTCATCAGATCGTAATCGTTATTCATGATGTAATCGTAAATGGCGTGCAACTGGATGTTTTCCAGTTCGATATTCTTTTCCTTGGTGATATCCTCGACCACCCCGACGACGAAAACCGGTTTCCCGTCTTTCACCGTCACCGTGGACAACGTCGTGCGGGTCCAGACATCCGAATCCCTGACCTTCAGCTCGCAGGAAGACGTTTTCCCATTGCGATGAATCCGTTCGTACATCTTCACGAAACCGGCACGGCTGACGGGATCGACAAAATCCTCCGCAAAACCCTCCGGCATATTTTCGTACCGCGCCTTGCAGTGGTACAGCCTCTGCGAGCGCTCCGGAACGACAAGCAGCCTCTTTTCCGGATAATAGTAAAACTCGCTTGTGCGGGTATGTTCGAGTGAAATACGCAAAAGTTCGTTACTGGCCTGAACCTGCTCGGCCAGCATCGCCCGTTCGATCTCCGCTTTCTTGCTGTCGTCGATATCGAGGAAAACGCTCTGGAAAACCGTTTCGCCGTCCACATCCAGAATGATTTCGGCACAACCGATAACCCAGCAGGGCGTCCCGTCTTTTTTCAGCAAACGGTATTCGAAATGGGACTTGTCTCCCACCTTTTGCAGCCCGGCCATTTCCCCGGACACCTGCGTCCAGTCTTCCGGGGCGACCAGCGACGGGAAATGCCATTCCCTTTTGTTCCAGAATTCCTCCGGCCCGTAACCGAAAATACGGATCGCTTCATGATTGGCATTCTTGAAAACCACATTGCCGTTTTCGGCAAGCCGGTACTGGACGATCCCGCACATCACCGACTCGAACAGCGAGTTATAGCGGTTTTTCTCTTTTTCGACTTCGATCAGTTGCTGTTTTTTCTGAAGATTTTCTTCTTTCAGCTCCAACAGTTCACTGATATTCTGGTGATACCCGCGCAATTCGATTTCACTGCCATCGCGCCGGTACACCTTGCCGCCGCAACGGATATAAATATCGCCCCACTTCGGGTGATGCCAGAGATACCGGACTTCGGTAAACTGGCCGGTTTCGAGCATCTTCGCCACGCTCGTCTGGACATAATCCATCGCACCCGCATCGATGCGTGACAGCCAGTGTGCATAACATTCCCCGGCCGAAGGATGATCGTCAAGCCCGAGCAACTCAAGCATCACGTCGCTTGCATACATCCGGCCGGCACCCGTCCCCGTATCGACACAAATCGACCAGAGCCCGGTATTGCTGGTATTCAATACATCGCGCACCCAATCCGGATTGCCGAACAACTGGTTTTCCGTTACGGTTTTCATGATAAATGCCCCAGTTCTGATTCAACCCCGATCGCCACAATAGAAATATGTTTCCAGAAAGATATAATCTGAAACCATTCTAAACGTTCCATGAAATAAAAAGAAGTTACATAACTGACAATCATTCATTCCACTGGCAAAAAAAGAGCTGAATCATCTCCCTCACGAACCGGCCTGATCATGAGCCGATAAAAAAACCGGACAGAAAAAGGCTTTCATAAAGACAAGGCCGATGAAGAACAGCTCGGGTACTGGCGCAGGAAAATCAATATCCCTCAACCAGAAACCGAAGAAAAAGCCCTCACCAGCGCGTAAAAACCGGCTGTTTTCCTGTCTGAAAAAAAACCTTGAACCACAGGCGACGCCTGACATGGCGGCAAAAGCACTATTCGTCGAACCACAAATCCCGCATATCGGCAACACCTTTCCCGATTTTTTGAACAACACTCAACATTTATCAGAACATTGCCCATCCGTTAATTTTATTCTGCAGAAAACACATCCTTAAAGGAAATTTTCTTTCACTTCTTTTTTAACGGGAAATAAAATGGCAAACAAAACTTTTCAGAAAACCCTGCTGGGCTGCTCCATCGCCCTGATGTCCGCTTTCGTCGCCGGCAACGCCAGCGCTGCCAAAAAAGTCGACGATACCTACTCCAGACTGAACCAGTGTATCGGCTACTACAACCAGAGCCAGTACACCCAGGCAATCCCCTGCTTCACCCCGCTGGCCAAAGCCGGTAACGATCAGGCACAAACCTATCTGGGCATCATGTACCAGCATGGCTTCGGCACCACCAAAGACATGGCAACTGCCGCCCAGTGGTATAACAGGGCCGCAAGGCAGGGTGACCAGTGGGCCTACGACAACCTGAAAGCCATGGGCAATCCGAAACTGGCGACCGGCAAGACCTGGGCGGATTACAAAAACACCGTCGAACAGAAAGCCGCAGCCGGTGACGCACAGGCACAAACCGCTCTTGGCAGCCTGTACTACTACGGCGTCGGTGGCGTCAAACAGGACTACGACACCGCCAAAAACTGGTACGCCAAAGCCGCCGTCAATGGCGATGCAGCCGCCATGAACTATATCGGCCGCATGTATTACTACGCACTGGGCGTCGAACAAAACTCCATGATGGCCAAACAATATCTGAACGCCGCCGCCAAGGCCGGCAGTGTCCAGGCCAAAGCACTGTTGAAAAAAATAAGATAAGCTTTTTTTCAGAAAACCAGCAACAGCAACTTGACGGCCGGATTTTATCCGGCCTTTTTCAGTTGGAAAACGCCATCATGCCGCTTCGCCAAACATGTCACCTGCCTTGCACGTCCATTGTCCTGACAAGACGGGCGAGTCGTGCTGACGATTCTCTTGTTGCCGACACTGTCAGACGCTCCCACCTCCATCATGACAACCTGAGCGTTACCTTCGGCGATGCATCCTGCACGGGGCGGGTCGGCAACCGCCGCACCGTCACCGTCCATGACGCGAACGGCACAGGTATATCGGCACCAGTCACGGCAGCCTTATCACCAAAAACGCCGCCATCATCACCAACGGAGCCAGCCGTACCGGCCTGTCTGCCACCGACACGGGACAACGGCCTGAAACTGTCTGCATCCCGAACGCAAAAAACCATCATCACCCCGGGTAACGATTACGCCGGACAACGCTACGATGGAGCCGGAAAAGAAAACAAAACCATCAAGGCAGAACTGAAACCGGTCAAGGGACGCCCCGGCGACATACTCCACGACCCGCTCACCTGCGGAAATACCCTGACCGGCCCCATCGTGTGGACCGGATGGTTTTCTTCTGAAAAATCAAAACATCCGTCTGTCCCCTCCACACTCCTGTATTGCCATTGTGCCAACGCAAGGGAGTCTTTCTTCCGGGCATCATTATTTCAACATGTGCCAGCCCCGCACGGATATTTTCCAGCACAAGCACACTATTATTAAAAGTAATATAATGCATAACTTTAAGTAATATCAATTACTTGCAGGAAACGTGCACGAATTACCAAGAGGCAATGAATGAACCGCAATCACCGTACCGTCTGGAATGAAAGAACCCAAAGCTGGACAGCCGTCTCCGAGCTGGCGAAAGGCCGCACGAAAGGCAATGGCAAGGCGAAAAAAAATGTCGTCGCCGCCATGATGCTGCTGACACTGCACAGCCAGCTAATGCCACTCGCCCATGCCTACACGCCCAGCGTTTCCGGTACGACGGTCAATAACGAGACGCTCAATGCAGGCGAAAGCCAGAGCGTCCTCTCCGGCGGCATTGCCAACAGCACGACGGTCAACTCCAGCGGTTCGCAGACCGTTCTTGACGGCGGCGTCACCAACGGCACCATCGTCAACGGCAACGGCACACAGGGAGTCAGCACCGGCGGTGTCGCCAACAGCACCACCGTGAACACCGGCGGAACCCTGTTTGTCAATAATGGGGCCGTTGCCTCGGGTACCCAGGTGAATACAGGAGGTTTTTACCAGATCAATATCGGAGGCACCGATAGCGGGACGGTCGTAAACGGGGGGCAGGACCGGGTTTTCGGCACAGCCAATGACACCACCGTGAATGGCGGCGTGCAAACCATTTTTGCTGGCGGCGTGGCCAACAGCGGTGCCATTAACTCGGGTGGTTCCCAGGTTGTCAACGGCACCACCCAAGACGTCACGATCCATTCCGGAGGGACACAGACCGTCGCAAGTGGCGGCGCTACCAGTGGTTCCCTGATCTATGGTGGCCAGCAAACCGTCAATAGCGGAGGCACCGCCACCAGCGCCGTCATCAATTCGGCAGGCACTCAGAATCTCAATAGCGGTGCGACAGCCAGTGGCACAACCATCACCGGCGGAATACAGCGTGTCTCGAGCGGCGCCTCGGCCGGCCAGACCACTATCAACGGCGCAGCCTCACAATATGTCTACTCGGGGGGTGTCGCCAACGATACCTCCATCGCCTCATCCGGCATCCAGACAGTCGCCGGGAGCGCCAACAACGCCAATGTATCGTCCGGTGGACGGCAATATGTCGACTCGGGCGGCCGGACCAGCGGTACCATCGTCAGTTCAGGCGGCCTGCAAACCGTTTCAGCCGGTGCAATCGCTTATGATACCGTTGCCGGTGGCATCTATGGATCGACCGGCGGACTGCGCGGACAACAGGCTGTTTATGGCACGGCACAGGGAGGTACCTTCAACAGTGGCGGTTACCAGTATATCGCTATCGGAGGAACCGCCTACAGCGCCACTATCAACAGTAACGGCGAACAGGGCGTATGGGGAACGGCCAACAGTACGGTGGTCAATAGTGGCGGAATCCAGAAAATCAATTCCGGTGGAACGGCCGGCAATACGAGTCTCACCGGTGCAGGAGCCGCCCAGACCGTCAGTTCCGGCGGCATCGCCACCAGCACCACCCTGTCTGCCGGTGCAGACCAGACGGTTTCCAGTGGCGGCGTCACCAGCCATACCAGCGTCATCAACGCCAACCAGACGATCGAGCGTGGGGGCAGCGCCAGCGATACGATCCTGAGTGTGAATGGCAGGCAGAACCTTTCCGGAACAGCCACCAACACCACGATCAATTCCGGCGCAACGCAATGGATATTCAACAGCGGCCTTGCGGAAAACACCGAAATCAACAATGCGGGCAACCAGTATGTCCAGAACGGGGCGTCCGCCAACAGTACCACGATCAATGCAGGCGGAACACAAACCGTGTTCAATGGCGGCAACGCCACCTCCACCACTGTCAATAACAGTGGCGAACAAATCGTTTCCAGTGGAGGGAGTGCGGGGACAACCACCGTCAATTCCGGCGGCAAACAGACCGTCACTTCCGGTGCCAGTACCGACAACACGACCCTGAACCTGTCCGGTTCCCAGAACCTTTCCGGGACAGCCAACAGCACGACCATCAATCAGGGAACGCAACACATATTCTCCGGCGGCATCGCCACGAATACCACCATCAATTCAGGGTACCAGATGGTCTATGGCGGTTCGTCCACCGATACCGTCATCAACGGCGGGGGACAGCATGTGTATGGAGGAGCCGTTGCCGAAAACGTCATTATCAACAATAGCGGACAACAATACAGCTACAGCGGCGCCATACTCAATAACACGACCGTCAACACCGGTGGCATACAAACCATCAACGGCACCGCCACCAGCACGACCGTCAGCGGCGGTACACAATACGTCTATACGACGGGGATAGCCAACAGCACAACCATTACCGGTAACGGCTATCAATCCATCATCAGCGGGGGCCGTACCGTTGACACGGTCATCAATTCAGGGTCCCAGAGGATCGGTGCCGGCGGCATTGCCACGAACACGACGATTGACATGGGCTCGCAAACCATTGAAGGAACGGCCAACACAACGATTCTGAATTCCGGCGCGATCCAGTCTGTCAACAATGGCGGGATCGCCAACGACACCACGGTCAACAGTGGCGCCAGACAATTCATTTCCAGCGGCGGGACAGCCAACGAAAGCGACATCGGCCAGGCAGGCAGCCAGACCATATTAACCGGAGGCTTGGCCAGCGCGACCACCATCAATGGCGGAATGCAAACCGTCAATTCCGGGGGCACCGCCAACGACACCACAATCAACAGCGCAGGTGTGCAAAACGTTTTGAACGGCGCTCTGGCGACCAGCACGGTCATCAACAACAGCGGCACCCAGAACGTCTCCGCGGGTGGCAGCGCCAGTGTCACGACGGTCAATTCGGGGGGACAACAGCTGGTGGCGGGAACCGCTACCGACACCACCATCAATAGCGGCGGCTATCAATCGGTTGACGGAACGGCCAACAGCACCCTGATCAACAACGGCGGCCACCAGATGATCCAGAGTGGCGGCATGGCCAGCGATACAGACATCATTTCGGGCGGCCAGCAATCCGTCAGCGGAACGGCAAACAATACCCGGATATCGTCCGGTGGATTGCAGAATGTCTATGATGGCGGAACAGCCAGTGCCACAACAGTCAGTTCAGGCGGGAACCAGTACGTATTCAGTGGAGGTGCCACCAGTGCGACCGTCGTCGATGGCGGCTGGCAGGTCATTCATGGGGAAGCGGCCGATACCACCCTGAACGCCGGCAAACAGACGATTGCCAGTGGAGGAACGGCACACAACACGACAGCCTATGCAGGCGAAATTGATATCGAGTCCGGAGGCACCGCCACCGATACGATAGCGGAAGGCGGAAACATCAGCGTTTCTTCCGGCGGAATCATCAATGGCACTACGCAAATCAATGGTGCCGCCACCATCGGTGGCCAGCTCATTACCAACAACGGAACCCTGCTGCTGAACCAGAACATGGACAGCACCATCAGTGTGCCCATTGCCGGAACCGGCGATCTCGTCAAGACGGGAACGAACACCCTTACCCTGAACAATACCAACACCTATACCGGCGGGACGACCCTGTCCTCAGGCATCCTCTATATCGGCGGCACGGCAGCCGACAGCAGCGCCAGCATCCAGGGCCCCGTTGACGTCAATGGCGGTTTCCTCGGCGGCTTCGGACAAATCGCCGGTGCCGTCACCGTCAACAACGGCGGAACCGTCCGGCCCGGCAACGGCAGTGCCGACGGGACCCTCACACTGGGGAGCATCCATTTCAAAAACGGCTCCACATTCGACACCGGAATCAACGATGACGGCAATCATAACAAACTGGTCGCCAGCAATACACTGGGCACCGGAACCGTCCTGATCGACAATGGCAGCAACCTCGCCATTCACGCCGCCCCCGGAGAATGGAAAGCCAGTACGACTTACACGATCATCGACACCACCCATGGCGTGACAGGAACCTTCACCAACGTCACGTCCGATCTGGCCTTCCTGAACCATACGGTCGATTACAGCAACCCCGACCAGGTCAGGCTCATCATGACCCGTAACAATACCGGTTTCGATGACGTCGGCTACACCTACAACCAGCGAAACACCGGTTATGGCGTGGAAAGCCTCGGCGCAGGCAATCCTGTCTACGACCAGATCGTCAGCATGGACAAGGCCGATGCCATCCACTCCTTCGACAACCTTTCCGGCGAAATCCACGCCAGCACCAAGAGCGCCCTCCTGGAAAACAGCCGTTACGCAAGAGATAGTGTCTTCAACCACCTGAACAACGTCTTGTTGGAAACGCCCGAAGCGAACCGCCTCGTCTGGACAAATGTCTGGGGCCACGATGGACACCTGAAAGACGACGGCAACGCCACCCGGCTGGACAACAGGGGATTCGGCCTCATGCTCGGCTCGGATATTGTCCGGGACGGCAAAAACACCCTCGGCGCAGCGATCGGATACGAACATACCCGGCTTTCCGCCGGAGGCGTGCGCAATTCAACCTCCGACGTCAACGCCATCCATTTGATGGGATACGGGCAAACCCGGGCAGGCTGGATCGACCTCAAAGGCGGCGCGGGCTACAGCTGGTACCGGATCGATACCGAACGGAACGTTTCCGTCGGTAACCTCCAGTCCCAAAACACCGCCAAATACGATGCGGGCATGATCCAGCTTTTCGCCGAAGGCAGCCACCGTTTCGAATTGACGGAAAAAACCAGTGTCACGCCATATGCCCAACTGACATGGCAGCGCATCCATACGGACAGTTTCACCGAAAAGGGAAATGATGCCCGGTTGCACGGACACAGCAGCAATGACAACGCCCTCGGATCGACGCTGGGTGTTCGCGGAGAACACGCTCTCGGCACCAATAGCCGCCTGTACGCCGACCTTGGCTGGCAGCATCGCTATGGCAGCGTGGAACCGGATACCGACCTGAACTTTACGGGAAGCCGAACCTACAATATCAAAGGTGTGCAAAACAACCGCAACAGCGCCCTGATCGGCATCGGAGCACAGATCGAGCCGCAGAAAAACATGAACCTGCAACTGGGCTACGAAGGCGCGTTCGGCAACCAGATCAAAGATCATGCCCTGCAAGTCCGCTTTAGCATCGCCTTCTGAGAACAGGCAAATCATGGCCCTGAAAAAAAACCTCCGGCATGCCAGAGGTTTTTTTATGAATCATGAACACAGAGGAATGCGATCCCTTCAAAACGGAACGCTCGAATAAAGCACCTTGATACCGATAACGATCAGAATGAGGCCACCCCACAGATCGGCACGGATCCGTTTCGTGACATGCTTGCCGAAGCGGATGCCGACCAATACGCCGGTAAACGACAAAACGAGCGTCACCAAACCGATGACAAGGACGGGATAAATCATGGAATGCAGGGTGCTCATGCCCATAAAGGCAAACGTCATGCCGACCGCCAGAGCGTCCAGACTGGTCGCCAGCGCCATCCCGAAAACGAACTTCGGGTTGCTCGCGTCAAAGGGCCTGCTTTCCCCCTCTTCCCTGACCTTGAACGATTCACGAAGCATGCGAATGCCCAGAAAAGCCAGAATCGCAAAAGCGATCCAGTGATCCACATTGTCGATCAGGCCACGAAAATGAAACGCCCCCAGCCAGCCAATAAGTGGATTGACGATCTGGAAAAAGCAGAAAGACAGCGCGATCATCAAAATGGGACGCCACTGAACCCGCTGAAGGGAAACCCCGCTGGCAATGGAGACGGCAAAACCGTCCATCGCCAGACCGAGGGCAAGACCCCAAATTTCAAAGCCGGACATACCAGAATCCAGTAAGAGATGTTTTCGGAACCATGACGGGTAAACAGGCTGTTCCGGAACAGGTAAAACAGTCGGGAAACAGGGTAATCTTCATAAAGTCACCCTGCCAGTGAACCCATAATATAACGACTGGAAAAAATCGCAAAATTAACGGGACAGCGCAAAATTACTTTCAGTAATATAGCGCCAATACAAGAAAAAAAACCGCCAAAAGCCCGTTCAATTCTTTTTACCGTTTTTTTCGGACATGTTCATACAGAACCGGACGACCCGGGAGGACTTTCAGCGGTATTTTGATGATCAGGTTTCCGGGGTTCTGGTACAGGTAATCCGTCACGTTTTGCAGGGTCTTTTCCGGATTGTTCGCTTCAATGATCCTGTCGATGGTTATGGGTTTCATGGCGCACTTGCCACTGGTATTCCTTTAATGTCCCTTGCAAGGCTCTCAGGAATTTGGAGTCGCCTCCG